>JAUQYZ010000302.1 GCA_030587475.1 Candidatus Sigynarchaeum calidifontis
GATAATACTGGTGTATCAAGGGGATAGCTAAAAATAACCTCCGTTCCGTCATCATCGAACCCGAACAACTGGCCAGCTGTCAACGAAGGAGCTAATCGGTCGTTAACAAAGAAAGTTACTCATCCATTTAGAGGATCATTCGGATAAATGGCCGAAGCCTCAAAATATCCATCCCGTCTTGTTTCATCTATTGGAATCCAATCTCCTCCGATCTTCTCCATCAAGGCGATTTCGAACGCACCGAACGCACCGCACCGCACGTTCTGGCGGTCGGTGCTGCTCGAGGCTCTCGATGGGGACGGGGTCGCCCGCGGCATCGAGCCGGTCACGGCCCGCGCGCAGGCCCGCGAGGACTTCGCCGACCTCTACGACGGCACGGGGGCGGCCCGCCCGTGAACGCCTACATGCCCATCCGCGTGTTTTTATAAATTTCAAAAACTTCGCACGCGAGCATGATGCACGTCGTGCCCTAAATGCTAATAGACGTGATGTGATATCATATTGGTAATGGAGTTCTGAGACAACTTCCTTCACGGGGCTAGATCGAAATGATTTCATATGAGGAACTCGGGCTGGCGAACACCCGAGAGATGTACACGCGTGCCTTGGCGGGGCACTATGCCGTTCCAGGTTACAATTTCAAGACCTTGGAACAAGTCATGGCCATCATCCAGGCGTGCGTCGAGACCAAGAGCCCCGTGCTGCTGCAGCATTTCCCCCCTCCTGCCGAGGAAATGCACCCGGCCATCGTGCTCGGGCTCGTTCGTGGCGCGGTCGAGATGGCTGCCGGCCAGATCGACATCGCCTTCCACCTCGATCACGGGGTTTCGTTCGAGCAGTGCAAGGCGTGCATCGATGGCGGGTACTCTTCGGTCATGATCGACGGGTCCCAGCTCCCGTACGCGGAGAACGTGGCAATCACCAGCGAGGTCGTGGCCTACGCGCACGATCGCGGCGTGACGGTCGAGGGCGAGCTCGGGGGCATCGCCGGCCGGGAGATAGCCTCGGGCCCGATGGTCGAGCGGTACACCATACCCGAGGAGGCGGAAAGATTCGTCGCGGCGACCGGCGTCGACTCGCTCGCGGTCTCGATCGGCACCGTGCACGGCGCCTTCAAGAACATCGTGAAGCCCGGCGAGATCCCCCCGCCATTGCGCTTCGACATCCTCGAGCGGATCAAGCAACGCCTGCCCGGGCTGCCCGTCGTCTTGCACGGCGCGTCCGGGATCCCGCAGGAGCACGTCACCGCGGTGAACGCGCACGGCGGTTCTTTACCCCGGGCGGTTGGCATCCCCGATGACCAGGTTCGGAAAGCCATCGCCATCAACGTTTGCAAGGTCAACATCCACACGGACTCGCAAATCGCCATGACGGGCGCGGTGCGCGCCTATCTCGACGCGCACCCGGCCGACTACGACCCGCGCAAGTACCTCGGCGCCGCGCGCAGGGCAATGGTCGCCCTCTATGTCGACAAGAATCGCCACTTGCTCGGCTGCGCGGGCAGAGCCGTGCCAACCCCTAACATATCCCATCCCCGATAAACGTGCATTCACTATGCCATTCAAACTCGAATCTATGACCCCAAAGGAGATCAAGACGCTCGTGATGACGGGTTACCTGTGCCGCATAGCGTTCAAGGGCGACGAGCACCCGTACATCGCCCCGTTCCAGTATGCATACCTCAACGATAGCCTCTACTTCCATTTCGCCGCGTACGGTCGAAAAATGCAGTACTTGATGGAGGACCCGAACGTCTGCGTGGAGATCGAGCGGAACATTCCGGACTTAAGCGATTACCGGGTCGTCACGCTCAGTGGCACGCTCGTCAAGGTTACCGACCCGGCAGAAAAGAATGCAGCGGTAAACGCCCTGACGGCTGTTGCCTTGAGAGAATCCATTTCACCCAAGTTCCTCGCGGCGCACGGCTTCGGTAGCAGCATGGACTGGAAATCGTTTGATACGGCCATTATGGATCTCGAAATCGTCAAGCTCACGAGGATCGTTGATGTCACGGCCTTGAAGTCGCCGCAAGGGACATCTTGGGGGTGAGACGGGCGCGCATCCTCGGTCACCGCTCCTCCGCAGTCGCCGTCGCCTTGTGGAGTCTCATCGCTCTCTTGTGCCTTGGCGTGACGAGTTTGCTTCTCATCCCATCGTGGTTGTCGGGCATGTGGCTTGCTTGGCCGATAGCGATCACTGCGAGCGCGGGTGGTGCGAGTCTTATTTCTGGTTTAATATGGATGTGGCTTTATCGGCGCATTTTCAACGTCGTGCCGAGTGCTTCGTTCGCGCATGCCTTCGACGAAGGCCCGTGGCTCAGCTTCCGCGGGGATCCCAGGACATCGGTCGTCGTCAACTGGTTTACGAGGGACATGACCGGCTCGCGTGTCGAACATGGCCCTCGCGGCGGCGCGCTGGGCATCGTGGCGGGTAGCCCGGGCCACGCCCACCACGTCCTGCTCGACAAGCTGGAACCCGGCACGGCCTATTCCTACCGGGTCCTCGATTTCTCCAAGGATGGCGCGTTCCACGAGTTCACGACGGCGCCCGCGACTCCAGGTCCATTCCGGTTCGCGGTGATCGGGGACACGCAGAACGGCGGCGGGAAGTCGCCCGAGCGATGGGCATACCCGCCGCTCCTTCAAGCAATAGCCAAGTCCAGGCCCGCATTCATCGCACACGCGGGCGATGCCACGGACCAGGGCAATGATCTCGTATCGTGGCACGAGTTCCTCGACGCGAGCCCGCGGATCCTGGCGAGCACACCGCTGCATGTCGCGGCCGGGAACCACGACACCGGCACCCACGATCTCACCGACCCGTCGCAAAAGAAGTACCCCGACGAAGGGGCCAATTACGACTATTTCTTCGATTATCCGTACGGCACACCCCGTGACGAGGACGAGATCACGGCCATGCGCGGCCGCTTCTACTCATTCACCTACATCAACTGCCTGTTCGTGTTCGTGGACACGCAGACGAACCGGCTCGCCAACCCCCGCAACCCACAGTGGCAATGGCTGCACGAGGTCCTCGGCACGGCACCAGCTTGGGCGTGGAAGGTCGTCATCATGCACCGAGACTCGGTCTCGATCAAGAAACGCAAGGATGCGAGCACCTACGAGATGGACTATGACAAGTTTGCTCCCTATCTCTTGCCGATATTCCTCGAGCACGGCGTGGACGTGGTATTCCAGGGACACGTCCACGAGTATTTCCACATGGCCTACACGCACGGGATCACCCCGCCCTTGCCTGGCATCAATGCCAAGGCATCGAAGGGGCGCGTGATACATTTCATCACGAGTGGTGGCGGGGGAAACGTCTTGCGGCGAAACGACCCGTTGCTCCCCTCGGGCTGCACGATTCCCGGCTTCACCCGCCGTGAGAACTCGAGCCACTTCCTCGTCGTCGACATCGATGGAGATGCGATGTCCATCGAGGCCCGGTATCCAGACGGGGCGCTGATGGAAAGCATTTCCATCCACCGGCGTGGAACGTGATCGCAGCGAAAGGCACAAAAGTTACGCGTGTCACATGGCAATTATGGAATTTTCCCATCCCGTCCTCGATGTGATCAAGGCTCGCACATCCTGGCGATCGTATTCCCCGGTTTCAATAGCGACTGACGTAAAGCCGCGATTTATTTCGCTGTTTAACGAGAAAGTTACGAGCCCATTCGGTGCATCGTGCAAGCTGCAATGGATGACGATGGAAGGCGTTGATCCGGCCGAGAAAAAGAAGCTCGGCACCTACGGCGTGATTTCCGGTGCCAGAGAATTCATTGTGGGTATAACCCCCGAGGGCGACATGAACGCGGTGCAGCACCTCGGGTACGTCCTCGAACGAGTGATTTTACACTCGACGGACGCGGGTCTCGCGACTTGCTGGCTGGGCGGTACCTTTAGCAGGACGGGCGTCGCTGATCTCGTGAAGGCAAGTGCCGGTGACTCGATCCCGGCGATTGTTCCAATCGGGTACGCGACAACCCATCGTCACGTCGTCGATATAGTCGTACGCTTCGCGACCAAGGCCAGGACTCGGAAGCCGTTCGAGAGCGTGTGCTTCGACGGCGATTTCGGGAAGCCCCTGGGCCGCTCCCAGGCTGGCAGCCTTGAATTGCCGATCGAGGCAGTCCGCCTCGGCCCGTCGTCGAAGAATGGCCAGCCCTGGCGGCTCATCGTTGCAAGAAACAAGGCCGCGGTACATTTCTACAACGTGGGTGGCTGGCACCTGGATCGTGGCATCGCGGTCTGCCACTTCGACCTCCAGGCCAAGGAACAAGGGATGTCAGGCACGTGGCGGGTCGAGAACCCTGGCATCGTGGCGCCCGACGGCGTCAATTACGTGATCTCCTGGTATAAAACGTGAGCAACCGTGGTGATCGGAATATGGAATTCACGAAGCCAATACAAGATGTGATCAAGGCACGGACATCCAACCGCACGTACGTGCCGAAGGGACTTGAGCCCGAACTGAAAGCGAAGGTGCTCGCGGCCATGACCGAGCCGGTGTCGAGCCCGTTCGGCGCCTCTTGCGAGCTACGCTGGGTGACGCTAGAGGGCATCGATGCGTCGCAAAAACGCAAGCTGGGCACGTATGGTTTCATCACCGGAGCCCGTGATTTCATCGTCGGGATCACGAGGCGGGGCGAGGCAATGGGCACGGAGCACCTCGGCTACGTGCTGGAAAAGGTGATACTGCACGCGACGGATCTCGGCATCGGCACGTGCTGGCTGGCCGGGACGCTCAATCGGGAGGGCTTTCGCAAGGCAGCCCACGTCTCGGCAACGGAATCGATGCCCGCGATCACGCCCGTCGGCTACCCGGCGGACCGGCGGTGGCTGGAAGGCGTGTTCCGCTGGGCGATCAAGGCGAACAACCGGCTCCCGTGGGAACGGCTCTTCTTCGACGGCCGGATCGGCACGCCGCTGGCGAACGAAAAGGCTGGCCCGCTCGGTGAGGCCCTGGAGGCAGTTCGGCTCGCCCCCTCGGCAAAAAACCACCAGCCATGGCGGGTCGTCGTGGCAAACGGGGGCGACGCGTGCCACTTCTACGCTTCAGGCGGGATGCACCTCGACCGGGGCATTGCCACCTGCCACTTCGACCTCGTCGTGAAGGCGCAGCATATCTCGGGCTCGTGGAAGGTCGAGGATCCCGGCCTGGCGAGACCTGATGGGATCGAATACGTGATCTCGTGGTTCAAGAAATAGGAAAACCTATTTCCTCCTTGCCAGCGCAAGCATCATCTCAAATCGACGAGCTTTTCGAGTAATTCGATAGTGACATCGATGAAAAAGCCGTCGTTGATGGATACGTCGATGGCATGGTTCGGGCACTTTTCCGCGCAGCGCCCGCAGCCTCGACATATTTCTTGATCGATGACCGCCTTCCCACCTGCCAGGTGCACCGCATCCACGAAACACGTCCCGATGGTGCACGTGCCGCAGCCCTTGCACTTGTCCGACACTTCGACCGATACACCGGGCATTCGCGTGACCTTCCGGGCGATGTCTGGCGGCAGATCGGGCAGCATCCTCCACAAGCAGCAGCACGGGTCGCAGTTGCAAACGGTGAGTAGCTTTTCACCCGGCCGGACGTTGAGCCAGACCGTGTCGAGCTTGTTCCTGCCGACTAGGTGGACGAGTCCCGCGTCCCGGCACTTCTTGACGTGTGCCTTCGCCTCCGCCTTGGTGACCCTGTGGCCAATAGCGGGGCTTATGTGGGTGGCTGCTTCGCCCATGAAAAGGCAGCCGAGATCGATCGGGTAATCCTTGCAACGCGCGGCGTCGCGGCAGATGCACTTGTCCATGACAACGTGCACGCTGGCCTGGTCGATAAAGTGATCGACCACCCGCGAGGGAACTGCCATCGATTCCGGGCGTGTTTTCACGTCTTGATCGATCGCGATCGTCTTGTCACGGGGCAAAAAAAAGATCTCATCACCCTTGAACATGATCCGGTCGATGATCTTCTTGAAAAGCGCGTGCTTCGCGGTCGCCCTTGCCAGCGAGAAGCGTGACTTGAACGTCTTCTTGATCAGCCACACGGCGAGCGGCGTTCGGGGCATTACAAGTAAGGAGGGAAGTCGACCCTTTAAATGATGTCCGAGCGAAGCACGGCAAATCCTCGGATATCCGCGAACTTGCCCGAATTGTTCGAACCAGATCGTTCGCGCCGCGGGACGCCCGGCCATGGCCCGCGTGGCGGCCGGCTCTCGCGGACTGCCGGCTGTCTGCCCGGTAATGTGCGAGTTTATATTGGGGTGATATACATTTGTTAACAATTATTTTATGCGAAGTGTAACCGTACACACGTGACCCCGTACATGTCCAGATCGAAAGGCCCACACGACACATCGACCGGTGCGGGTATTGAAACGAACCGGACGAAGAAAGTCGTGGTATTGCTTGGAGACACACGCCTCTACGATCCAGTGGCACCTGGCGGTGTTTGGGACGAGGATGATCTCGAGACGATCGATCTACTCAAAAAAGCGCTCGATCAGATCGAAGGTTACGAGTTCATATACCTTGACAACCACAAGACCTTGCTCGACGACCTGAAGGCGTTGAAAGGGAAAGTGGACATTGCGTTCAACTTGCTCGACGAGGGTTATTACAACGACCCTCGCAAGGAACTCCACGTCGCGGCGCTGCTCGAGATCCTCGGCATCCCCTACACCGGTGCATCGCCTCAGTCGATGGCTATACGTCTCGACAAGTCTATCATGAAGGGCTTGGCTCGCCAGCTCGGCGTTCCCGTGGCCAAGGGCGTGTTGATCGACGCGGGCGATCCGGTGCCGGACCTGGACCTGGATTACCCCGTGTTCGTGAAGCCGAACAACACTGACGCGGGCCAGGGAATTTCCCGGAAGTCGGTCTGCTTTAATATCAATGCGGTCAAGGATGTCATTGCCGACCTTCGCAAGGACCTCTGCAAGGAGATGCCGATCCTCGTGGAGGAGTTCTTGCCCGGCAAGGATCTCACGGTTGGCGTGCTCGGCAATCCTGGCCGTCCGGGAATGATCGTGCTGCCCATAGCCGAGGAGGATTATTCCATGCTCGATCCCACGCTTCCACGCATCTGCGGCGAGGAGGCGAAATGGAACCCACACTCCCCGTATTGGAACACTCGATCGATCCGCGCGAATTTGCCCCCGGAGGCCGAAAAAACCATCATCGACGGCACGTTGAAGATGTTCAAGTATCTGGAATGCCGGGACTATGCACGATTCGATTGGAGGCTCGATAGGGAAGAAAAACCGAAGTTACTCGATGCAAACGCGAATCCAGGTTGGTGCTGGGATTCCCACATGGTCAAGCTCTCGTCGATGATCGGGATTTCCTACCCGCAGATGCTGGCCAAGATATTGGAGTTCGCGTTCGACCGGATCGCATTCGAGGCGACGGTCCCTTGCAAGATCTACAAGCCATGACCCATCGCGACTCGGGCGATCGCGTTCCACGTCTCTTCGGTTTTCTACACTGAAAGGTGCTTTTTGATGCGCCTGCCCGTCATCCTGGCCCATCCAGATGGTGCCAGCTTCAACCACGCGATCGCCCGTGCTGCAGTCTAAGCGCTAGAGAAGTGCGGCCACGTCGTCCGATTTCACGATGTACATTGGCTTGTTGAAGGTTAAGGCAGCGCTCGTGTTCAACACGTCCCACATGCCGCCCGACCGCGAGTGGCATAGATTTGGCGATCCGCTCGAAACGACGTGGTGCCGCTGCACCATCGGCCTCCGTGGTGTTGACACCATCCAGCGCACGACGTTCAGCATGGTCATCACCAGCACGCCATAACAGCGGAACGAATGGCTCGGCAAGGTGCGTTCCCCCGTGGATGGTCATTTTCAACCTTCCCGCGATTCAAGAACCGAACAAACAAATGAATGCTGCACCAGCGGCTTCGTGTCGACGCGGCACGGCCTCCTTCCTTGCGATCTCATGGCAGTTGCCATCTATTTATCCCGATGCGTCATAATTGACTAGCGATAGCGAATGAAACCCGGCGGATATCCGATCATCCTCACGGCACCGGACACTGATTTCACGGACTTTTTTAATAACCCCATCTGGCCATTCTTTTTCTTTTCCGTCTCGCAGTATGCATTCGGCGGGCTTTTCACCACCTTCATGAAGAACAAGATGCAAGAGGCCCTGCCCGACGGCCAGGCACGGCTCGCGCCGTACGGGCTGCGGAAGATGGAGGCGGCGCTGGTGGAGAGTGGCATCGACGAGAACGACATCGTGACCGTGCACCCGCGCTTCTTGAAACGGTTCACGGGCCCGAACACCAAGGTGATCGGCGTCTCGGCGATGAACACCAACGGGCTCACCTACTGCGACCAGACCTTCACGGCCATGATCGGCTTCGGTTCAGATTCCTACAACTCGTACCGGTTCCGCGCGCTCATGCTTGACAAGAACATGCACCCGCCTGGTGCCAAGGTCATCCTGGGCGGCGCCGGGGCGTGGCAAGTGCGGAACAAGTACTGCCACGACCGGTTCGGGATCGACACGGTCGTGCTCGGGGAGGGCGAGATCGTGTTCCCGCGGCTGGTCCGCGATGCTCTGGAGGGCAAACCCTTGCCGTTCGTCGTCAATGGCGAGGCGATAACCGATGCTTCCCGGATCCCCTGCATCCGGCATGCGGGCATCTACGGAAACGTGGAGATCTCCCGTGGTTGCGGTAGATCTTGTCAATTTTGCTCGCCGACGAAGCGCCTCCGGCGAGACATTCCGCTCTCGACCATCGAGAAAGAAGTCAAGCTCACCATGCAACAGCGCAAGTACGTCCCCTCCCGAGGCGATAGCAAGCGCGTGCAGACCCCCATGGGCTCGCATTCGAAGGCCGAGCTGGCGATGCAGCAAGAGCGCATGATCTTCCTGTCCACCGAGGACATCATGCTCTACCAGTGCAAGGATCCCAAGTTCCTCCCGAACACGGAAGCAATACTCAAGCTGCTCAACATGCTCGTGAAGCTCGGCGTGCACACGATCCAGCCAGCCCACATCGCGCTAGCACCGGTCGTGGCGAGCCCGGAGACCCTCGTCAAGATGAGCGAGGCGATCCGTTTCAAAGATGGGCCGCTACAAGGTGAGGTGCGCGGCTTCGTCAACTACAAGAAGCACAAGTATGTCGGCGTCGAAACTGGCCTGGAAACGGGAAGTCCCCGGATCATCGGGAAGTACATGCGCGGGAAATGCATTCCCTTCACCCCCGAGGAGTGGCCGGACGTTGCCGTCCAGGCCTTCGGCATCCTCAACGACAATTACTGGTTCCCGTTTGCATCGCTGATGGTCGGCATGCCGAACGAGACCGACGACGACGCGCTGCGGACCCTCGAGTTACTCGACCGGCTCAAGGGGGCGAAGCTCTTCTACGCGCCCATGTGCTTCACCGCGCTCGGCGACTGCACGCTGCGGAAGAGCCGGTCGGCCAACCTGAAGGGCTTGTCGGATCTGCAGAAGGAGATCTTCGTCAAGTGCTGGCGGCAAAATGCCCACACGTTCTTGTACCCGGTTGAACGCACGCCTGGTCAATGGATGCTCGCGTACCAGGGCGCCCTTTTATACAATCTCTACTACCGGTGGCGCGGGGACAAGAAATTCTACTCGAAATTGTTCAAGAACATCACGATGTTCCCCGGTACGTGATGGCGCGAGGGCGAACTTTCCCGCACTCGTTGTTCATTCCGATTGTGCATACGCCATCAAGCATCGAAAACATACTTCACGACTTTCAATCCCGGGATCTGCGGCAGATTCTTTTCGGTGGTGTGTAGCATCGCGCTTTCCTGAACCGCGAGTGCGATCAAGATCGCGTCATTGTAGGACACGATGTCCCGATACTGGCATTTCAATCTTCCAGCTTCCGCGACAAGATCCTTTGAGAGTGACCGAATCTCCAAGTATTCATTCGCATAGATGTCGTTGATGACCTTTAACGCGTATCCTTTTCCTCTCACAACGCAGAGCTGCTTGAAGACCTCGACGAGTATCTGTTCAGGTACGATGGCGTGGATCTTCCCGTTTTCAATGTCAACGAATAAGTTTTCGACCTTTGGAGGTGGATCTTGAATGTAATGCTGATGGATGGTTCCAGCATCCAGGCACGCGCGTCGTTGCATTTAGCGCTCAATCCTCGCGTCCTCGGCAAGGGATTCTTTTAAGATCTTCTTGAACTCCTCGTAAGTGGCTCCTTCCTTTCGAAGTTCATCTATTGTCGGGAGGATCTCAATACGAATAGACCCGTCAGCGTTTTCTGTGACGATCAACTTCTGACCCGGTTTTATCTTGTACCGCTTGCGGATGGCTGCTGGAAGGGATATCATTCCCTTATTGGACACCTTGACAATCAATTCGACCGTGTTATTTCACCTAGTAATTCCAAGTTCCCCTAGCAATTTATGTTTTGCCTGGCGATCGATTAGCTATAACGTGATCTTGCACACCCTGGCGAGGTGGCCGTCCTAGCACCAACCGGGATCCGGTCGCTTTAGCACATCCCGACAAAGTTAAAAGTGCTCTCGGCTTCCCCACGGCGCCCGCGTCGACGAGGCCGAATTCATAATATCCCGGCCTGCCGAGGGCGAGCCAGCGCCCGTCCGGCGAAAACACGAGCGATGCTACGTCGAACGCTTCATTGTCTTCCTCGATCGGCATGTCCTTGTGGAGCCCGCCAGAATGGATGAGCTTGCGGCTCGCCGCCCCCAGCCACGTCTCGCTCAGGAGCTTCCCCGTCGCCACGTCCCACGCCCGAACGACGCCGTCGTGGCCGCCGCTGGTGATGGTGCGGCCGTCGGGCGACGCGGCCACGAAGACATGCCCCGCGCCGTGCGCCGACCAGCCCTTGACATCGATGATCTCCACGCCGAGGTCGGGCCGGGGACGCGATTTAGGCTTGGTATAGGAATATCGCCAAGGTGTACCGCCCGCGGCGCGCCAGCGCAGCGTCCCCGTGGCAGCGTCCCACGCGTACACGTTCCTCTTCCGGTCGCTGGCGGTAATGGTGCGGCCATCGGGCGTGAAGGCGACGGACACCATGCAATACATCCTGTAATCTTTTTCGTATTCGGCATACCCCGCATCACCGATCTAGCCGTTCCATCTCAAAATGTTTAAAACTTTTCCAGACTCAGCGTTGCGGATCGCCACGTTCCCGAACCCCTCGATGGCGACGTGCTTACTGTCGGACGAGAAGGCGAGGGAAGAGCGCCCCGTGACCGCACTGCCGAGCCTACTTGTCGGGAACAAGGGGCGTGACCGCTTGCCCCGCAACATCAAGTCGCCGAACTTCCCCCAATCAGAGTAATCATCGTCGTCATCCTCGGCTCACTTCATGGGGCTGGCGATTTCGAAAAGTGATGATAAAAGAAAGAAATGGTCTCAGTTCCTCTTTGCCGCCTTCTTGTAATCTTCATCTAGCAGCTTGGCCGCGTCGGGAACGCAGTTCGTGTCCCACTCCGTGCGGAGACCATGGTAACGGTCCTCGCCGGCTTCGATGATCATGCGGAGCATCTGGGCGTAAGAAATACCCGCGATCTTGCACATCTTGGCCAGATGGCCATCCCAACACCATCCGGGGTTCGGATTGACCTCCAGGAGCCTTGGATCTCCTTTGGAATTCAAGCGCCAGTCGAACCGGGCGTAATCACGGCATTCAAGACGTTCAAAGAGTTTGAGGGAACTTTCCTCAATTATTTTTGATGTTTCTTCCGGGATATCCGCGGGGATGGATTTCAACACCCCGTAGGGATTATCCTCCGACATGTCCCATTTGGCCTCGTACCCGCATATTTTCGGCAGTCCTTCGGGCAAGCCAGAGTAATCTTCTTCGACGATCGGCAAGATGGTTAAGCAATGACCAGGGTTCCCGATGATACCGAGGGTCAAGTCCTTGCCGGGTAAGTATTCCTCCACGAGGATGGGTTTCTCATAGCCGATGTTGTTGCGGAGGTTGGAGATGGCTTTGTCCAAGTCCTGCAAGTTGTAGCACACGCTCTTTGCGGTGATCCCATATGATGAATCGCCGAAGTTTGGCTTCACGATGACGGGGAAGCCGATGTTTAAATCGTAGATCTGGTCCTCAGGCTTGATGAAGTAACCGTTCGGCACCGGTATGCCCATCTCCATAGCGACACCCCGGACCAGCGACTTGTCATAGCAGCAAGCGAGGCATTGTGGGTTGCCGCCCGTGTAAGGGATACGAAGGATCTCGAGGATGGCGGGCACGTGCAGCTCGAACCTGGGGTTGTTGTAATAGCCCTCGTCACACAAGTTGAACACGATGTGGATGCTATCTTTCATCTTCTCCAGGTCGTGGAACAGCGTATCGTGGTGGTTTATGTAGGAAAACTTGTACCCGGCGATCTCCTGCAGCCCCTTCTTGAACGAGTTGATCGTGGTGAAGTCGTCCTTGTCGAACGTGGCGCCAGGCTTGACCGGGTCGTGGTATTTCGGATCGCCGAAGATGACGACCACGTGCTTCTCCGTCACTTCTCCCTTCTTGGCCTTGACCGGGGTCCAGGCCTTGTCGACGACTGCCGTGATGATGAAGCGGCGCTCCATCATGCCCAGGTCCTGGTTCCGCTGCGAATCCGTTTTCATGGCCCCGTGGAACTCGACGTTCGTGAAACTTGCATCGACGAGTAGCTTCGTTATCGATTCCTTCGAGTATAGCCGCTCGCCATAGAACCGGTCGTCGACGACACCCTGGTTCACGTCGGTGATGATCTCCCTCGACAGCAGCCTGCCATCCGGCGAGAGCGACCGCTCGCGCACGACGAAATATTGCTTGTCTATCCATTCCCACGACCGTGCCTGGAACGACGTCCGCAAGAACTCGCCGTCCGCGAGGTCGAGCAGGATCTTCCCGCCGGGCTTCAAGACGCGGATGACCTCCTTGAGCACCTTGGTGTCGTCGTGCTCGGTCTCGAAATAGCCGAAGCTGTTCCCCATAATCATGACCTGGTCGAAAAAGTCGACCGGGTAGTGTAACTTGCGAGCGTCGCCCTTCTGGAAGCGGACGTTGAGCCCGAGCTTGCGCTGGGTCTCCTTGGCGTGCTGAATCAAGTAATGCGACTGGTCGAGCCCGAACACGTTGGCGTACCCGCGGCGTGCCATTTCCATGGAATGCCGCCCCTGGCCGCAGCACAAGTCGAGGATCTTGGCATCCTTCGATAAATTCAAGATACCCGTGAACAGCGTGACCTCGGATTCTGTTATCTTTGGATCGTTGACCACGTCGCCGTCCGTCTTGAGGTAGTATGCATCAAAGATCTTTCGCCACCATTCCTTGGAAACGTGTTTACCCAGGTCTGTCACGGGGCCTAAAGTTGCGATCTTGTTCGTTGCTTTCACGGCTTGCTGCTTTGCCTTCGCCGCCGCGGGTTTCGTGGATTTCTCCTTTGATGTCTTTGAAGACATGTTTGGTTCGACGCCTTGCACCAGCAACCGGCTTTCGTCGGCTCGCGGTGCCCGCTAGTTGGAAATTCTGATATTTCAAGAAATTTCACTGTAGAGGTAATGTTGTTTGTATTTAAAGGTCTCCAAATCCTTAAAAGCATCGTAGGCGGCTCTTGCCCCGGCATGAAAGAAAAGCGCGAGCTGCTCGCAATCATCGACCTGGTGGCCGATATTAACCACGAAATAAAAATCCCGCATTCCCTTTGTACGTGCTCGCCATCATAATTCTCGCATCCCGGCACTTCGATCTGGACGAAAGAATGAAATTAAATAGGATTCTCGCCACGGGTTTCACATAGGATCCACTTATTGCTTTCGAGAGATGACGACAGCCGCGACGCCCAATAATATAGCCATGGCACCGATCGTGGAATTCATCCGCCATGGCTCGCGTCGCGTCGATCCAGTCCCAGCCATATTCTTGCGTCCACGCGATGTTGGTTCCCTCGTGCAGCTCGTTCCAGGTCTCGACGTGTATCCACGCGGCCCCGAGGTCCATCAACTGGCGCCATTCCTGCCGGTACCGGGTGAAGTCGCGCACCTTGTAAAGCGGGGTTGCTAAACAGTCCAGTTTTTGCTAGACAAAGTTGGACACGGTGTGGATGATATCCCGGTTTATGGGCCATGATTGGATGATGCATGGCATCATGACATCATGCGTGAGGATCGGCATCGCCGCGTCGATGATAGGAGTGTGCACCCGGACGATACGGCGATGGGATGCAGCGGGGAAGATCACGTGCATCAGGACGCCGGGAGGGCACCGGCGGATATCGTTGATCGTCATCGAAGGCCAGCAAGCACG
>JAUQYZ010000165.1 GCA_030587475.1 Candidatus Sigynarchaeum calidifontis
AGCCCGGGAAAAGCAAGTCAACCGACGTATATTGTGGCGTTGAAATCCCGATGAGAAATTTCGTGACATGCGACCTAAATGCTTCGAATGCAGGCGATTTAATAGCCGTCATCAGCTGTTTCTTGAAGTTGGACAAAGTTGCTTCGGAAGGCGCCTTGGCCCCGTTTTGGACTGCTTTTAATAGTGCCGCGTGCTCGTTCTTTTCTAAATATTTCGTTACTTTTGCTTGTGACAAGAATCCGCCAAGCTCATACAGCACCACGAGACTCAAGCTCGTGATTCGCTTCGTGACGTTTCCGAAACCGCCTTTTTTGTAACCCATGGCCGATATCACGTTTGTTGCGAGAGCTTGATATGTAGGATCATCAATAAGCGAGCAAGCAAGTGTATCGTTCAACTTAATCTCCTTGTTTGCCTTTCCCAAGTTCACGAATGCTTCAACGGGTGCGGAATCGATAGTCACGCTTGCGAAATCGATCCAGCCAGCGCGTGCGAGGTGATCGCGTAAAGCATTGAAGACCTCGGTCAATAACTCCACGGTTAGCCGTTCCCGCTTGAAATAGCTGAATGTCTGATGGCTCGGTATATCTTCAAATCCAAGGGCAGCTGCGACATGCGGATTGCGGCGCAATTCCCGCTCCAGCGCGCGATCCGACATGTTCTTGTTCAATTTCGCAAAGATCACGGCCTTGAACATGGCGACTGGCGGGAATGGCTCATTCCCCCTCGTGCCTGGCTGCCACTTGTACAGTGCATCCAATTTCTCGACAAACGGCGTGAGAATGTCGTCAAAAGGCACGGAAAAAAAGATCTTCGTCTCGACACGAGTTCCGTTTTCGTCGCATACCTTGAACACCTTATCCGCCACGAGCTGGAGCCCTTGCTTCTCGAAATAATTGTTCTCTGTCATGATAGCCATGATTCGTCCACCTTTAATTCACGGGTTTTAGACAAATATGGGTATCACACGGATATAAACTTCACCCAAAATCGAGACATTTGCGTTAAAACGGGTCGAGACGGCATTGCACGGGCATGTATCACTTCAGTCGTGACATCAAACGTTGAATAGGCTGAAACAGAAAGGCTTTAGAAGGCATAAAGAACTAGTTATACAGGCTCATTAAGAACATGACTACTGGAGATCGTCTATCAACCTTGTTTCGTGGTCACATTGGCAGAAAAGAAGCATGAAACACGTTCTCGTCTCTCGGGATTTCTCGTGAGCCGCTTGAGAAAGCTCCGCGCCACGTGGCTCGTCTTGCTCATGATCGTCGGCCCTGTTTTCCATCTTGGTTACCTCCTCTACATCTTCATCGCCGATATCATCGAGATCTCCGGGTACGCCGAGATGAGCCTCGCGTTTCCAGTGGCGATCATCACGGTTCTCGTGGTGGGCATCTCGCTGCTGGTCATCAACATCCGCCGCCGCAGCGCGCGCATCGGCATACTGATCCTCGCCGCCTTCTCCATCTCGATCGCGCTGTTGATGCCCTGGACGGGCAAGCTCTTCAACTGGGCCCGGCTCATCGTGTTCTCGCCGTGGCTGGTGCGAGTGGACACGTCCGCGATATGGGCTACGCTCTCGATCACGGGCGTCACATTGTACGGCGTGTCGATCCTGATGATCGTGTTCTTCGAGGCGAGGGTGATCCCCAACCCGTACAAGAAGGAAGTGGTGCTCATCGCCGAGCGATCCCGGCGCGTGCGGGTACCAGGAACGATGGCCTTCATCGCCGCGGTCGTGATCGGTGCCTTGTTGCTGACTGGCAATCAAGTCTGGTATACCCAGACCTACACGTTGCACTACAACGCGAACTCGGCCGGAGTCGAGTACTGGCTCGGCGCGCAAGAACAATATTTCAACACGAACTTCACGATTACTTCGCCATCGGCACAAATCGATCCCGGTAGTAACGTAACAATAGATTTATCACCCGCAATTTCTGCCCTTGATCCCTTTTTTGCCACCCGATTCCAGCTCGACGTGAATCCTGCGATGCTAGATTGGCTATTAATCAATAACCAGAGGAACTGGCTAATGAATGATCTGTATTTCACGAATCCTACCAATAATTACACGACGTGGTATTACGTGTCATCTGACTTCTCAGAGCTCCATCTCGTGAGCGTCTCCTCTTTGCTTGCGTCACGACTCGAACAAGCTCGGTTAGGTACTATGCCCTTGAACATCACTTGCACGGGCTACCGCCAGAGCAGGTTGAAGGTGTTCCAAGCGACGAACGCGTGCATGGTTCTCTCGGGGGGCCTCGGAATATCGGTGCCGCGCAATTTCACCGCCAACACGCCCGAGTTCAACGCCACGATGTGGCTCTACTACAACTGGGGCATCCACGTGCAAGCGCCACACGGCTGCGGCATCGGCTTCCTCACGGACTTCGAGATGCTCAAGCGGGAGCTGCTGGACTGGCAAGACACGAGGGCCAAGGGCCCGTGGTATTACCCTGCAGTCATCGAGGGGGCCATGTACGACGTGGAGAAGATCGAGATGGACGCACCCGTCGTCGGCAGGCGGGCGCAGATCAAGGACTACGTGGAACAAACGCTCGGTTGGACGCTGAACGATGCCGAGAGCGACGAGCACACCTTCGGGGAATGGTACTGGGGGCTGAACTCGATGTCCGAGTCAAGATATTACTGGTGGCTCGATCAATGGAACGAGCTCATCGACGACTTGTACGCCGGCGGCACGCGCGAGGGGCTCCAGGTACCGAATGCGTCGTTGAGGTTCAAGCTCGTGAACTGCGGCATGGATTACAACATGCAAGATTACGTCGACGGCGATCCCGACTACGCCATGTTCGCGCACAACCTGGGTTACGGCACGCACTGGGCAGTCGACGGGTACATGGCCTACCGCGCCGAGGGCGAGCCGTACTGGACCTACGGTTACGTCAAGCTACTATCCCAGAAGCAAAAGGTCGTGCCGCACGAGGAGCGGCTGATCGTGCTTGGCTGCCTGAATCTAGACGCGTACGCGAACACGTCCGTCCTCGACCCCGGCTCCAGGTTCCGCTTTGACGGCAGCTCGACGTGGACCAGGGACGTGAACGGCGACGGCGTTGCCAACGGCTTCGACGCGCTGATGCTCGACATCATGACGTGCGGCGCGTCCGGGATAAAGCGGGTGAACTTGTGGCCTGGTGGCGGCCCGCGCAGCACGTGTTGCGACTACCGCCATATCCCCAACATGGTTCCCGCCGGGAAGGACTTCTTCATCGAGATGGCATCGGTCTTGAACAAGTCGATGGACATCCAGTTCAGCTTCCTCCCGAGTTCCGAACATTTCTGGGACAAGATCCTCGTGGACGTCACGATGGACTTGATGCGCCCCAAGGGGCTCGTCCTGGTTCCCATCGTGGCAGCGCTCTTCATCGTATTCGCACTCGTCTACGCGAACAACCTTGTCAAGCTCGACGAGGTCGCTACGAGAAAGCGGTGAGGCGTTCCGGGACTAATTCACCATGATCTAACGATCCGTCCCATCCTCTTTTTTCTTGGTATTCGTTTAATACTGCCAGGATGCTCGTGGACACGATTCTATCGTGATGGATCCGGCAGAAAAAAAGGGAACCTCGGCCTTGGCCACCTTGACGGAGAAAGTGTTCCCGCCAGTCGCACTCGTGTGCGTCGCCACGTTCGGTTGGGCCATCCGGGGACAAGCCGGCTTCGGTGCCATCCCCGGTTGCGTGTTCGCGGGGACGTTGATGGCGTGCACGTGGTACTTCTGGTCGACGCGGGCAACAAGGGGCAGCCCGGCGAGGCCGTACAGCAGCGGGTGGACGTTGCTTGCCTTGATTTTCGGGATAGGGATCGAGGGCATGCACGGCTGGAGCCAATACGGCACGTGGATCCAGGGCAAGTTCTGGGTCGGCCAGGACGTGTACTTGCCGATAAATCCTGTCGTCGGGTACGCGTGGCTGTTCGTGGCCGCGGTGCCGTGGGGGGCGACCGGGGCTGTCTTCCTGGCATGGACCCGCCGCGGCGACCACCTTCCACGGCGATCGTGGGGCTTTCGCTTCGCGTTCGGCGGGCTTGGTTTCCTCGGCGCGATCTTGCTGTTTTCCGCGCTCCGGCCCGTAATCCTCCCGTACTGGGGCGTGGCCCCCTACGACGACTTTGCAACGTGGGAGGGTTGCATGGACACCTACAACCAGATCTTGCAGGCGATGCTGTTCATGGGCCTATTCCTCGGTTTCCTGGCTTTCGAGGTCTGGCGGAGACACCGGCAAAACGTGAAACTCGTTGCTATCGTCGCCTTGATCACGGGTTTTGGCTGGATGATCGCGAAGACGTGGATGTTCGCCGACGAGGCGTTCCCTTCCGTGAGCTGGAACTGGTGGCGCTGCTGGGAGGCATCGGGCGGGTTTTCGATCGGGTTGGGTTATGCGATCGCCTTCCTCGCGTGCAACAAGCAACGGAGCCAGCAAGCGACGCAAGATCAAGGCAGGCCGGTCTCGGGATACCGCCGCTGGCAGGACCTGCTCGAACGCTATGTCGGGCTGCACGCTGCCCTCATCATTGGCCTCACCTATGCCCTCTCGAGCCTCATCAAGGGCATGTTCGCGATCTACGACGACGAGGACCTCTCGGTGCCGTACCGCGTGGTGGCTTGCATTATGCTCGCCGGCGGCCTTGTAACGCCCGTGCTCGCGTCCTTGGCGCGCCAGCTGGGCGAGAGCAATGGTATCCCTCTCGCAGAGGATAGCGCGACCTTCGGGCGCCTCTATCCCGTGCTCTTGTCGGTTTTATTCATCATCGGCCTGCTCGTGACTGGTCCCATCACCAGCCCGAGCGAGCGTGCATTCATTGCCTTCTATGTCGTGCTTTGGATCATCAACGTGGCGATGATCCCCGCGGCGATGGTGCCATCGTCGCGCTCGTTCTCCGCGAGGGTCGAGAAGCGGTTCACGTGATGAAATCCTTTTTCTTCCACGCTTCGAAGGCCTGGCGCATCAGCTCCTTTTCTGCCTCCTTTTTCTGCTTGAAAGCGACCGCCGTCGCTAGCTCGGGAAACGCAAGGATCGTGCAGTCGTCGTGCGGGTGTATCACCCGCATGTTCCTCGCGCCGAAACGCTTGTCATGGTCGGGGCCTGATTCCACGAACTCAATTTCTATGTTCGGGGTTATCTTGAAGATCCTTTGTACAGCCTCGAGGAACTGGTTCTTCTGCTGGTCGGGCGAGGTGTCGATGAATAACGCCGCATTCGCTAGGATCGGCCCGACCAGTTTCTCCCGCACGATCGATAGGTCATTTCCCGAGTCCAGGTACATTGCCCCGCAGAGCGCCTCGAGCACGTCCGACAGCACGCCAGCGTCGGTCGCGGCGATCGGGACGAGCGATATCACGTGGCCATCGATGCCCAGCTCCACCGCCCTGGCCGCCATGACCTTGTTGCTCTCGAGGATGTTCCGCTGCTTGGTCATGGTCTCCTGGTCCTTGGCGCCGGGCTCGTCGTACAGCGCCTGGGCCATGACGAGCTTGGCGACCGCATCGCCGAGGAACTCCAGCCGCTCGTATGACGCTACGCCGTGTTGCTTGGCATAAGCGGGCGTGGTCAATGCCTCCACGAGCAGTGCGCGGTTCTTGAACGTGTATCCCAGCCTTGCCTGGAGAGCGCCGAGATCGGATGCCGCCGCCAAGATCATCCCTCCCTCCGGCCAACCACGCCGACGTAAGACAAGGACTCGTCGACGCCGTCAATGCCGAGCAGGTCGTTCCCCTCTTCGTCGTACAGAGCGCCGATCGTGCACGCGGCGAGATGCAGCGCCTCGGCGACCAGGTAAAAATTCTGCCCGAGATGTCCCAGGTCCATGAACACGTACCGGTAGCATCGCTGCAAGTATTTCCACTTGCTGCGGGGTACGACCGCCGTCCATGCCAGCACCGCCGCTGCCTGGCGGGCCATGACCTGGTCCAGGCACACCGCGGCGATCCGGGGGCCGAGGTCTCCCGCGTTCAACAAGTCGAGCCTGTGCGCGGGCACGTTATAGTGGTAGAGGCCCTTTTCGAGGCTTGTTATGTTATTCGCGACCACGTAGGTCTCGTAGGGATACAGCCCGCCCGCGGACGGGACGTGCCGGTAGTTGAACGCCGCGTCGTCGAACTCGTCTGCAGTTATCCCGGACGTGAACTTGAGCAGCGTTGAAAGCTCTTGCAGGGTCATTGGATCCCTGGAAAACCGGCGGCGCGACCGGCGCTCGATGAGCACGTGCTTGAACTCGTCTAGCTCGAACTTGAAGTCTCTCGGCAACGAAACCCGCTTGAGCGGGGATTCGTACACCTTGAACTCGTCTGGCTTGTCGTTAAAGTCGAGGTGATGCGCGGGTAGGATCCCCCTTACATATCTCGATTTGCGGAAGAACGTGTCGCCATAATTGTTTTCTTGCATCTTTACCAGCTTTCCTCAGAATCCGGCTATGTCATTTGATGGAAATTAACTTTAAATATTTGCGGTTGGGAGAAAAAATAATGGTTCGATTCCTTTCACGAAATTTTTCCCTCGATCATGTTCTGGTGTGCGTTTATGATTCTTAGGATCACCTCCCTCGACCAGTTTTTCTCCCCCCGAACCCTCATGCTTTGCATTTACATCGTCATTCTATTCGTCGGGTTCGTGTATTTCATGGTAGCAGCTCGAAAGGCCGATAACGCCGTGACAAACCGGATCAAGATGGGATATGGCTTGTTCGGTCTAACGTATGCCTTGACGCGTTTTTTCTTCTTGCTTTCGGATTACGAAATGGCGATATCGTTTCCGATTTATAACCATGTCACGCAGCTGCACTTGATCTGGGTAACAACTGCATATTCTGTTACCTTCGTGAGCTTGCTTGTCATATATCACACGGTCGAGCGACTCATTTTGAACCGAAAGCCCGTGCTCACGGTCATCGCGGCAATCGCTTTCATGGTGTGCGTGATCACGCTGGTCCTCGTAGCATTCAACGTTGGCCTGGACTTGATCAACGATACCGGGCCGCACCAGATCGCCAAGTGGACGCTATATGTCACGGGGCCGATACTAGCCGTGGGTATAGCGGCACTCTACATCGTCATCGTGCGGAACTCGGCTGGCTCTGTGCGGGTGAAGTCCGCACTTTCCTTGATCGGCCTCTTGCTGATCTTCGCTGGCTTGATTTTAGATATGGATGCTCTTTCTTCCCTGGGTATCGATTCGATCCGATTCATACTCTCTCCCGCCCTTTTCATAGTCGGTACCGTGGTTTTCTTCGTGGCACAGCGATAGACCCGCCGCGTTCTTTTCCTCTTTTGTATGATCCCGTTACACGAGGCAAAAAGCCTTACCCCCTCTTTAGAAGTATCTTTGCGGGTATAAATTATGCAACAGCTTGCTTTGAAAGCTTAACGACAAGTCACTCGATACAACTCGTGATTTAAATGAAATCGCGCATCAAATGTACGCTATTCCTAGGCATGTTCTTGCTCAGCATAATAGCGCTCACGGGCGCGAGCACGGCCATCGAGCCGTCCCAAGTCCACTGGAACACGACCCCCTCCCTTCCAGGCGAGGGTATCCTCGAGGATTTCATGGGCAAGGTCGATGGCGTGCTCGACGACGTCGTGAAAGCCAACATTACTGGCACGAACATCTACTACTACAACAACACCTTCGGCCCGTCGAACCGAACCAGGAACACGTTCGTGGCCCCGACGACCAATTCCACCACCTTTCACCTCAACGGGACCGACCCGTCGACGTCATTGCTGATGGTTTCCTACTTGAACCACTTGAACGGGAACCTCTCGGTATTGATACAGAATATAGCAAATTCTACTACGCTGACGGTGAGTTCCTTCTCGGCGTGGAAGAACACCATCGCGAAGGAGTGGTTCGGCATCAACGCGACCTATGGCGGCGTTACCATCAATCAAGGAAACCTCAACACGTTCGTGGCAAATATCGACAGCGTGCATCCCTTGATACCCGCACCTTTCAGTTCTATGACCCCTGAAGAAATAATGATAGCGACACGGGCCATGATCAAGCCGAGGGACAGCTTCGATAACCTGTGGCGGGCCTATTACGTGGACAACAACTGCGACAACATCACGGACTTCACGATAGGCCAGGTATTAGCATGGGCGGCTCCCTTCGTGAGTGCCGCGAACACGGAAATTGCCACGAAGACGAGCATCACGCTGAACTACACGCTCGCGCTCGATGTCCACGAGACATTGAACGCGGAAGATATGGTCGTTGTCATGCTCTGGGATCACGACGACTCCCTCCCCGGATACATCAGGGCGAAGAAGGCACACCCGTTGCAGAACCCAGGCTTTAAGCCCTTTTCGGGTGACGAGGTTTTTTACATTATGCACTTCCACAGGATCACGACGAGCGTGTGGGGCAGCATCCAGAAAACCTCGTCGTGGCGATACAACGATGGCTCCCCTCCCACCGCTCTCGGAACGCTGGTCCGCAAGTTCACCGCGACACCCTACCTGGCCAGCTTGCTCGGGACCGCCACTGGTGACGCGAAAGCGGCGCTGCTCCGCTACTTGCTCTTTGGAAACGTCTCGATCAGCGTTCCGGCGATAACCCCGCGCACGTTCGTCGACGCGTCGTTCAGTTTCGCCCAGTTGAAGGTCAACGCGCTCGACCTGGAGTTCTCGTGGTCCGAAGGCTTGCAGGTGAACAAGCTCGATCTCTGGTACGGCGAGCACAAGTTCGCCGGGCTATTCGCCTACGAGGACGTGAACGGCAACGGCATCCAGGACATCTCGATCCAGGGTAATGCCCCTTTCCTCTACCCGGTTTCCACCGAGGCGCGCTACCGGCTTCGCATCGACAACGCGACGGGCAGGACACTGGTCAACCCCGTCGTCACTTCAAACGGGCTAGATTTCGGCATCAACTTCACGGGTATCACGGGCAAGCTCGTGCCGATCGACCAGAGCGACGATGCCATTATGCTCAACAGCACGGTGGCCAGCTCGATCCCCGTGAACATCGATGCCATCGGGTTCATGTTCCGGTTCACCGCGGACGTCGCTGCAAAGAAGGGCAACTTGAAGGTCGATTACAACATCGGTGCCTTCAAGAACGCGACGGGCATCGAACCCGCCACCAATGGGCTGAGCCTGAGCATGGTGTCGGTCGGGGCAATGTTCCGCGTGCTTGCCGGGACGCGCCGCGTCTCGAATACGGTCATAAGCAACGAGAACGGCACGACCGCCAGCACGGGAAGTAATGCCACGTCGCGCGTCGCCAAGATCCGTTTCGGTTCCGGCACGTCATTGAGCAGCCGGGTTTTTGAAAGTGATTTGTCCAGCATTCCCTACACGATCGGCACCACCGCGTACACCGCAACCGGCCAGATCATCCCTGTCTTGATGGGCGGCATCGCGCTGGGAAAGTCTAACCAGGTCGGCAATTTTACCCAGCAAAGCGGCGTGGCCATCATCGGGGGAATCTACCTCTATAGCGTGAACTTCCCGACTTGGAACGGGCAAGCACTCGTGCACGACCCGGTCTTCTCTACGTTCATCACGTCGGCGGCCGTTGGCCCTGGCATTTGGGTCTACATCGGCATATCGCTCGGCGGGATCGCCGCGTTGGTCGTTATCTTGTTGGTCGTGCGCGCCAAGAAGAAACACGCCTCTTCATATCCTGGAATGCCCCTGGCGGCACCAGGAGAAGCAAAGGCGAGCTCTGGCGTGCCGAGGGTGGATCTCCTCCATTCCTTATTTTTCCATTTTTCTGTACCAGACGCGCACGATGAGAACATTACTCTTCAAATAGATCCATTCGATGAATCCACATTCGAATTCTTTGCCGCTCTTATCTCGATCCGGGTACAACAATTCCATCCAGCAGCGAGTTCTTGGGCCACGATCTCATTCAGGGACATTGAAAGCGTTCCAGGTGTCGCGAGTGCCGACCTCGCCCAGGCGATCGATTCCGGAACCATAGCATCCCCGGACAAATACGCGCTCGATACCGGCTCCGGCCGCGCGTACATGTACCACGTGTTATTGCATAACGGAATCGTCATCGACCTACTTGATTTCTTCACGAGGCCCTCAGCGGAAGCAATTATTCGCGTGTCACTCTGCTCGCGGTCTTCCCTGACGCCGAGAGCATACCCGTTCATCGAGAATGCCCTCAACCAGCTTTCAATGGCGCTGAAAAACGCGGCTGGCGGGAAAATTAATAAGGACAAGTTAGATTCCATCCTGGACGAATATCTCCCCGTCCATCTTGCATTCCCTCGCCGACTCGCCACGAACGAGGTCTCTGGCTTCTTGCGGGAGGTGCGGCACGACGGCACGCTATCTCCCGCGGAGCAAGCCGAGATCGAGTCCGACTTGCGCGAGATGGACGATGCAACCGCACTGCGCGTGTCAAGCTCATACAAAGCATCATCCGAACGGAAAGAGATGGACGCAGGAACGCCTGACGAGCCAGGGAGGTAATCTCGCGTGTCCAACGTCAAATTCAGCAGCGCTCCCACGATGGTCGACGTGTGCCAGCACTTGCTGGCGATTTGTATCGAGCTGGTTTCAAAGAATAAGGTCATCAAGCTTGATCGGCTGTATAATATCGCCCGCCGCGAGCTGCAAGTGGAATCGACCGTGATACTCAAGGGCATCAAGCGGCTCGAGGACGATTTGATCATCAAGGCCGATTCCAAGTTACTCCGCAGCGGGCTATTGCAGAACGACACCCGACGGGAAATCTACGCCATCATCAAGAGGAACCCCGGCATCTCTTTTAATCAGATTCGTAGCCAGATGGGCAAGGGGACGAAGCTGGTTCTCTGGCACCTGGAGGTGCTTTCCGACTTCGGCTGTATCAGGTCCTACGTCTTCGAGTTAAACGCGAAAGCTTACTTCAGTCGACACGTCGACGAGGCGGAATGGGGGCGTGATGGTCTTTACATGCTTCAGCTCTACCAAAATGCGAACGTGAAGAAGATCCTCGACATGTTATCTGATGGCGGTTCATATACAATTAAACAATTCGAGCAGCGGCTAGGCATCTCGCGCCAGCTAGTCGAATATCACCTGAAAAAGCTACAAGACAAGCATGTGGTGGATGTCGTGGATCGAGAACCACGTCTCTATTTCATCGTCGAGATGCAGCGTCGGCTATTTCTCAAGTGCAAGGATTATTTCGCAAGCCAGGCAATGGTATAGAGATCATGCGGATCATTTCTTCCTTTTCCCAGTAGCAGGCCTCTTGACGGCCTTGGCCGGCTTTGCTTGCTCGACCGGTGCCTCGGGTTGCATGGCTGCTTTTTTTTCCTGAGCGTGATTAGATGACGACGTTTTCTCGTCAGTGATCGCCGTGGCCGGCGTTTGTTTATTGGCGGGATTGGGTGCTGGCCACGGATCGTTATCCGGTTCAACGTGCTCCGGGTTGACCTTCGGTACCGGCTGCACCGGTTCTTGCACCTTGGCACTCGCATCGGCGGGGCTACCCACTTGCCCCTTGCTGTTCCCGGCGCGCTTGAAGAGTCCCTTCGGAAGCAAGCCTTTCACGAAACCGGCGACCTGGCGGGCGACGCTTCGCGGGCTGACGCGCCACCAGTTCTTGTCGATGGTCGTCTTGAAGATATCTGTCGTGATCGCTTGCATAGGCGCAGCGAACCGCCCGACTTCCCCGCGCCACTTCTCTAGAGGCTGCCGGAGTTCGGTCTCCACCCGGAGGATGTAAGCTTGCAGTTTCTCGTGCAACATGTCGAGATCCTTTAGAGTGATGAGCGCGACGGTGATGTACTTGCCGTATTCGAGGAGGATCTTCTTGTCCTCGTGGTCGAGCACCTTGAGTTTCTTCTCCGAATTGATCATTTCCTTGATGATGCCGATCACGCCGGTCACGCCCGAGCTGAATAGATCTGCCGACACGCCTGCCACCTCCTTTCCCGTCTTGAGGAGCGTCTCGTCGTGGATGCAAGCGCTCGTGTCGATGTAGAAGGCGAAGACGTGCAGTAAATAGTCCCTCCAATGGACTTCTTCGAGCATGGGAATGCGAACGCACGCGAGCGCGATGAATGCCAGTCCAACAATGACAATCCCCACCGCGATGGGTTTTATACCTAAATTTTTAGCAAGTTCCGAACTGAGTGCGTAGCCTAACCCATACAAGACGAAGCCGATGAACAGCGTGAAAAATCTCTTGCGAACCGTGCCGGTGACCATGGCCATGAGTCTGAAGAGGAAAGCTATAACAAACAAGATCAATGCCGATGCGAAGATGTAGTACAGCTGGCGAAGCACGTCGATGCCGAGGAACAGCACGACACACGCCACCCCGAGAAAGGCAATCGTGAACACGTAATGCGTTTTTCGGAGTAGATTTTCAGCAGCATACATGAACACGGCCATGGCTAGAAATGCGAAAAATGCCGCAGAAATGTAATACGATCCATTCTTTGGGGAATCGAAATCCCAGAAAATCAGCAAGATCCGGGTGATCCCGAAGCATAAATATGCGAGGCCGAGGATGGAGATGTGGCGGGTCTTTTGCGGCTTCCATTTCAATATGAAAAACACGAACAGCTCGAAATTGATGAACGCCTCGATGCAATACATGGCGAATAAAAATAAAAGGGAATCATTAACCGACAAAGCCATGATCATCACAATAACAGATGTCTCCTATTTTATAAAGAGCAATGTCAATTCGAGGAGCGATGAACGATGAAGATCGACAAGAAGCAGCTCAAGACGGTGCAGCAGATCGATGGCACCGGAATCGGGACACCTCACAAAGGCGAGTTGAACACCATCGGCGAGTTCGTGAAGGAGCTGATGCCACGCATTCCCGAGAGCAAGGTGAAAGGCGTGGTGGAGCAGCAAATGGGCGGGTCAATGGACGATCTCGGGTTCGATGAGACGTTTTCCATGAGCTTCGAATATTTTCCTGGTGTCAAGGTCCGCGTTGTCTATTTCAAGGCTGACACGAATGAGGGCGATGACATGTTCGCAGAAGCCGATGTCAAGTTTTTTTTCTCCGGCGAAGTCGTCTCTATGGTCTCCAGCGAGGATCTGGTGGGTTTCACTGACTTGACGATGGATTATTTGCAGGATCTTGCCATTGGCAAGCATTCCGTCGTGCCAGACGAGCCTTCCGATCTGCTGCAGCGCTCGATCCTCCAGCGCCTGGCACCATTCGCATTCTTGAAGCGGGACGATCTACCCGCCCTCGCAGCATTCGTCGGTGGGAAACTCACGGCCACCGAGCTCGAGTGGCAGATCACCAAGACATATTTCCCCGGCATCACGATCGTTATGAGGTACGACGGGAAGCGGATCGCCTTCGAGTTCACGGGGGGGAACGTCGGGCGCATGAACCTTCACGCGAAGGACGAACTCGCCATCTTCATGCTCAACCATTGTCTCCGGTTCATCGGGATCACGTATGCTGCCTTGAAAATGCCGGCCATCGTCGAGCAAGCGTTCTCGTTCTCGTTCTCGTTCTTGCGAAAAAGAACGTGATTTCTTTCCTTATCACGCGACGGCAATATTACCACGGTCGAGGATCGGCTTTTATCTCCCCGCTCCGCCTCCATCGCTGGATGAACATGGTCGAGAAAAGCATCACGGAACCAGCGAAGGAAGTCCCAGTGTTGCGGGAGGTGGACGTGCTCGTCATCGGCGGCTCGCAATCCGGTGTCGCGGCCGCTATTTCAGCGAAACGCGCGAACCCGGCAGCGAAGGTAATGCTCGTCGAACAGAATGGCTTTCTCGGCGGGCAGAGCGTCGGCGGGATGGTCGTGCACTGGGAATTCCGCGAATACACGAATAACAAGGGACAAGTCATCACCCGCGGCATCGGCAAGGAGATGATCAAGCGCATAGTGGCGAAGGGGCACAGCGATCCGCTGTTCGACAAATGGCTCTCGGGACAAGGGCCGCCGTTCAAGGACGTTCCGGATGGACGCGCGCACGCCGACATCCCCCTCGACGTGAACGATATCAAGATCGTGCTTGCCGAGATGCTCGAAGAGGCCGGCGTGGAGGTGCTCTTGCACGCCCGCGCTTGCGGTGCGCTGCCCCTCGATAAATCGACCGGCTTCCCAGCGAGCCGCGGGGCATTCATCGAGACGATCGGCGGCCGGGTGGCGATCACGGCGAGGTGCCTCGTCGATTGCTCATCCTTCGCGGATATGGCATGGTGGATCGGTGGGAAGGACGCCGTCATCGTGCCCGAGAAGCAAGTAATGGGCATGCAATCGTACGCGTGGATCGACAACGTGGACCTGGAGAAGTTCGTGAAAGAGGGCGTGTGGCCAGGCTCGTTCTCGATGCTTTACCCGTCCGACAAGCAGCAGCTCTGGAACCACGTCATGCAAGGAAAGACCTTCATCGTGCGCGGGTTCGCCGACATCATCGACAAGGTGTACGAGGCGGAGCCCGACTTGGTCGAGGCGTTCGAGAAGACCGGGGCAACGCCGATGCTCTATTTCTGGTTGAAGCCGGTCCGGATACGGAAGGTGGAATTCGGGGGCAAGACGAAATATCTCGGCACGTTCGCGATAGAGGGGCCAAGCTTCCACTGGAATCAAGTCGACCCGATGCTCGTGTCAAGGGCAGAGCTCGGCCAGATCAAGGGCGTGGAGATTTTGACCCGCATGCACCGTTACTTGCCGGGTTGGGAGAATGCAACGCTCGACCGCACCACCACCAAGATCGGCTTCCGCCAGACACGGATACCCATCGGCTTGTACACGCTCACCCACGCGGACGTGTTCGGCCACGCAAAGTTCGACGACGTGATCGGCCGGAACACGGGTCACGATATCGGCCGTGGCAATTTCGAGGCGGAATACGGGTACGACATCCCCTACCGGTCACTCGTGCCCGCCAAGATCGATGGCCTCCTATTCGGGGCGCGGTGCATCAGCGTCGAACCGGACACGTCAGACGAGGCGTTGACGGCGCTAAACGCGCACCGGGGTATAACGGCCACGATCGTCGTGAGCCAGGCCTCTGGAGTGGCAGCGGCGCTGTGCGTGAAGGATGGCGTGGAACCCCGGGCACTCGACGTGAAGAAGTTGCAAGCTGAGCTCTTGCGGCAAGACGTGGTGCTCGAGACGCCGCGCGATTAATTTTCCTCCTTTTCTCGCGAGGTTTCCTCTCGATCGCGGCTATGCGGCCTAGCCGTGCAAGCCCTGGAACAAGGGAACCCTGGCTTGCGGCAAGGAGGGGTACTCCGGGTGCTCGATGACGGCGACCATCTGATCGCCTTCATAACGAGTGAACACGAACGGGTCGCCGTCAAGGGCCTCCTGGACGATGCTCGCCAGTGCCTCGCGCTGTCGATCCCAGCCTGGAGTCGCGCCCTTTCCATCGAGATCGAGACGGCAACCATCGATCTGCACGAGGGCATATGAGAACTCGTAGAATAATTTATTCCATTCCGCTTGCTGCACCTTGCTTGCATTCGAGAGGGGCACGCCTTGCCACACGAGTCCCTCGAGGTCGGCAAAATGGATCACGCCGTCGGGCGCGACGATGGCGTCCTTGTCGAACCAGACGTCATGGTAGACGATGCCCCTTGCTTGGTCAGCCTCGATTTTCACGGACCTGGTGAACAGCGAGAGCAAGGCAAAGCCCGACTTGATGAAGCTCTTCTCGAACCGCTCCATCCTCGCCGCCGTGTCGATGCCGAACGTGGCGAGGGCAGCGACCGGATCGGCGAGCACCTGGGCCGATTCGAAATAGAGCCTGGTCCGTGAAGGAACGAGCCTCGCCTCCTGGTAGAACGGGTAGGGATACTGCCGGAACCAGTAGAACTTTCTTGCAGCGTCCTCGATGGTGCCCGAGAGCGACACGATGCCGATGACCGGGCAGATGAAGGCCCCGTTGATCGACGCGCCGCTCGCGAGCGTGGAGAACGCGAGCTCGTCCCGTGCATTTTGCTCGCCCTGCGCGCCGTACGGGCTCTCTCCCATCCACGACTCGCCCATGATGAAACCGGCCCCCGTGGGTAGCTGGTTTACCCGGGGCAACAAGGATGGATCCCGGCAAGCCTCCGCTATCAATCCGGGCGTGAGTTCGCCCCCGTGGAACATGTCCTCGTACGCCCCGCACCCCTTGATGGACAAGTAATACTTGCGGCCATCGATCTCGCAGCTGCGGGCCGGGATGATGGCGTTCCGGTTCTCGTCGGGAATTGCGGGATGATCCTTCCCATGCATGCAGTGGAAGATCGCCGTCGCAGGGCCGAGATACACGTTCAACCAGCCCTCGAGGTGCCGGAAGTGGGGGTTGACCTCGCGACCGCTCGTACCAGCCATCTTCTCACGGTCGACCTCCTGCAACCGTATGGTCGCGGCGCTGGCGAGCTCGTTTTCGAGCACCATCGATGAGCACTCCTTTCCGTCGAGACGAGAAAGACCGGGAGAAAAAAGCTGAGCGCAGCGGGGCTCAAGGGCCGGCTTTCTTCATGAACAGCGGGCTGATGTTGTCCAACGCAGTCTCCTCGTTCAGGTCGAGCTTCTCGTAGACCTCGTTGTAGACCTGGTTGATCTTTGACGCGAACTCCGTGTCCTTGGAGCCCTCGAGCTTGAACAAGTCGTTGAATTCCGCCACGACCTGGATCTTCTCGATACTGACCAGCTTGCCGATGTTCGTGTCGATGATCTGCTGCATGAGGTTGATGTCCTTGCCCATTTCGAGCCGCATCTGGTTCACGATGCGGGATAGCTCGGCCAGGTCCTGTGCCCTTGCGGGATCCTTGATCAGCGTGGCATCCGCCAGCATGTATATGTCGGACCGGGCGTCGGCCGGGTTCTTGATGATAACGGGCGCGAGCTTTGCCGCGTAGTCCATGAGTTTCTCGCGCATGGCGTCGTATTCATAGACCAAATCGGGCGTGGCGATCTTGATCAAGCTCAATATCTTCGATTTGAGGTCGGCACGCGCCGCGATGTTCCCCGATATGGCTACGAGCAACTGGCGCTTGATGATGTTTAAATTCTTCATACGGTTCTTGAGCTTGTCAACCATGTAGATGACGCCTTCCAGGGGTGAATAGAGGTAGTTACAAGTGACCTCGAATTCCTTCGCGAGGCCCTCGATCAGGCGGTCATCGATGCGGGATTCGCCTTTTTCCATCAGTTTCAAGAAACGATCGATGGACATGTCGACTACTTGCACGGATCCTTGCAAGACCTTGTGGATGCGTTCGGCCAGGTCGATGAGGGCATTCTCCACGATGCCAAAGTAGATGATGTTGCGCAACTCCGCGCCCTTGACCAGGCCCTCGCCCAGCGCTGCGATGATGTAGTACCGGTCAAAATATTCTCTCGGGCCGAGAAACTCGTTCACCAGTTCCACGTGGCTATACCGGTCCTGGCTGTTGAACAGGAAGAGCAAGCCGCGAAAGATGTACGTGTAGTACCGCAGCTCGTCCTGGCGGAAGGGTTGTCGGGGCGCGGTGCCGATGCCGTTGTTGATGCGCTCCATGTTTATGAAGTTCCCCACCTGGACGCAAGACTGCCAGAGCATCTCGTTCTTGTAGCTGAGGCCCTTGTCCACGGTGGACCGGATGAACGAGGGGAAGGAGACAAACACGTTCTTGAACTTGAACAGCTCCAGTAAGTATTTCTTGAGCGTGTCGACCGGAAAATCGGGGAAATGATGACCCAGCTCTTCGGCGAGCAAGTCGAACGAGAATGGCAAGCCCATGGAGAACTTCAACACGTCGTCCAGCTTGTCCCTGTTGGTCGCGAACATGCGGCACGTTTCTTCGAGAACGGCGTTCTCGAAAACGTTATCGCCGAAACTTTCCATGAGCCGGAAAAATTCCTCGAGCCCGGATGGCGGGTCGCCCACGTTCTTCTTGACGATCGCGCGCAAGTAGGTCTCCTTATTGAAGAGCGCGAGCTCGGCCAGGTGGCAGAACCGCGTTCTTGCATCCTTTAAAAGGTCGGGGTCTTGCAGTTCCTTCTTGATGCGGTCCTTGTGGGCGGGATCGATTGGGGGGAAGAAGAGCGTCGCACCCGTGGGGCTGCCGAGGATGTACTGGAGCGGGACCTTCTTCTTTTTCTCCTTGAACTTGTCACCAAGATAGGTCATGTCGTGGGGGTCGAGCAGGAATACTGAAGGCTCCGGATCCAACGTGGCGTCGACAATGAGATAGATCATGGCATTGAAGACCACGGGGATGCCGGCCCGGCTTCCCGTGCTGGTGAAATAATTCTTAACCTTGTTGTAGAACACCTCCGCGAACTGGCGGCGATCCTCCTCGTATGCCTTCTTGTCATACTCGTACGAGAACAGCTGGCTCACGGTCGTCATCTGGCCGCCAATCTTCACTGGCCTCGAGCGGCAATCGTCCACCGCGATTCTCGACCTGAGCTTGTCGAACTCGGGCCCCTTGAGGATATATCCCTTTCCCTCGTAATCACGGGCGTAGAGCTGGGCGCCCGTGTATTCCTTGTCGCCGACCTTCCACGACTTGTATTTCGATTCCTCGATCACGCAAGCGAGGTGGGTCTGCCGGGCGTCCTTGCATTCTTGCGATGCTTCGATGTATTTCCCGCCCTCGTTGGCAAATAACTGCTCGACATTCATGGCCTGGGTGCCCCCGACGCAGACGGACATAAGGGCCGGATAATAGAATACATCGTTGAACACGTCGCTAAACGGCTTGATATCGAAGACGTACGCTGCCATATCCTCAAGCTGCGTGAACTCGCCAAACCTGAGCATGGCCTCGGGCGTGAGGTTGGCGATCTCGCCCTCCTTTTCCTTGAAGGCCCTGGCCTTCTTGCGCAAGTACAGTTGCAGCGTGTAGAGCGGGACCTCCACGTCGCAGTACTGGCGGAGAAACATCTGCAACACGTTGTAGCCGCACTGCCAGCGTTCCTTGGAGTGCCCGGCCATCACGTCGTAGATTTTTTTGTATCCTTCCCAAAAGGATACAAATTGGTCATTCGATGGGGCATCTCTCACGGATTTCATCCATTCGTCATAATCGGTTATTTCATAAATATTCTAAGTATAGTCTTATTCGATCTGAGAGGCCAGGGCTTCTCGAACAATCACATAAGTAATCTTTCCATAATAATCCCATAATCTAGTTACGTTTCTAACCCTTATTATTGGTATCGAAAGAGTAAATACATTTAGGACTATTTCGGGACGACGTTCCACATACAGAACGAAGGGAACTCATAACCTCCTAAGAGTTACTCAATCTTCCAAAATACAAGAATCCAATTTGTAACCAACGCCGCCATGTTGTCGCTATATATTTATATATGCGATATTTTTTCGCTCATGCATTCGCCATCGGGGGCGAGCATCACTTGCTGCGGCGCTTGTACCTACTGCAGATGATGGATCGCAAAAAAAAGTAAATGGTGAAACATCCCAAATATGGTTGGATTCAAGTCCAAACGGGGTAAGCACTCCAAAAACTCGTGACATGGGATAATACTGGTGTATCAAGGGGATAGCTAAAAATAACCTCCGTTCCGTCATCATCGAACCCGAACAACTGGCCAGCTGTCAACGAAGGAGCTAATCGGTCGTTAACAAAGAAAGTTACTCATCCATTTAGAGGATCATTCGGATAAATGGCCGAAGCCTCAAAATATCCATCCCGTCTTGTTTCATCTATTGGAATCCAATCTCCTCCGATCTTCTCCATCAAGGCGATTTCGAACGCACCGAACGCACCGCAC
>JAUQYZ010000360.1 GCA_030587475.1 Candidatus Sigynarchaeum calidifontis
TGTCGGCCGAGACGGGGATGGTGGACATGTATTTGAGGCCGACATTTTTCTTTGGGTGAGAAGATTAAAGAGAACGAGGCGTAAATTATTTGTTAGACAGACTCCTTAATAATGTGATGGTACGCCGTTTCCGAGGCGAGCACATATATCTCACAAGTGCCATGATACCGTGTTCACTGATGCCCGAAAACGCAACGCCGCCACGAGACGACCCGCCGCGAAAGGCCGCGGGAGTGGTATTGCGATCCAGCATGCCCAGGATCAAGATGGAGGGAAACATCGTCAAGATCCAGCCTGCGCGGCTCGTCCTTCGCGACGCGGAGAGCATCGACCGGGCGCACGACGACATCACCCGGGGGCGGTTGGCATATGCGCGGCACGTCCTTCCCGTATTGCTGAAACTGTACCCTCTAGACTTCGACATCATCGAAGCGCAAGCACGGCTGCTCGAGGCCGAGGACGCCCACGATCAAGCCATCGCGATGCTGGACGAACACATCGAAAAGTTCTTCAAACTTCTCGAAACGATCACGGGAAGACGAAATGATCTCATTATCCCGTATAGCCACAAGGAAAACAAGCCGTTCATCGGCTGCTTGTTCAGGCTCGGACTCTACTCGTGGTACAAGCTGAAGGACGAGGCGGCCCTTGGTTACTTCAAGAAGTTGCTCGATGTCGACCCGTCGGATCCAAAAGGGGCCAGGTACTTCATCCTCCACCTCGCCATCTGCCTGGAACGGTTCGAGGAGGCATCTAGCATTGCTAACAAGATCGAGAGGGGCGAGCTCCAGGGGCTGGTTACAGGTGGTGCGAACAGGATCTTGTTCGGATTGCTTTACGGGCTTGGCCTGCTCGTCTTCGTGCTCGGGGACTTGCCGGGTGCCATGACCTTGCTCGAGTTCGCTATCAAGTCGAATCCATATGCCCTTGCCAACTTGCTCGAAGATCCGCGATTCGATCATGGCCCGGTCGATCACGTCGTCAAGCAATACGGCAGCGGCACGAGTGAGCAAGAGGGACGTGGCTACGTCGATGATTGGGGAGACGTGTGGGATGGCTATCCCGGCTCGCTCGACTTTCTCTTGCTCGTTTCTGGCGAGATAGAGAAGCGAGACAAGAATGAAATGGACGAAATTCCCACGGGCGCTTGAAAACAACGCGGATCGAACAAGCTCGGCTTGCAGATCATTTGACGGCTATCATAAAAACGAGGGACGAGATAGCAAAGCAAAATCACGAGAAGGCAGCGGTTCTCAGAACTTTACGAACCACTTCTTTCGGTAGAGGAGGTAGAGGAACAGCCACCGTGCGCTCACGTCGAGGCAAGCGACCAGCAAATCGAGCCCCGAACTCGCGCCGAGGAGGTCTTCCAAGAAATCGAACCCGACGAGCCCTCCGAGCAAGTATATCAAGATGGAGTTCGAGCCGATGACCTTGAAGAAGAACGACCACTTCACGAATCCTCTCACGTCGATGATCCAGTAAAACACGGCGAGCAGCCACATGCTCCAGCCACCAGCGAAAAGCACGAACGAGCTCGTCCACATGTACTTGTTGATGGGGAAAACGAAATTCCAAGCGAATCCAATGGATAGACACAAGGTACCCGAGAACGTCAACCACAACACCTTGTCGAGCGGCTTCACTTCAGACTGCAATTTTTGCCCCGCCAAGGTACCGAGCATGGCGCTCGCCACGGCCGGCAAGGTGCTCAAGATGCCCTCGCTGTCGCCGAACTCATAGCAGCACCATTTCTCGGGGTAGGGGAGCAATAGCCTGTCCACGTACCCGGCGAGGTTCCCGTATTGCGTGTAGTTGCCCGCGCCAAAGTACGGGACGGGCACCAGGGCCATGATCGCCCAGTATACCAGGAGGATGCCAATGATGCTGAAAAGTTGCGTTCTCGCCTTCGTGTTAATGGCGATGATGGCAGCGACGCACGAGGCGATCGCGATGCGCTGGAGCACGCCGGCGATCCTGAACGCGAACGGATCGAAGTCGGCACCGTTATATGCGAGTCCTAGGAGGAAAAAGACAAGCGTCCGGATGGCAACGTGCTTGTACAACTTTTTCTTGTCTTCACCCCGTTCCACACGCTTCGTGATGGAGAACGGGATGCTGAGCCCCGACATGAAAACGAAGAGTGGGAAGATCAAGTCATAGAACGTGAAGCCAGACCACGCGGGATGGGAAAACTGCATCCGGAAGAACGGCGCAATTGCCGGGGAGACCAGCGCGAAGAACGAGATGACCAGGTCGGTACCCCCCGTGATCCAAAACATGTCGAAACCTCGGAGGGCATCGATCGAGGACAAGCGTGTGCTCTGGAAAACCCGTTGCCTATTGGCGCGTTCCTGGGCCTGTCCGGGATGAATCTCGCAATCCTTGTGATTCGGCGCTGCGATGCTAGCAGACATGTTCATTGTGGCATCGTGACGAGTGCCCTTTCTACCTTCTTGATCCCCGGTCCGAAGATTTTATCTGAACCTTTTTTTTCGTTGCAGCCCTCCCTTGCTCATGCACACACCATTCAGCGACATTTACAAGACCAAGTACCCGATCGTCCAAGCGGGGATGGGTCCCTATGACACGACCAAGCTCGCCGCGGCGGTTGCCAAGGCCGGAGGCCTCGGCTTGATATCGACCGTTGGCATGGGAAGTTTCAAGATGCCGGGCATTGGCGAGTTCAAGTACTCGGCAATCTTCGGCGAGGGCGGTCCCGAGCAGCTGCTTGAGAAGTCCATGAACATCGTGCTCGCGGAGATCAAGGACTTCCCGGATGCCAGGTTTGGCATCAACATCCCCGTGTCCGAGGAGTTCATCCCGAACGCGTCGCGGCTCATCAAGTACGTCGTCGATCGCGTGAAGGATGACCCCGCGGCGAGGGCGAAGTGTGCTGCCATCTTCACTTCCGCTGGCGACCCGCTCCCGTGGTCGACCGACCCCGGCGACAAGGAGCTGCTCACGTCGATCCCGATCAAGAAGGAGCTGCCCGGCATCGTGTGGACGCACGTCGTCCCGAGCGTGCGGGCGGCACGGCGTTGCGAGAAGGCCGGTGTCGACGTCATCGTCGCGTCGGGGCGGGAAGGCGGCGCGCATTGCTCGTGGCGGGACACGTCGACCATGGTGCTCGTTCCCGAGGTCGTGCAAGCGGTCAAGAAGCCGGTCATCGCGGCGGGTGGCTTCTGCGACGGCAAGTCGCTGGTCGCGGCCCTCGCGATGGGCGCCATCGGCATCCAGATGGGCACCCGCATGATCGCCACGAAAGAGAGCGACTTCGAGCAGTCGTGGAAGGAGATACTCATCAGGACGACGGAGGAGGATACCCTCGTGGCGCGCGGGTTCTTCGGGCCCATGCGGTTCGTCCGTAACAAGCGCGCCGTGGAACTCGTCGACGCGACCGTGCGCGGCGCCCCCGACTTGTACAAGGGGAACCCGACCGGCTCGACGCAAGAGATCATCGACCTCGAGGTGTCGGGGCTCGAGAACCTGTTCAAGGGGAAGATCGACGACACGCCCGTCCTCGGCGGCCAGGTGGCAGGACGCATCCACGACATCCCCACGGTGAAGGAGCTGATCGACCGGATCATGAAGGATGCCGAGGAAACCCTCGCGAACTTGCAAAAATTCAAGTAATAAGGAATTTCATTCCTTCTTTGGATAGACTTCCTCGATCGGCTTGGCGCCGGTGAGCACGGCGTTCACCTTTTCCAGCTCGCCCGGGATGTCGATGGCTTGCGGGCATTTCTCGAGGCATTTCTTGCACTTCGAGCACAAGGTGGCCATGCCGTTGTCCTTGGCAGCGTTCAGCGCGTCCCTCGACGCGGCGAGTTTCGCGTATTCCTTCTTGGCCTTCTTCAAGTTCTTGTGGCCGGAATAACTGTTCAACAACGCGAAGTTGCGCGGGATCGCCACGCCGCTGGGACAGGGCATACAGTACTCGCACGCGGTGCACGGGATGAGGATCGCTTTCTTGAGGGCGTCCCCGGCCTGCTTGAGCACGTCCAGTTCCATTGCCGTCAGCTTCCCGACTCCCGATTTGCTGGCAGATTCGATGTTCTGCTTGACCTGGTCGAACGTGCTCATGCCGCTCAGCACGACCGACACTTCCGGGCGGTTCCAGACGAACTGCAACCCCCAATCTGCGGCCGTGCGCTGCACGGGCGCCTTGTCGAAAATGGCCTTCACCTCAGGCTTCGGGTTGGCGAGGTGACCTCCCTTGAGGGGTTCCATGATGATCACTGCCACGCCCTTGCCCGCCGCGTATTCCAGGCCTTTCGTCGTCGCTTGCGTGTCCTGGTCGAGATAATTCCATTGTATTTGTACCGCATCCCAGTCATGATAGTCGATGATCTCCTTGAATACCTGGAAGTTATCATGGAACGAGAAGCCGAAATGCTTGATCAACCCTTTCTCCTTGATTTTTTCCATTGCGGTAACGAGCCCGAGTTCCTTGACCTTCTTGAACCTGTCCTTGTTGAGCCCGTGGAACAAGTAGATGTCGAGGTGGTCGGTCTGGAGCTTGTTGAGTTGTTCACGGCAATATTTCTCGACATCGCTGGCTGCCTTCACCTTCCAGATCGGCAGCTTCGTCACGAGGTGCACCTTCTGCCGGTAGCCGCCTTGCAGTGCCTTGCCGACGATGACCTCGCTCTTGCCCATGTGGTAGCCATAGGCGGTGTCGACATAATTGACGCCGTTGCCGATGGCATGACGGAGGATCCGGATGGTTTCCGCCTCGTCAACCTTCTTGATGAAGCCGAGGATTTTCTTGCTGGGGAACCGCATGCAGCCGAAGCCCAGCGCGCTCGATTCCCAGGGGATTTTCTTGCCCATTTTCCGGTATTGCATGTGTTGGATTCGTTCCCCGGGCGTTAAAAACGCATGTGAACATGATCGGAATATGCACAGAACTAGATGAGAAGAAAGAAGAGGGGCGCATCAAGGTTCTAGGCCGGAAGAACAGCCTCAATCCTGCCCGACGCGGCGCTCTTGTACATGGTCTCGACGATGTTGAGGATCTTGAGGCCATACGCCGCATCCGTGAGGGGCTCCTTCTTGTTGACAATGCAATCGACGAAGCTTGCCACTTCTTGTGGATATCCGAAGTTCCACGCCTCCGCGGGAACGGGAAAAGTCCAGCCCATTGTAGAACCCGCTTTCTCGACTGCATAGCCGTACCCCTTCTCCGAGTACACGCTCATCAAGTTGCTGAACGTGGGCGCGACCTTGAGCTGGCCCTCGGTGCCGAACAGCTCGAAGCGCATGTCGTAGCCGCCAGGCGCGCACCACGATTCCTCGATGACGACCTGGGCGCCGTTCTCGAAGTAGAGTATCCCGACGGCGTTGTCCTCGACCTCGCACCTGCCGAACTTGCCGCGGTCTGGTTGCGTGGTCGTCGTCTGGCAGAAGACTTTCTTCACGTCGCAGCCCAAGTACCAGACCAGGCACGCGATGTCGTGGATGCCGAGGTCCACGAGTGCGCCGCCACCCGATGGTTCTTTCTTGTAAAACCATTGCGAGTGCGGGCCGCTGTGCTGTTCCTTGCCCCGCCCCATGTAGATCTTCCCGAGCGCGCCCTCGTCGATAATCTCCTTTACCTTGGCAAACGTCGGCGCGTACATGTTGTTCTCGCAATAAAATATCTTCTTTCCCGACTTTTTCTCGGCGGCGATCATGGCCTTTCCCTCCGCGACGTTGCGAGCCAGGGGTTTTTCCACGAGCGCGTGGGCGCCCGCCTCGAGCACGTCAGCCGTCACCTCCCTGTGCAAGTAATTTGGCAAGCACACGGATACGACGTCCGGACCGAGCTTCAACAATTCCTTGTAATCCTTGAAAGGTTTGCCCGGGATATTGTATCTCGCCATCAATGCCATGGCCTGGTCCTCGATGACCGACGACAAGCCGATCATGTCCACGTTCTGCAGCTGGGAATAGGCGAGGGCGTGGTGCTCGGCGATGAAACCGCTCCCGATGATCCCTACCTTCAACTTTTCCATGGTTGCTCACGCTTGATTGCCATGAACGATTATTGCGCTCTGGTTAAGAAATAGTTTTCTTGGAGCGTTCGTGTCACCGATCGGGGAAATATCGTTCAGCAAGAGTCAAGGGAGGAACGGAACGAGCGTTATCGAATTCAAGTTACACGTCACCTTCACGACGGTATACACCCCTTCCGCTATGGAATATTCGCTTTTATACGCGGTTGGACTCACGACCGAGGCGCTTATCGCTGCCGGATCGCCCGTGATCGTGAAACCGATGCCCGGCAGGTGCCACGTCGTCCCGTTGAACCGCTCCGCGTCGATACCGTTACAATTCACGCAAAACTCGATCCCCTTTGCTGAATCGAACCGTTGTATTGTCATGCCCGTTTCAGTTACCATAACTTCTTGCGTGCCAAGACCGAGCACCACGAGCGACGCGATGCTTCCCGGATTCGACGCGTTCCATTGAATCGTTCCTGCCTTGAATTGGTTCCCTTCGTAATGTCTCCCCGTCACCCCGCCCATGAGCCAATTAGTGCCTACTAATGTCGCCACGTGGTATTGCGCGGAAAAGACGCCCGGATCGCTCGGAACCGTTTTTTGCAAGAACCTGGATCCCGTGAACGTGCTCAAGTCCAGCAACACGCCATCGGGAACCGCGTGTCCGACTTGCACCGCGGGAAAGATGTTGCTGAGCTCGAAGAAGCTCGCCCCGGCAGCACGGGGGAGCGGCGCTGTTGCCAGGTTCTCCGTCGCGAGGGCGATCCAGATGCCGATGATGGCATTGTACCGGGTCATGTCCATGCCGTACGCCCGAAAGAACGGCCCGGCGAGGTTCCGCAGCCCCGCGTGGTAGTACGATGCGGTATGTCGCCAGAGCGCGGCTTCCATCTCGGCACCCATGACGCGCATGTTCTGCGTCTGTCCTAAATCCCGCCAGAATGCAAGTGCAAGCATGTCAACCCCGCCATACGTGGGAGAGTTGAACTCGCTGAAGGTACCATGCTCTTGAAACAAGAGATAACATTCCCACGATTTCAACGTTCCAGCGTTTTCCAGATCTGGCCGGTGCATGCTAACACCGACATATTCCATGAGAAACGCGCTCATGAGCGCGATGTTCGTGTAAGATGGGTTCACATCCCGCCGCATTGCCCCTTCTGCGGCACGGATCAACGATTGCCTGATCCTAGAGACTAGATCTAGACTCAGCTTGCCCGAATGCCGGTCGAGAATCAAGACAAGCTCGCAACCGATGAATTCCCGCCAGTTCTCGTCAACATTACTAGATCCTGGCGATGTTTTCCAGACACCATAATTTTTACTAGACGCATCCGTGTTTTGTAGCGGGAGAAGCCACTCCAGGATCACGCTCGCATTCCCCGTGTCACCTGCCGCGTTCCTAAAGAGCAAGGCGCTCGCGAGGCGCACTCTATCCCGGGTGCCAGCATTGCTGGTGAGGATAGTGGCGGCTTGTGTCCCCGGCGGGAGAACGTAATTCAAGTATTCGTCGAAAAGGGTTTTCTGCGTCGACGTGAGGTTACCGTACGAGTTCTTGACTGCCATCACGGGAACCGATGCGAGCCGGGGATACGAGGGGTTCTGGACGAGTGGCTGGCCGAAATAGATCCATGACAACGGGAGCAGCACGATCGCAATGAGAAGCCCCGTTTCATGCTGCCGTGCCCACGTGCCCTTCGGGCGCCGTGAAATAAAGGATTTCTTTAGAATCATGGCGACGAGCACGAGCCCCTCCCCGATCGTGATCGTCGTGAGAGGGTGCAACGCCATCACACGAGCGCTCGAAGTCACGCCCATGAGGATCAAGGCAATGGCTTGAACCACGAGCGTGATCACGAGGAGAACACGTGTCGGTCTTGAATCAATGCGAAACCAGCGCGGGGCCGGCTCCTGCCGGGCCCTTCGGCTAAGTAAAGAGCTTGCAGCGGCGGTAAGTACCACAATAATGAAGATTATCGATGCAATCACATGCGTGATGGGAGATGCTTCCAACCACGAGAACCGGTAAACCAAGACCTTCCAAAAGATCGTGTGGGGGCTGTCGATCACGAACAGCAAGAATAAAGGCACGCAAGCACAAAAACCGGCAATCGTCGTGATGCTCGTGAACCGTGGCTTGTATCTCCAGCGCGTCCTTGCATTACCTTTTCCAGCTTCCGTTCCTCTTCTATCCGTCAGGTTCCAGAGCGCGGGAATCCCTTGCAAGAGAAGGAAGCAAAAAGCGATGATGATAATGATAATGGCCACGTAGAGCAGCGTGCCAAGAATGTCCCCGAGGAAGTCGTAGATCACGTACAAATTCACGTAATCGGTGCTCGTGAGCACGATGATGCAAAATCCCTCAAGAAACATGCCCGTGATGAGCGGGATGATGTTGATTACGGGGGCATGGGCAATCCTCGGTCGCACGAGTACAAGGAGGATGTAACCGGTACAGTAAACCCCCGCGCAGATAGCTATGCTTGTGATTATTATAACGAAATCGATGCCATCGGTGCCGAATATCCGATTTGCTTCTTCGTTGATCATGCTCCAGTAGCTCGAGTATCCAAGTAATAGCACGAGGATGATCGCCACTAGAGGAAAGTTGAGGATCGCGGGGATCATCTCGATCCGGGGCCGATCAAAAGGATTTTTTAGCATCACGATTCGTTTCGGTCCCATGAATAGTCATTAGATGAGAGCGGTATAAAATCGGTTGTGCAGAAAACAGGTTTTCACGCGGTGTTTAAATCGCCGGCGATGGTAATGCCATATGAACAGCACGTGATGCGATGATCGAACAAGGCCAGATCGAGTTCTCCCCCCACCCGCTCGTGACGTTCACGTGGCGGCCCGACGATCCCAAGAAAGCGGTGAGAGGCGTCATTGCCGCGTGGCATGGCTTCGGCGTCCACGCGCGGCTTTGTTTCCACTATCTCGGCCCGTTCTTCGCGGAACGGGGCTGGATCGTGGTCGCGCCGGACATGCCCGGGCTCGGCCACTGGCCGGAGCCCCGGGGCATGCCCGGGCACTGGAAGCTCGTGCCGGCGGCGACGACAGCGCTGCTTCGCATGGCCCGTGAAATCGCGGGGGACAAGCCCGTCGTGCTGCTCGGTAGCAGCCTGGGCGGCCTCGCCGCGATCGATCACGTGCTTCGTCGCGAGGAAATGGGCGTGGATATCGCCAGGCAAGTCGATGCGGTCGTTGCCCTCGTTCCCGGCATCGGGGTACCCTCGCTGCCCTGGTACTTGATGGTGCTGGCGGGCATGGCGTTCTTGTTCGCGCCCCGCGCCCGCATTGGCTTGAAAAAATATACACGGCTCGCCAGCCACGACCCTGATTCCATCATCCTCCACCCGCAGCCCGATCCCGACCCCTACATGCTGGAGAAAGTATCGATCGGGTTTCTCGTCGGGTTTTATCTCACGATGCGGAAATCGGGGATCAAGGGCCGGGGACAAGCACGGTGGGACCCTCGCATCCCGCTCTACCTGGTCTCGGCGGGCAAGGATGACATGGTGAACCCGGCCCATGTCAAGGAGTTCCACGACGGGCTGCCGCCTGGCACGACCAGCGCCTTGTTGCATAGGGAGAACGACTATCACGGCGTGGTTTACGAGGCCGATCGGGACGAGATATTCGAAGAAATCCACAAGTTCCTCGTCAAAACTTTGCATTTTGAGGAATAATTCATCTCGATCAAGCGCCATATTCACATTTCGAGTATTAGAGCACCCCCATTAATTTATTTGTAATGGTCTGCGAATACACGTGTTTCCAAACAGCGCTGAGAAATCCTACGGCTGGCACGAGATCGTGCATTTCCACTTCGAATTTTATCCGGATCCATGGCCGCGATGGATCCGTGAATGCCATGGGCCTGTTCATGGTGCGCAACCTCGCAGCGATTTGCATCTTTCTGGCGACGATCCAGTGGTTGTGGACGATCATTCCAAGGATCAACGCGAGTTGGCGCTTTGCTGGCCGCCTCCCGTGCACGTGACGATGGAACACCTGCTTGATCGTCTTGATCCCGTTTTCAATCCCCCATCGCGAGTGGTAATCCCTCGCCATACTGATGAAAGTCTCTGGATCCTTCGTCGGATCCTCTCGTGGCCGCAACGAAATCGCAAAAAAGACCACGGATGAAATCAGGCGCTTTTTCTCCTGTTCCATCGCCTTTAATGCCTTCAGCATCTTCAAGCACCTCTTGTAAAGCTGCTCATCTACGGCGTCGACGAACCGCTTTCGCTTGTTGCCACGCCCGAGCGAGGGAACCGCCACGGATTGCTTGTTATACCGCTTGTTATATACCATGTATGCTTTCTCCGTGATCGGCAGCCGTGCCGATGTGACTTCAATACGTTCGGCGAGAGCTCGTGCTTGTGCCCGGATCTGGTTCAATGTACGTTCCTTTTTGCTTCGATATTCGTCGATCAAGACAATGCACGCGTACGGGATATCATACCGGCCATCATCCCGCTTCGTGAACAGATTTGGAACCTTGGACATCAACACGGGCACCGAGCCGATGTCGAGTCTCATGTTGTCGATAAATACCTGCCCGCGCGTGTCTTCGAGCAAGTACTCCCACGTGAACTTGCTCTTCTCGGATCCAAACTTGCGCGGGGTAATCGCGCGAGGTGCCACGAAGTTCGGGTCATCAATGGCGAGTAGGCCGGCAGTTGCTGATGCAAAGAACTCTGCCGAAAAGTAATCCCTATCAGCCTCGACTCCCTCGACGTCGGATCCAGTTTTTCGTACCCGTGCCACGCACGCTTGCACGTCGGCGATCCACGCATCCAGTTTTCGTGGGTCGTTGTCCGGAAGCCACGAGCCTCGATGCATGCAACCCACGAACAGATCGGTCGTGACGTCTTTCACGACGGAATACTTGTAGCCCTTCTCCCACGCGGCGCTGGTGCCGATGCGCACGGCCGTGTAGAGCCCATTCTTGTATTTTGAACGACAGCGTTCAGACGTGCCATCAATCGCGAGCAAGACCTTCCCCGGCTTTGCATTGATGGATTTCAAACTTCCCATTTGCGACATGTAATCGTTGCCGAGGATCACGTCTGCATCAACACGGGTCAATCGCGGTTCGGCTAATTCCGCGGTGGTTCGATGCGTGTTCACGACGTTCTCAAGACCTTCCTTCTTGAAACAATCGATCGCAATCGCGAGTTGTGGACTATCGTCACCCGCCGATTGAATGAGTAGTAGAACATCGATGATGGTCGACTTGATGGCTTGCTGGTGCTCGATCGCGCCATCGAAGCCCGTGTGCAGCAACATGGCACTCAACTCCATGCTCAACACTTTGTCGATGGTGCCGGCATCATGCGTGACCGTGGCAGCTTGTCTGGACGGTTTTGCGAATAGATCCTTGAATTCGCAATAAGTTTTTAAGATCTCGGATTGAAATAGAACTTGCGGCTCGGCAAGGTATGGCACTCGATCTTGGCGGATCATGTGCCGTTCCGTGTCGCCCGCTTTATCTTTTTCATGGTTTTTCGGAACGTTTGACCTCCGGAAAACCAGACACGCACGTGTTGCCTTTTAATCACGAACACGGAACGAGACGGCCTGGATGGATTGCACGGGACGCGAGAGATGTTCCCCGAAGGACACGGATTTTTGTCTTGGTCAATAAGAGGGAATGTTTATTTCACGGGGGAGAAAAGGTCAATTAGATAAACTCAGAGTGTGATATTTGCAGAATCATGTTTTAACTTCACGAGCTAACATTGGTCTAGAACCACGATGCAAAGTGCACGTGATCTACTTGGCCATGGCCGCCCGCTCACCTTCCTTGTCGGTGCGGGCTGCTCGATCGAGTCACCATCGAACCAACCCGCCGGCCGCGCTATGATGGAGGCACTGCTCACATATTTTGCACCCGAATCTGAATTTTCTACTTTATCTGCATTGAAAGAATTACGGTTCGAGGCTCTCGTTGAAGCAATAGCGGAAAAAGTGGACAAGGATATGAAAATCATCGATTACTACGCGCTTTGCAATATACCGAACGCGCAACACTTTTTCCTTGCCAACCAGCTGGAAAACGGCCAGTTCGTCATGACGACAAATTTCGACTTCTTGATCGAACATGCGGCTCTCCAGGCCGGTGCCAAGCTGGACGAGTTCGCTTGCGCCATCACTCGGGACGATTTCACGCGCCACGCAGATCCCGGCAAGGAATTCAAGCAAGGCAAGAAGATCCTCTACAAGATTCATGGCTCAACGATGAATCCAATAACGAAAGAAAACACGCGCCCGTCTCTGGTTGCCACGATTCAAGCTTTCGGTTCGAACAAGGAAGGCCTTGATGTCTTCCAGCTCGAGCCATTCAAGCGACCACTCTTTGAAAACATCACGCGCGGGCGGTCATTGGTCATAATGGGCTATTCTGGAAGCGATGATTTCGACATCGTCCCCACGCTCAAGGTATTGAAAGACATCGACGTGATCATCTGGATCGACCACGTGCAAGACGACAAGGACGTGGAGACCGTGCAAGAGTACGATCCTGGCGCGCCACCCTTGCCGCGCACGGCGAATAAGGTCGACCGCATTCTCGACGAGATCGTGCGGACCACGAACGCTCGTCACGTCTACAAGATAGCAGCAAACACGGGAAAGCTAATCAATGGGCTAGGTGGTCAAGCGATCTTCGCTTCAAAAGAACCGTTCACCATACCACCGCGATCCTGGTTCGAACAAAGCATCCCTGCTCCGTCCGACGTGGATAAGCATCGCATCGCTTGGAAAATCTACTACGATCTCGAACGCTTTCCGGATGCACGTCGATGCGCGCAATCTATCTTGCAGCTTCGTGAACAAGCAGGACACGCGAACATCATGTGCCAGGATCTCGGGAACATGGCCATAACGTGCATGCGGATGAACGAGTACCAGGTTGCTCTTGAATTTGCGTTAAAAGCCCTCGATATCGCTGATAAAACTGGAACCGAACAGTCACAATACTTGAACAATGTCGGCGAGATTTACCGGCACATGGGGAATTACGACGATGCCATCCCATATTACAAACGGACAATCGAACATGCTACGAACGAAGGCGATATCAGGACACGGGGCAATGCTTTACATAACATTGGCTTGATTCTCTCCGAGCAAGCGCGCCTCGATGAATCAATGGATTATTTGCAGAAATCCCTTAAAATCAGCGAAGATTTCGGCAACCTCATCGATATCATGAAATCAATCAACACTATCGGGACGATCCTTGAAAAAAAACGGGATTATGCTTCTGCTCAAGTTCATTATGAACGAGCACTCCAGATCGCCCGAGAATTGTTCCGAACAGAGGAAATAGCGGATGCGATGCAGAACCTCGCAAATATCGATTATGCGCGAGGTGACGTGGACTTGGCTATCGAAAAATACAACCAAGCTTTAACAATCGCGAAAAAAGGCGGCAACGATCGCGCCATCGCAAATGTCACGGGTAACCTCGGGGTTGCCTGGATGGCCAAGAAAGATTATCCCAAGGCGCGTGCTTTTCTCCACGAGAAACTTTCCATCGTTGAAAAGATTAACGATCTGGATGGAAAAGCAAATGTATTGCTCAACATTGGTAATCTCCTCGTCATGGAAGGAAAACTTGAAGAAGCGATCGGTTTTCTCGAGCAAGCCATCGATCTCAAGACCCGGCTCGGTGATCTTATAGGCAAAGGTAAGTGCTTGATCAATTTCTTGTCCATCTACAAGGCGAAGAATGATACTACTGCCGAATTCAAGACCTATGATCAGCTCGCCAGGGTTTATGTGCAAGCAAGAGACCAGCTGAAACTCGCGAAGACATACCATGGACACGGCAATCGTCGTGCCGAGCTGGGTGATCGTAATGGCGCCATCGAGCTGTTTCAAAAGGCATTGCTTGTGTACGAGGCAATTGCCAACCATAAGGGTACTGGTGAAGTAGCACGTGCGATTGCCGAGAACCAAGCAATTCTTGGTTCAGAGGAAAATGCTCTCGAGTATTATTACAAGGCCATCGCGGCGTTTTCGGCTGCGAATGAGATGGCGGATAAGGCCGAATGCGCCCTGAATGCAAGTGAATTGCTACGTAAGGCAGGACGGAACGAGCGAGCACTAGAATATCTCCAGAACGCGATCGAGGCGGCCCGGTTGGCGAAAGACGTGCCAATCGAGGCCAATGCACTGCAAGCCATAACACTTGTATTATACAACCTTAACAAGATCGAAGCGGCTCTCGATGCATCCCTTCAGGCAGAAAAACTTCTCGAAAACACTGCCGATGAGAGAAACAAGGGATTCCAAGCAAACATTTCAGGCGTGTTGAATTTTAAATTGAAAAAATTCGATGAGGCTCTCGCCAAGTATCGAAAAGCGAGTGAATTGGCTCCAGCATTCCCGCCCCCCGTGTACAACATGGCATGTGTGCATGCTCTTGTGGGGAATACGGAGCAATCATTGGACTTGCTCGAAAAGGCAGTGCGCATGGACTCGGAGTACAAAGAGAAAGCACCAGACGAGCCATGTTTCGACAGCTTGAAAGAAAAGGAACGATTCAAAGCAATTACAAAAAATGGATGATTAGGTGGAGCCTAGTATTATTGGATTTCCATTCTTGACCCGAACCTACCACTTGAACAATCCACGACGAAAGGAATGCAATGGCTATCCGCTCAAGGAAAAGCCAGCTTTTTGCCGAGATCGAACGCGGCCTTGAGTGCGGCCCCGTCTTTCTTGATATCGCCAGGGTGCTCTGCACTCCCGTGAACGATCCCTGCAATCCTGGAGCCCACGAAGGCACACATGTCTTGGAATGATCGTAGCGCATTAACGGCTCCTGCGGCAAACGCATCAACGTCCGCATAAGTCATGATGATGCCGAAAGTTTTCCCGCTGAAGCCATATTTCCCGCCCTTTTCCATGGCATAAGTCCTATCGATGAATGTCTTCAACTGCGCGGACATGTTGAACCAATACGTCGGCGTTGCGAGCACGATGGCGTCAGCTTGCTCGATTTTTTTGTAGAGGGGGATCATGTCGTCGTTAATGGTGCAACCCGCGCCGGGCTTCTTCCGGCAAGCATCGCACGCGTTGCAAGGGGCAATGTTGAGCCCTTGCAAGGTAACGACCTCGACGTCCGCGCCCGCTTGCCTCGCGCCGTCGGCACAGTTGTTCGCGAGGATCGTGCTGTTGCCGTTCTTGCGCGGGCTACCAAGAACTATTAAAACATTTTTTTTGACCATGGCATTTCACTTCTTCCAAGGCTAGAATGTTGGACTTTTCTGACGAATTTCTTTGATCTTTCGAGCTCTTGGCCTAAGATCGGGAAAGTCATTCATAATGATAACCCAGACGATTTCAAGATCGATCTTGAAGTGTAGATGGCTTATGATGTTTCTTAGAACGTCAATATTTTTCTATGGAATCTCTTTGAACGGATTTTGGATATCTTTAGAAGCGTTTTTCGCTGCGTCATCACGGATTTCGAGATTTCGGACAACACCATCTATTAAAAACTCATCAGCTTTGAATTCTTCGTTTCTTCGTCGTTTGATTCGACACCGGTAGGATTAAAAAGGCTTTCAGAACCACGCGATGACATCGAATAGGATAAAATCCGCGGATGCGCTGGTTGAATCGAGATGAAACTAAAAACAATGAATTTACCGAACCACCGAGGCATGTTCGTTGTTGACAAGATGACTCCCGCCGATATCTACAAGGAAATCTATGAGGAGAATGCATACCTCCGGGAAGGCTTGAGCGTCGAGCCAGGCAACGTCGTGGTCGACATCGGGGGCAATGTCGGCCTTTTCTCCTTGCTTATCCTCGAGAAAGTGCCGCGAATCCGCCTGGTTGCAATCGAACCCGTTCCCTTGATATTCAAAGCGCTGCAAGCGAATCTCCAGAAATTCCAGCCCCCGCAATCGACCGTGACGATGTTAAACATCGGGTTGGCCGAGAAAGAGAAAATGGCCGAGTTCGAGTTCTATCCTCGCGTGCCATCGGATTCGACGGCAACGCCGTTCGATTTCGATTTCCAGGTCAAGGCATTCGCTGCAAAATACGGCACGGGCATCGGCCGGATCATTCCCGCGAAAGCACGCGCCTGGGCCGCCGCGAAGATGCTACGGTTCTTCTACTCGCCCGTCCACGTGACGTGCAAGATGAAAACGTTCAGCCAGGTCATCGCCGACTTGCAGCTTGACCGCATCGACCTGGTCAAGCTCGACGCGGAAAACGCGGAACGGGAAGTCGTGGCGGGCATCGCCGACGAGGATTGGGAAAAAATCCAGCAAATGTCAATTGAAGTACATGCCAACATCCCGGGCGGGCAAAACTTGGTCTCGGAGTTAACCGCCTTGCTCGAATCAAAGGGGTTCTCCGTCGTGGTCGATCTGCAATCGAGATTCTCCTACGTTGGCGTGCACATGATGTATGCAAAAAAGAGCAAAAAGTAGCTGAAGATGATGAACCGGTTTGACCTTCACGTGCATACCGAGGCAACAGCACCATACATGAAGGGCGCCCTGTCCATCTCGATCGTGAGAACCCTGGTCCAGCCGGAATTCGCCGGGAACATCACGAGCACGATATTCATATTTGGCTTGTACAACAGCATATTTGGCTTGTACAACAGCCTCAGGATGGCGCGGGAGGTACGCAAGCGCGAGGAAACCCCGCAAACGGTTCAAGTCTCGTAGGCTCCACAACCTTTTTTTCCCTCAAGATTGCTTCTCTGCAAAAAAAGAGAAGAGTATATCCGAGGCCCGGTCTCAGGCCACGGACTGGTCGATGTCCTTCCGCTGCATGTCGAGTAGCTTCTTGTACTTCCCGCCGAGCTTGATCAGGTCGTCGTGCGTGCCTTGCTCGATGATGCCCTTCTTGTCTTTATCAAGCACGAAGATCCAGTCCGCGTTCTTGATCGTGGACAGGCGGTGCGCGATGATGATGGTCGTGCGGCCCTCGCGCGCCTTGTCCAGCGCGTCCTGGATCAAGGACTCCGTGTAGGGGTCGACCGAGCTCGTGGCCTCGTCGAGGATGAGGATGGGCGGGTTGGTCATGAGCGCGCGGGCGAAGGCGATGAGCTGGCGCTGGCCGATGCTGATGTTCGACGCGTTCTCCTTGAGCACGGTTTCATAGCCTTCGGGTAATTTTTCGATGAAATTATGCAGCCCTAGGAACTTGGTGACCTCGATCATGCGTTCATCCGTGTCGGGCGTGACGTTCTTGATGCCATATAATATGTTCTCGCGTATGGTGCCCGCGAACAAGTAACTGTCCTGGGGCACCATGCCGATCGCGCGGCGCAGCTCGTCCTTCTTGAGATCGCGGACATCAACGCCGCCGATGCGCACGCTGCCCTCGATCACGTCATAGAACCTGCTCACGAGCTTGATGAACGTCGTCTTGCCAGCGCCAGTCTCGCCCACGATGGCCACGGTGTTCCCCGCCGGGATCTTGGCATCGACCCCCTTGAGCACGAAGCCGACATTGGCCTCGCGTTCTTGCAGGATTCTCTCCTCCGTGATGGCATTTTTGACCACGTCAGGCAGCTCGTCCAGCACGTCTTGCGGGATCGGCATGCTCGCGAGCATCTTGAGTATAACTTTCGGGCTACCGCCCCCGCCACGCATGCCACCGCCCATGCCACCACCCTCCCCGCCCATGCCCTGGCTCGAGGCCATCCCCGCCTTCGGGTCGATCAACTTGGCCAGGTTCTTGGCCATCTGGAGAACCACATCCCGCGGCATGGCCATCGGTTCCATCCCTGGCATGCCTTGCCGGAGGCCGGCTGGAGCACCGTCGAAGGTCGTCTTGAGCTCGGGGTGCTCGGCCGCGTGTTTCGTGCCCGCCACGGCGAACCCGTGGCGCGCGAACACGTCGTCGATGGTGCTCGCCGCTTGCTCCGGCGGCCTGCCGACGAGGGCGGGCATCAAGTCCCGGCGGATTCCCTGGGGAATACACCCCATGTTCTCCATCAAGAAAGTCTTGTACGGCTCGGGAAGCTTGCTCATGTACTCGCGGATGCGTTCCATCATGATCGGCGGGAAGCTCCTGCCCATGGGTTTCGGCCCGCTCGTGACAGGCGTCGGGACAGGGCCGCTTGGCTTGCCATTTTTCCCGCCCTTGTTGCCATTCTGGTTGAACCGGTAGCCGAACGACACCCCCGAGAAGGCTATGTCTGTCGTGGCGGGCAGGGGTCGCGGATTTACCGGGTCGCGGAGTTCGGCCTCCTCGTCGAGCAAGCCGTAGATGCGATCGGAAGCAGCCATGGCTGCCTCGATGATCTGCTGGAAGTTCATGAGGGTCATGAATGGCTCGAAGAACTGGGACAAAAGGCCTATGAAGACCGTCAATGCGCCTGCAGTGACGGGTTCGCCGAACAACACGACATTGTTGATGCGTGCTGCGCCGCCCGTGAACAAGACGACCGCAACCAGGAACTGGGACATGAAGCCAATGAGCGGGAAAAATGTCGAGATGATTTTCCGCATCCGGAATCCGGCCTCGTAGTTCTCTTGATTTACCCGGTCAAACTCGCTCGCGGCCTTTTTCTCCTGGCCGAATGCTTGAACGACTTTCGCTCCCGCGACGTTCTCCTGGATAGAAGAAGTGACCGCGCTCATCTTCTTGCGCATGTCCTTGAAAACGCCGGCCGTCACCCGCTTGAATATGGTCATCGCGACGAGATACACGGGAAAAACGATGGTGCTCACTAGCGCAAGCAAGGGGTTCATGATGAACATGACAGTGAAGATCAAGACGATGGCAATGAGGCCACGGATGATCTGGACCAGCTGGCCACCGACCAGGTTGTTGAGCTGGTCGACATCGTTCGTCGTGATGCTGATGATATCGCCCGACAGTTTTTTATCGAAATACGCCATCGACATGCCTTGCAACTTCCCGATCAAGTCGCTGCGAACGTTGTAAATGATGTGCTGGCCGATCCTGCCCATGCCATACATGCCGATGTAGTTGACGAAGGCCATTGACACGGAGATCGTGATGTAGATCAAGGCAAGTATCTCGATCAATCGCACGTTCTTCTCCCCGATGCCCTTGTCGATGATCTGCCGAGAGATGAGGGACGTGAAGGTCATGGCGAACGTGCCCGCGATGATCAAGGCGGCATAGAAGATCCACTGGGCCTTGTGCTTGCCGATGTAGGAGAAGATCCAGTGCCAGAGCACGTTCCGCGGGTGCTCTAGCTTTGCCCTGCCCGTGGAGAAGCCTGGCGGGCCCGGGCGACCGCCCGGCCCGTGCATCAAGTTCGGGCCCTGCACGCGGTTCTCTGTCCGCTCGTCTTCTTCCTCTTGTTGAAGCTTGGGTCGTTTTTTCATTCGGTATTCGCCTCTTTGGCCTTGTTCGACAGACCTCTCTGCTTCTGGTAAAGAGTCTGGTAGATCTGCGTGTAAAGGGGGTTTTTATCGATCAATTCATTGTGCGTGCCAAGTCCCACGACACGGCCCTTGTCAAGCACGAGGATGAGATCGGCATTGCGGATCGTGCTGATCCTTTGCGTGATTATGAACGTCGTGGCGTGCTCGAACAGTTCCAGCGCTTGCTGGATCTTGTATTCGGTTTCCACGTCCACCGAGCTCGTGCTGTCGTCGAAGACGAGGATCCGGGGCTTGATGAGGAGGGCGCGTGCGATCGACAGCCGCTGCTTCTGCCCCCCCGAGAGGCGCATGCCACGTTCCCCGACCATGGTGTCGTATTTCTCCGGGAGCGACTCGATGAACTCGTGGATGTCGGCGATTTTTGCTGCCTCAATGACTTCATCGAGTGATGCTTTGTCGTTACCAAACCGGATGTTTTCCAGGATCGACTTATTAAAGAGAAATAGATCCTGGGATACGATGCCTATTTGCTTGCGGAGCTCGTTCAACTTGTAATCCTTGATGTTCACGCCGTCGATGCGGATTTCGCCGCCGGACACGTCGTAGAACCGCGGCAGCAAGTTGATGATCGTCGACTTGCCCGAGCCTGTCGTGCCGATGATGGCGATTTTTTTCCCCGCCGGCACGGTGAAATCGAGATTCTTGAGGACGAGGTTGCTCGGGGTATACCCGAAGCTCACGCCGCGGAACTCGACCTCGCCTTTGATGTTTCCCGCTGGCAGCGGGTTTGCAGCCTCCTTGATGTCGGGGACGGAATCAATGACTTCACGGATGCGGATCAGCGCCGCGTCGGATTGCACGTACAACGTAAGGATCTGGCCCATGATTATCAAGGGGAATATGATCTGGCCGCCAAAGGCTTGCAGCGTGATCAACATACCGATATCCATCCCCGGAACGTCGTTGACGATCATCATCCCGCCGAAATACAGCACCGAAACGAACATTATGCTGATGAGTATCATGTTCATCGGCATAAAGATGAAAGATAATTTTGTGGTTCGAACAGATGCATCGCGGAATCGAATGTTATTGCGCGCGAACTTCGCCTTTTCCTTGTCTTGCGTCGAGAAAATGCGCACCACTTGCGATCCGACTATGTTTTCCCTGAGAGTGTTCGTGAGCTCGCCGAATGCTTCCCTTGTTTCGATGAAGACAGGGCGCAGCTTCAACGTGATCCCGACCGAAGCGACCAGCGAGGTGGGAATGACCAGGAGAAAGATGTACCCGATCGGGTTGCCGAGCAAGAGGAGCGCCACGAGCACGCCGGCGAGGGTCATGAAACCTTGAAAACCCATGTTCAAGACCATCCCGAACATCATTTCTGTTTGCTCGACATCAGAGGTGGCTTTCGCAACGAGCTGGCCTGTCTCTTGTTTATCGAAAAATGAAAACGATTGCTGGTAGATTGCATCGTAGATGTCCTTCCGGACGTAGTACAGTGCCTTCGACGCGACCTCCGCGTTGAGGAGACGCGACCACCGGTTCAGCAAGAAGGCGATGAAGCCGGCAGCGATCGCGGCCAGCATCCACGCCGCGAAGTTGCCAATCACGCCCGTGTCCCCGACCGTCGCTTCACTGGCGATGTTTACCGCGCGCCCGATGAGCGTCGGCGCGAGCAAGCTGAACACGGTGGATCCGATGACGAGCACTATCCCGCCGATGAATTTTTTCTTCGTTTTCATCCAATACTTGACGACCATTTGAAATGAATTCATGTGCGAGCACTTTTCTTGTAATTGTGTACTACAACGGTTGGAATTCCCATTATGGTTACGATTTTAAAAAAAAATGGAGTAGGGCTTCACTCAGCACGTAATGCTTCCACGGGTGGCTTGCGTGCTGCCTTCGCCGCGGGATAAAGAGCGAAGACCACGGCGACACCGACACCGATACCGATACCTGGTCCATGATGATGGTGCCCGCGGTGGGACGGTCCAGGGCACCTATCATGTTGAGCAACGTCGACTTGCCGCTGCCAGACGGGCCGAGGATGGCGATGAGCTCACCCCGGTTGAACGCCAAATCAACGCCTCGCAACGCGTGCACGGGAACCTTCCCTTGCATGTACGTCTTTTTCAAGCCCCTCGTCTCCAGCACGGTATTGCTGTTTATGACGAAGGGCACGGATCGTTCGTTCGCCGTCGTGTATCCACCTTATTTGTCATTTTCTTTGCTTTGTTGGATTGCCTTATCGATCAAGTCAACAAGGAGATCCGGATCGAATTTCTCCATCTGTTCGACCTTTTTCTTGAATTGCAAGAACTTGTCGTAATATTTCTTCATCATTTCATGGGCTTTTTGCATTATTGCCTCTTGCTGCGTGTAAATTTCCTGGAACGCGTCTAGAATCGCGATTGCCTCCTCTTTGCTGCCAGCTGCCTTCATCCGGTTCTTGAAAATGGCGATAAAATGATCCACGAGATGTCCCTTCCCCGGTATAGCCATGTCGGGTGCTAGCATCTCGAACAAGAAGGTGATCTTTCCCGCGACGGTCTTTTTGAGGCCATCGAGGGCGGCCTTGCCTTCTTTCGTGAGGGCATAGCGCTTCTGGGCGCGGCCATCCACGACCGCTTCATCTGCCCGTACCAAGCCCTTGCTTTCAAGCTCGCCCAGGGCACGGTACACGGTCGTTTGCGGCACGTTGAACAAGGTCTTCAGCTCGTAGCCGGTTATTCCCTTTCCTTCGCCGATCGAAGCTTGTTCCACCGACCAGAGCAAGACCAATTGCCTGAATTTCTCGAACTCCGAAAACGGCGGCCCACCCGGAAATGAACCGGGTGGCCCCGTCTTGAAGAAGCCAAACATGTCCAGTCATCTAATATTGTTTTCATCACGGGAATGTTGCCAATTCGGGAATATTGCCTGGGAATATGACCGCGACGGGACTATTTATATCTTTAGCTCGTAGAGCATTTTTGGAACGTGAAAGGATCCATCAGCAAGACCGCGGCCGGCTTCCTCACCTACGATGTCGAGGAGGCGGAGGCCGACCTCGTGTTCCCCGTCGTGTCCGCCATCGAGAAGGAGTTCGGTTACGATGTTCCAAGGCTCCCCGGCTTCTCGCTCACGGGCCCCGTGGTCGAGATGGCACGCGGGGACGTCAAGATCGTCGTGTCATGGGACAACTGGAGCGGGCTGTTCGTCATGGCCTTGGACGAGAAGGGTGATCCTGAGGTGCGCAAGATCGCGGCATTTCTCGATGGGAAGCTCGACGAGCTGTCCGGGTCGGCGAAAGCCCGCTAGAAGATGAATGGTGGATAGGCGAGGCCATAATACAGGATCGGCACGAGCATGAAAACAACGAACAGGATCCACGCCCATACCAGCTTCTTGCTTGCCTTGATGACGGCGAACGATGTGGCGACCATCTTCGCACGCTGGAGGATGTACCATTTAATCCACGGGCGCGGCGGCATGCTCGTGTCTTTCCCGCGCGCGACCTGGAATGAAATCGAAAAATTGCCGAAGTCCACCACGTGCAAATCGACCAGGCCGAACCATTTAAAGAAGATCACCGCGAGCACGATCAAGCCCAGCAAGAAATAGGCCGCGTGGAAGCCAAGATATGGCCAAAAGGCAAAGCGGAACCCGTATTTTAATGCCTGTGCCATCAAGTAGAAATAACAAGCCATCTCGATGGGATGGACGCGCGTGATGCCCGGTGTTCGCTCGACCCTCAAAGTCCCGCCCCGCAATTGCTTGGCAACGAGAGCGCCCGAGTAGTCGCGAAACTCGCCAGCGACCCCGCCGGGGACAAGCCCTTTGTCGCCGAGAAAGGCGTCGGACAGCCACTTTGCCCCAAGCAAGATGAAGACTGGTACAGCAAAGTCGCCAAGGAACCAGGATCGATTCGCCACAAGGACGACACCAATCGACACGAACGCGAGGCCGGTAGTGATGGGGAAAGTATTGCTCTCAAGAATCTCGCGCATTTTCCCCTTGCAGGCAATTCTCGAGATCGTGTCCTCGTGGAACCCGAGGAACCGCGCGATGTCCACGATTTCGCGGCTTCCCCTTCCACGTGTTGGCAGCGGGATGAACCGTGCCTCGCGATCCGTGCCGATTTCTAGAAAGCATCGCGGGGAAGAGACGAAGATGCCGAGCGCGGCACACACAATAGCGAAGCAGAAAAGCAAGAACGGCGCATCTTCTGCGTGCCCGAGCAAGTCGATGCCATTCTTGAAATGAACCTCGTAGGACGTGAGAAGTAGCACGAAAGCCGCGAGCCAGCGCAGGACCTTCGATTCGAGATGCCGGATATCGATGTAGCGCATGTCGTCCCTCTGGATGCTCGCCTTTACAATCCACAATCGCCTTGCTTCCACCCGGAGCACGTCACCATCCCACGCGAGGCTCACTTGCTCTGCCATAACGAGCGAGCGGACGATTAAAACAGCTCCTACAACGAGCGGGACCAGGCCCACCCAGATGTACGATGGCAGCGGGAGGATGAGGTAGATCAACCCGCCTGGCAGGACGATAAAGCTCGCGATCCCAACGAGCAATAGCAAGAGGCCTGCCACGAGCTGGCCCCAATGCATCGTGAAGAAAGTGAAGGTGCCCGGCCGCGTATCCGATACCGTAGTCGTCATCCGTAATGCACCTCAATGCTTGCCTGATAATCGCTCGGCGGTTCGATGATCCCGTAATAACGACACAACCAATAGACGACAGTGAAGTCCACACCAGGACCCTCGTAGTGACCCGTTCCCCCTTTCCCTATCGTGAAAGGGGATCTCGACCAGAGGAAATCTGTCTGGGGACGCCGGTCAGGCGTGAGCGGCGTGTCCGCGACGATTTCAAACTTGAATAAAAACTCCCAGAAAGGGTATAGCGTGCCACCTATCCCGTCCGTGAAGAATTCCCTCCAGTAGACGGCCTTGAGGCTTTCTGTACCGGGGTTGGTGACCGGGTAATTGCGCCCAGGCAATCGCTGCGGGGCGTTGTAGTAACGCATCAAGCAGTCCTCGATGTCCTGGACGACGACCATCCCCGCCGGCTGGTTCGACCGGTCGATGCCTTGCAGCGCGAGCCACATCGCGTTGAATATCGCCGTCCGGTCGTTTTTCGTCAGCTCGTACATCTGGGAAACGTGATTGAGGTAGAGAGCCTTGAGGGCCGGGTCTGCCTCGAGGGTCGCGAGCGTGAACATGAGCTCCCAATCGAGGAGGAGGCCAAAGTACGACTGCACCGTGTTCATGGTCGCGAGGGCAGCGAAATTCGAGTGATGGGCATAGTCGCGGTCGATGGCATACTCGCGGTAGAGGGGGCCATACTTCGATGGGTTCACGAGCTCGCCAACTTTCAAGTACGCGAGCGTCCAGAGGCCGTCCGTTCCGCCTAACCAGAAGCCATCATCGAGGTCTGTCCCGTTGGGGTCCCCCTCGGGGTTCACGTATAGCCAGCCACGCTCGATGAAGTAGTCGAGCATATCTTCGACCAATCGCGCAACAGTAGCCCGCGTCGTCGTATCGTTAACGAGCAAGTAGGTGAAACAGAGGCCCATGATCACGCCGTTATGCATGTCGCGGCTGGTGTCATCCTCGTAGATGTAATACTCGCCGTTCCACGAGCCGAGGTACTTGTTGTCGTCGACCGGGCCGTCGTAGTCGTCGATCGGCCACGCGTACCTCGCCATGCCCCCGTTCGGCGCCACGTGCAAGATCTTGTCATAGCCGCGCAATGCCCTCGTGATGTTCGCGAGGGCCTGGGTGGCGTCAGTGATGTTTCCAGCATCCATGCAGACCGCGTAGCGGAACGCCTCGGCCATCAAGTAATGCCCGGTCCATTCGGCCGAGTCGTAGGACACGCCATAGAATTCCGGGTTCCCGACGCTCGTCGACGAGTCGAACCACGTGTTCACGATCATGTCGTGGGGCACGTGGTACTTGGCGATGTTGTCCTCGTACCAATTTGCCATCGCGTAAAGCCTGCTCGCGTTGACGTCGATGAACGACGACGGGTCGGGTGCCGGTGCCAGGGAAGAGATGCTGTTGTAGTCGTTCATGGCGTAGATGAAGAAGGACACGTAGGGGGTGAAGAACCCGCTGAATGCAAGGACGAGCAAGAGGACCAGCGATGCGGGCCTTGAAAGCGCCAGCCGGTTACCCTTTCGTTTGCGTGCGTGCAAGGAAAGCATCAACTTGAACTGAAAGGCTTGTGTGGTTAGGTGTCAAATATCGGCGCTGCAACTCTTAAGGATGTACTCGGTTCCCGTTCCATCGAGCCCCGCGAGGCCTCCCGGACTCGCGGTTTGCGGTCATCACGATCCCCGCACGAAGGCACGCACGCGCCTCGTGAACCGCTCGGTGAAAGTCTCACGCGCGGCAGCCAGCGTGGGAACTATCCTCGCGAGCAGCACGAACGCGGGCGTACCGAAGATACCAGCCCCCGAGATGCCCGCGCAATCCTTCCGCTTTATCGCGTTGCACACGATGTCGCAAACGTCACGATTCTGGCTTGTCGATCGATCCACGAAAACAACGGTACGTTGCGCGGATCCGAAACACGCGTCATCGGCATCCGTCGACTCGGTCCACGCCGGCTCGATATTCTCCTTCAAGTATTGCTCCCGATATGCGAGATGATCGCCCCGGCAGACGAACGAATCGAAACCGCTCTTGCTCCCGAGCCGCATGGTCTCATCGTTCCACTCGTGCGGTTGCCTCTCGTGCGCGAATATCCTAAGCATCGCTCCCGACTTGTCATACTCGGCAAGGATATCTTGTGGCTCCACGAGCTCGAACACGGATCGGCGCGCGCACGCGGCGATGTGGTGCGCGTTGAGTTGCGTGACCTCCTGGCAGCCCGGCACGATCATCACGTCCCAGCCACGCTCTTTCGAGACGCGATGCAAATAATTGGAACCGGCGATGGAGTGGTGATCCGTCAGGCCAAAGAAATCCATGAACGAATTGAACGCCGCGATTCCCACGTCTTCCGGGTTGAACATGCCGTCGGACAGCGTGGAATGCGAGTGCAAGTCCCCTACAAAATGGGTAATTCCACCGGCAATGTATTTATCGAGTAAATACAAGAACTTGACAGCCTCGCATGCATTCATACCGAGTTCCTTGCCGAAATGCAGATGGAGCTCTCGCCGGTCGCCAACGTTCTTGAGCCCGGCACGGCATTCCCGCCCCTCGTCGATGTGTAGCCGTGTCATGATTTCCGAAGCCAGCGCAAGGCTTCCTCGATCCTCGCGAACGCCGGCGAACCCGAGAGCCTTTACCATCACTTTCCACTCGCCGTCTTGCGCCGGTGTCGTGCCGGGCATCACCAGCATCGAGCCCTTGAAGAGGGTGAATAGCCCCGTCCAATCGAGGCCCCCACCCAGCTTCATGATCCCCCACGTGTCCGCCGCGATGGCAGCGACCTCGTCTCGAGTGAAGGGCGTGCCGTCCATGACGTGTTCCGCGACGGTCATGATGCCTATGCGGGAAAGCGAGGACACCCGAATGGCAAAGTCGTCTTTTACCACGATGCCGTGCCATACCATGTTCTGGAACTCGTACGATCCCGCGAAGACGAGGCAAAGGTGGCCGATCTCATCGTGTTCGGGGTGTAGTTTCTTGAACGCCTCCACGTGCTTCTGCAGCTTCTCCCTCTTTCCCTCGACGATGCACGATGCACTCGCGACGCAGAAACCGTTGTGGAAGATCGCTATCGATTCCTGCGGGATCCTGTTTCCGAAGCCCTGGATGATCGAGCTCGCCCCGCTCACCGGCTTGCATTCCCACACGCATTCAACGCCGGGCCCGGAAGCCATGGCCTGGAGCAGCCGGTACCTCGCGTTCTTGACCGGAGGTGCCTCGAAAGCCGGCACGGTGGCCATCCGTGCGAGGCATTCCTGGTAGATCCGCCGCAATTCAGCCATGGTGCCGATGTTCACGTGGATGGCCTTCGTTATCTTGCCGTTCACCTTCAGCGGCGCGTCGGGATCCACTGCCTCCCCCAGGATGTTCTCGATGATCTCGAAGCAAATGCCGATGCGGCTTTGCAAGTAAACGAGCCTCATTCCCCTCGTGGCGTCAACGATTCCCATGTCCTTCGTCACCACGCCACGATTGCCAGGTCGATCGCCGAACAACCTCTTGAGTTGCAGTATCTCCCGCGTGACCGCCAGTTTCATGCCGTGCAAGTTCCCCCAGATCTCGGAGATCTCCCTTGAATTGACTGGAAACTCTATCTCGTCCGAAAGTTGAACGCGCCTCCCGCTTTCATCAATGACCGCCACGAAAACTTTCAATGTATAATCCCCGTCATCGATAGGAGGATCCTTGATCGATAACAAGTCGATCGTGAAATCCTCCACGACTTTTTTGCATCCATCCAGCTTCCTGGTGGCATTATGTTTCTGGAAGCGGATTTCCGCTCCCTTCTTGACCAGGATTTTGACGTCGATGGACCCGGCCATGGAACGATCTCCGAGGGTGCCAACGTTGATCGAACACGAGAGCGGCAAGAAATTTACTTGGACCTTGCGGTTCAACGAGACGGTGCAATGCAGCCCGCTTTGCATGTCATATATGGACGTGGATGCCTCGCGGAACCAGGTTTCCAGCGAGCTCGCGATGAGCATGCGGACGGGGATGATCTTGATCATGTTCTCCTTGGCGAGCAACCCGGTGAACAAGATGACCTTCGACATCCCGAACGACTGCGCGAGCGCCAGGGCTCCCCCGCTGTCTGATTCTATCAAGACGTCCCAGCAAGGATCCCATGCCATGTACTCGCCTGTCCACGGGCCGAGGTTCTCGGCCCCCTCGGCATAACCCTGGTTCGCGAGCAACCGGCTCTCGAGCCGGATCCCACGGGGCCTGATCGCCGCGGCGCTCGCCTTGTCCATTATACGTGGAACAGCTGCAAACCGCTGCCCCAGCTTCCCGAGCCAGGCAGCGGCGGCATCGAATACCATCAAGAAGCCGCCCTGGTTCAGGTAATCGAGCCACAAGCCCGCGTGTTCTCCAATATCTATGCCCGGCTGCGCTGATGCTGCAGGGGCGATGATGCAAAGCAAGAACTGGCTTCGTTTATCTAAAAAAGATTCTTTAACCCGCGTAACGTGCACGTCCGCGAACATCGTATCGGGAATCTCGAAAGACTTCTTGATGGGATCCTTCCACGTGGCATATTCGCCATCGCCATAGATCAAGGCGATCCGGGGGAGTTTCAAGAGCTCGTTCTTGTCGAGCGTGAACATCGGAAACACATCATTCGGCTTTTTTCAGAAAAGCTAATCGCGGGTTCTTGTCATTAACTGGGCAATAGGCATTTTATAGCTAGTAATGATAGCCTAAGCATGGATCCAAAGCTGAACCTGGTTTTTTTTTCGATAGACACGACGCGCCGAGACCACGTGAGCTGCTACGGGTACGACAAGAAGACGACGCCTTGCATCGACGAGCGCATCGCCAGGCACGGCACGCTGTTCGAGCAATGCTTCTCCGTTTCGAATTGCACGCTGCCTGGCTACACGAGCATGTTCACCGGCCTCTATCCCACGTCGCATGACATCGTCGCCCACGGAAACACGTGGCCGGTGCGCGAGGGAGTCGTCATGCTCGCCGAGCTGCTCAAGGCGGAAGGCTACTTCAACGCGGAGGTCACCACGCTCTCCGACTTCCCGCAGAAGAGCTGCGCGCACCTGAACCGGGCGTTCGACCTCCACGCGTTCAAGGAGCTAGATGGCAAATACAAGACTACCGTTGCGAACTTCGAGCAGCTGCAAGGCGGCCACGTGGTCCCGGCCCCCCGGATCAGCGCGCAGGCCACGGATTTGCTCGACGAGATCGCGAAGGATGGCAAGAACCGGCCCTTTTTCTTGTTCGTGCACTTCTGGGACCCGCACACACCCTACGTGCCCCCCGAGCCCTTCTGCAAGTTCTACCCGAGCGGCCGCGACCCCCGCGACCCCGAGAACCACGCCCTCGACCAGCTCTACGGCTGCAACATCGGCGGGTGGCTGAAGGACTGGGCGCGAAAGCTGGACAGCCGGTACAAAGATGTCACGGACCCGAACTATGTCGTGTCGCTCTACGACGGCGACATCGCCTACGCAGACCACCACGTCGGCGTCGTGCTCGACAAGCTCGACGAACTCGGGCTGACCGATTATACCGCAGTGGTGCTCACGAGCGACCACGGGGAGACCATGGCCGAGACCAACGCCTTGATATGCGGGCAGCGTGCCATGTTCAGCCACGTCGGGCTCACGGATCCCAACTGTTCCATCCCGTTCATCGTCAAGGTGCCGGGCATCGCGGGCGGGAGGCGGGTCGATGGCTTCGCCTCGCAGGTCGACATGGTGCCGACGCTGCTCGACGTGCTCGGCATCGATCGCCGGCCTCCCTACGCGTTCGACGGGGTTAGCCTGCTCCCGAACATGCTCGGGGAACGCGACGTCGTCCCGCCATCCGCGTGCGAGCTCGGTTCCGCCCCGGCGGATCCGGCCAGGAACCCAGGCGGGGCAGAGCGCAAGGCAGTGCTCGTCATCGAGAGCACCTACCAGAAACAGCGTGCCGTCCGCACGAACCGATGGAAATACATCAAGAAGATTGACGGCACCTCGTCGATGCCGGCTGAGCAGCTGTACGACTTGATGTTCGATCCGGGCGAGGCAAGGAACATCGTTGACGAGGTGCCCAACATCACGAAACCCCTCGACGACGCGATGGAAGCATGGATAGCTGCCCTTTGCAAGAAGCACGGGACGACCGACCCGCAGCCCCGCCTGCCGCTCACGCTCCGGGAAGGCTTCACCTATCAGATACGCCAGATGTACGGCAAGTTCGACAAGGAACAGGTGTTTTTCTAAAGCATTGAAATAGATAATCGACCGAGGATCGATTCATGGAGCCAGATGCCAAGATCGACGCGTTCCTCGCGGCCAAGCGCGGGATACGCGCGCCGCTCGATGTCGCTCACAGCGCGTTGCTCGTGATCGATATGCAAGGGTACCAGGTGAGCGGCGACGGTGCCATCGCCAAGTTTTTCGGCACGTTCGCGCCCGGCGTGCTCGATTATTTCACGGAGCGGGTGAAAGACGTCGTCGTGCCGTCGATCACGTCGCTGCTCGGCGCGTTCCGCGAGGCCCGCCTGCCGGTGCTCTTCACGCGCTACGCTTCGAACCGGCCCGACCTCAAGGACTACCCGCCGCAGGTGCAGATGTACAACAGTTTAGCCGAGAAGACGACCGGCGAGGCCTTGTTCCCTTCCGTTTTCAACCCGACGTCCGAGATCCTTCCCGAGCTGGCGCCCCGGGCGGAGGACGGGGAGATCGTCCTTCTCAAGACGACGAGCTGCGCCTTCACGTCGACCGACCTCGATCACTTGCTGCGGAACTTGCATGTAAGCACGCTCGTGATTTGCGGCGTCGTGACGAACATGTGCGTGGAGGGCGCGGCCCGCATCGCGGCAGATCTCGGCTTCCGGGTCGTGCTGGTAGATGACGCGTGCGCGGCGTGGTCACCCGCTATGCACGAGGCATCCTTGCGTTCCCTCGAGTTACTCTATTGCGACGTCATAAAGACCGAAGAGCTGGTCAGGAACATCCGCCGGTCCATGCGAAAAAAGGAAAAATGATATGCCTTGCTCGAATCATTCCTTGATGAGCTGGGCGAAGCGGTCGAGCGCCTTCTTGACGTACTCCTCGGATAGGTACGTAACGGGGCTCGGCGTCTCGTAGATGCGTTTTGGCAGCTCCGAGGGATCGATCGTGAACCCCTCGCGGAACTTGAACGCGAACTTGTTCCGGTATATCTCGCCGCCGATGCGGTCGAGATCCGCCGTGGTCACATCTAAGCCGCTCAGCTTGAGGGCCCGCGAGATGATTTCCGGCGTGTACATTGCCCTGGCGAAGAAGCAGGCCGTGAGGCTCGATATTATTTGGCGACTCTTTTCCTCCTTGACGAGCTGGTCGACGACCGTTTCCGGCGGGACTTGTTTCTCCATCAGCGTCTTCTGGTCGACGCTGTACCCGGCGTTGTCGAGGTGGCTGTGGCGGGTGCCGATGGAAAAGCCGATGTAGCCGGCAGGCCCCGTGTGGTACCCGGCCATCTCGTTTTTCCCGAAGGTCATGGCGAACTCCTTCCCACCGTACTTCCTCGACGCGAAGTAAACACCCTTAGCGATGTCCTGGTAGAACTCGTTCGGCTGGTCGACGATGTTCTTTGCCATCAACATATACGCGAGGTGGTCGCCCCACTCGGGCTTGATGCCCGCGGTCTGCTGCTCCGTGATCATGCCCTTCTTGAATGCCTCGGTCGCCCAGGCCATGGTCACCCCGGCAGAGATCACGTCGAGGCCAACCTTGTCGATGGCATCGCATAGCTTGAGGAAGTGCTCGGTATTCCCTATGCCAAGCATCGATCCGGCCGCGAAGATGAGCTCGTGATCGTAGGAGACCGGCGTTGTCTTGTAAAAGTAAGGCTCGTCTTCATACGGCTCCCGGAGGTTCGCGATGTGGATGCAAGCCACCGGGCAACCCGTGCAAGCGAGCCGCCGGCCGAGGTAGTTCTCCGCGAGGTGCTCGCCCGAGATCGTCTTGGCTTTCTCGAACTTCCCCGACGCGACGTTGCGGGTCGGCAGCGCGCCGATCCCGTTCAGCACGTTCACGTTGATGGATGTCCCGACATCGTGGTATTTTTTCATGAGGGGGGATTTCGTGGCTGCCTGGTACAGCTCGTCGTAGAGCTTGCGGTATTCCTTGAGATTTGTAACTGGATAGTGACCCTTGCCGGAGATTGCCACGGCTTTGAGATTCTTGCTGCCGAACACGGCGCCCAATCCCATGCGACCGAAATGCCTGTATGTTTCCGTCGTCACCGACGCGTACCGCACGAGGCGCTCGCCGGCCTTGCCGATGCGCATGATCGTACGCGAGCCGGAGCCGGGCTCCGCCGCCCGCTGCCGGATGAGCGACTCGCCCGACGGCATGTTCGCGTCGCACTCGACCCAGTCCCCGCCAAGCACCTCCCACCGCCCCTCCTCGAACCGCTGCTTGATATCCGTCCAGATTTCGGGATACGATTCCTTTGTCCACGCGTAGTATACGGCTTGGCTTTGCGTATAGGTGAATTCCGGGTACAGGGACATGTGCAGCAGCGCGCGGTCGAACGTGACGTTGATCTTCTTCGTGCGTGTATCCTCCTTGCGCCATAACCATGCGGCATCGATGTGTGAGTTACCTACGCTCAGTAACTTGATCCCCTTGTTCCAATCAACAAGTATGGGCGAGTTGGCGGTGCGGGCCTTGAACGAGCCGCGCATGAGACGGGGAACGATGAAATTGTGCATGTACCCCCATTCGAGCAGCGATTCCAGGCGAGTTTTTTCTGGCAGGGTCATTTCCAGGCGGTCTCCAGCTGTCGGCGTTCGGGATAAAGGAAGAGAAAGAGTTGTTTTTACTTCCGGTCCTTCAGCACGTCCTTGAGGATCTTCTTGTGATCGAAGGCGAGCTTCATTTCCTTGAGCTTGTCCACAGGCACGATCTCTGCCTTGATGCCCTCGGCGGAGACCAGCTTGCACTTGAATACCGTGGACACCACCTTCCCGCGGGGATCGCGCCCCGGCGCGTCGTAGATCCCTTGCTTCTTCTCGATCTTCACCTTGCCGCCGACCTTCTCCGCGAGGGCTACATCGATCGCATCCTTCTCCGACTCGCCCTTGTCGGCGTAGACGAACCTGCCGGGGAGCGCGTAGAAGCCCAAGAATGGCGGGCGATCCCTCTTGACGAGCACGACGTTACCCTTGTCATCCGATATCACGACATCGACCGTGCGGGCGATTCCTTTCTTTTTATTCGCGATCTTGGCCCTCATGAACGCGAATACGGTCGCGAGCAGCACCGCCGCGATGATCGAGCCAACTATGAATCCAATAACCGCTTCGGTAGGGGTGGGCTGGAGAAGAACCACGGCGATGCTGTCCCCGAGGTTCGCGATGATGCCCAGTCCAAATAGCAAGTTGAGGAACTTCAAGCCCCGCTCCGTGTCTGCTTGAGCTTCTTCCGTCTTCCTCTGGTACAGCTCCTGCATCGTGCCGTATATGGTATCGTATTTTTCATTGATACGGGCCAAGATCTTGTCCAGTCCAAATTCTCTTATCAGGTGCGTGAGCACTGCCGTGTAATGCTGACGGCGGTTGTAATCCAGCTCGTCGTATATGACGCTCAGCTTGGTTTGCAAGACGCCCCGGAGGAACCGGAGGTTGTTCAGCTTCTTTTCGATGGTCTCGGTGTCGAAGAATTCCGTGTGTCGCTTCATGAACAGCGTGTCGAGGGAGTGGTTGATGCAAATCAGCGCGAACAGGATGGCGCGGATGCGCGGCGTCGGATCGAGGACGAACTGGCGCATGTACGAGTCGAAAAACAGCTTGTAATTCTCCTCGGCCATGTAAATGAAGCCGGAGTTGCGCTTGATGAAGTGGAGCTCGGAAAGGCGATTCGACAGGTTGTTTTCGATGCGCTGGTCGTATAGTTGTTCGTTGTAATCCGGCCACGCGCCCGAGTAGATCTCGATCCAGTTGCCGAGCGACCGCTTGTATTTCTTGATGTTCTCTTCTGACCAAGAAACCTCCACGGGCTTCGTCTTGTCGGATGTCGCGAACACGTAGATGGGGCTTTCCGTGTCGAAGTTGAGGCTCGCGTTCTCCTCGTTCTTCTCGTATTCTTGGAGCATGGCAAGGATGATGCCGGGTACCTGCTGGATCATGAGGGGGGTGATTGCCGCCTTCTTCTCCGGGCTCTCGCGGTAGTATTCGAGCTCGACCTGGAAATAGCCGAGCATGTCGTACTCGTATTCCGTGTTTTCATCGATATAGGGGAAGTCCTCGATGAACCGGATCCATTTCACTTGCAGAGCCGCGTGCCGGGCCATGTCGACTGCTATAGCCTTGATCCTATCAGCATCCGGCCCTCGTATCCTGCCTAGGTCAGCGGCCGTGATGCTCGAGATCTTCTTCTTGAAGAGATCCTCGATCTCCTGGCCCTTTTTTTCGATATCGACGTTCTTTGAGTTCACGAACGCGGAAATGTACCAGAATTCCTTCTTGTATATGAACTCGAGCGATTCTGACATGATGGTCTATCCCGTGTTTTCTGGTTGAAAATACACCATGCAATAGTCGATCTCTTGCTGCTGTAGGTTAATAAGCATAGATGCGGTTTTTCACCACGATGCAATAATTTCTCGCACGCTCCATTGAATCTGACTCGACGGGTTCAGCGTTCACGTGATGGCAAGCCAGGTGGTATTACAGATGACCTCCCCTCCCCGGTTCAAGTTTCTCGACTTCATGAAGGGGCTCGCCATCGTGTTGATATTGTGGGTGCACCTGGCCTTGTGGTGGAAAGACGGGACCTGGATATCTATACGAGCGTTCGCGACGATATTCTTCATGCGCCCTTTCGGCCCGGCCAACTTCATTTTTGTATCAATCTTTGGCTTCCTCCTTTCGGCCGAAATACGGGAAAAAGACGGGGATAAAAAGGCATTCCAGGTCAGGATGATCAAGCGCTCCTTAGTATTCCTTGGGATTGGTAGCATCCTGAACTTAATCAATCTTGCTGGAGAAGTTTTCAACCCGGCAGTGCCTTTCGCCGCGAGCTTGTTGCGGGTGCTTCTTACGTGCAACATCTTCACGTTCCTCGGCCTCGCGCAGATGGTCATCTACGTCGGCCGAAGGCTCCATCCTGCCATCCAGGTGGCCCTGGCCGCCAGTATCTTCGCGACGTATTACCTGGTTTTGAACGCGTTCACGGCGGAATGCCGCGCGCTCGGGGTCGATTACACGTTTGGTGACCTCTCCTTGTCGCAAATCGCATCACCCGTGGCCTTGCTCTATTTCTTGCTCATGTTCGAGAACTCGATGTCCCCCCTCGTGCCATACATAGCCTTGGTCTTCATCGTGAACGCCGTCTACCGGAATCTCATCAAGATGCTCGCTGTGCCAGCCGCATCGATCCAGCTGGAGAAGGTCAAGGCCGAGATGCGGCGAATCGCGGTCGTGTCGACCTTGATGACATGCACCGGGATTATCATGGGCATCACGCCGAGTCCCGGGGCCATCAACCAGATGGAATACCTGGATCTCGTTCATGCCGACGCATTCCGCGTCTGGGATCCCACTATTGGTGGTTTTCCGCTTTTCCTGCAACCGGCCAACCCCAGCTACGTGCTCTATTCATTCGGGATCGTCTCTCTCCTTGAACTCGGCGGGACGTGGGTCGTTGACCTCCATCCTCGAAAACGAGCTTTCGTGGATTTTCTGGCAACTTTCGGCTCGTATTCGCTCACGGTCTTCATCACCCACGCGGTCGCGGCGTTGTTCCCCTTGAACGCGGGATTTCTGGCATTCATGGCGCTATATGGTGCCGTGGCCCTCTTCTACATGGGCGGGATCTGGTACTGGGACAAGAAAATACACGGCAAATGCAGCCTGGAGTGGCTCATCAAGCAGTTCCTCGCCGGCGACGTAATCCGGCGCATCAAGCAGTTCAGAGAGGGCAAGCACGATGGAGGAGGCGACGTCAGCCATTGAAACCAATCTATACGATGCTGGCGAGGCGATTCATCACGGGATCGAGGACCCCCAAGCGGCGTGCTATGCCTGTATTGGCGTGCCTTGTTTTTACCTTCTTGCTGCCCGGTCTCGCGATTCCCGTGGCCGCCGGTCGCCCTGATAGAATGGCCAGCGTGCTCGTGTTCTCCACGGCGGCTCGAACCCCCCTCACCATTGCACTCGGGGTGGACACGGAAGCCATCAACGTGACGGTCGTCACGAGCGAGTCGCTCGCGCTGATGTCGCTTGCACAGTTCAACACGACGCTGGCATTGGCCGATGTCATATTCGTGGATCGATTCCTTCCCGGGAATCTTAGTTTTTTGCATTTACTCGTCAGCCATGTCAACGGCACGTTCGGCAACGATGGCCTCGTAATGTTCGGGATCTTGCAAAACGGTACCGTTCCCGGCGAAGGCGATTTTTCCGCAGCGCAAGTGAACGCGATCGCCCCCGTCCTCCCCGTTAACCTCACGACCGGATACGTGAATTCCACGGGGAATTCGAGTGCCCCTGGCTTCGCGATCCAGGTCGAGACGGCATCTGGCGTGCCCGAAAACTCATCCTTGCTGGTGAATTGCATCCCGTGGAACTCGTGCCCGCTGATCGACCGGCGGCTGTTGGTCACGATGAAGCCAAACGCGACCCTCGTGCTCACGTCCACGACAGGCGCGGAGACGATCCTCGCGGAATGGTTCATCGGCGACAATGATTCTAGTGTCATGTTCTTCTCGATGGAGATCACCGATCACAATTTTCTCTTTACCTCTTTTCCCTATTTCGCGTACTTCATGTACGTGTGCACGTTCCACGCGATGAGTAACTATTCCGACGCGTTCATCGAGTCATGGAATGAATGGCCGTTCTCCCCTGGTTTCGGCGGCGGCACGCCGTGGGCGTTGCTCATCGTGACCGGCGCGCTTGTCGTCGTGATGTTCTGGCTTAACTTGAGATCACGAAAGAAGGATGCGAAGGCCGCTGGTGGTGGAAAGGTCGTTCCCAAGCAGATCTCGGAAACAGAAGGGAGCCCGGGGGGTGCTAAGAACGACGACGCCGGGTGATCGGGTACGATATCCGGGCGCGATACAAAAAAAGGGATGGAATCGTAGTTGTCATTCAATTGCATAGTTATATCGCGCGATTTAAGGTTTTCCCGCCTTCTCCTCGTTTATCCTTCGAGATTCGGTGATCTCGGCCGCATCTTGCATGGCACGCTCGAAAGGGATGACCGATCGGCCCTTGAACGGCGATATTTTATGACCTATACGGGCGCCGTTGTATAGCGCCTTCACGAGGAACTTCGAAGGTCCCGACATGAGCGCTGCGCGGCGGAAGTCCTCGAGTGACTGCTGGTCCCACGCGCCTAAAAGGCCATAGAGCGGCATGATGATGAATATAGGGAATATGAACAGCAGCAGCATGAGGTAAAGCGCCGCAAGGCCGTAACTCGCCGCTTCCGACATGTCGTATATCGTGAAGAAAAATGGTTTCATCACAAACGCGTAAAGCAAGGCAAACGGAACCATGCATAGGAAAGGGGCGATGATCGTCTTATAGACCGGGAACCCGATTCTCTGGCCTGGGAACAATTTTTTCTTGATGATATACCAGCCGTAGACACCTTTGAGAGCGTAGGCCGGCGCCTCGGCAAATAACCACATCCAATACGCGACGGGCTCGCCGAACCACGCGCGGAACGTCCACGGGGCCAGGGCGAGAAAGTAGAAAATCACCCGCGACCCTTGCTCGATGAAGTTCATGAACGTGCTGTGCTGCGGCAAGTTACATGCCTGACAGATGCTACCCGCGAAGTTGGTCGGGAACAATATGTATGCCCCTAAAAATAGAGGGAACACCATCTCGTTCACCCCGGCATAGTTCGGCACGAACTTCACGACGATGTCGGGGATCAAGAAGAGGATCGGGGCCATGAGCACGCCCATGGACAAGATCCCCCACCACTGGAACTGCGACCTGATGATGAACAGTGCCAATTCCTTCTTATTGTTGTTATACGCTTCCGAGATGGGCGGGGAAGTCGAAAATGACACGCCGAGCGCACCGACGAGGCCAGCACCTATCGTGTACAGCCCGAGTAAGGCCGAATAGTTCCAAAGCCAGCTGCTGACCATGAGCGTGATGACCATGTTCACGACGACGTAGGACAAGCCGCTTGGTAGAACCTTGCCGCCGTAGAGCAAGACCTCCTTCGCGAGCTGCCGGTCGAAATCGACGCGCAGCACGTCCCCGAGCTTGAGGCCGAACGGCTCGAGCACTTTCTTGAAGAGATGTGCCCCGACGAACATAGCGATAATGTCGTCGAGATAGGATCCGAAGATGAAGCCCATCACGCAACCCATAAGCGGCCCGATGGCCGGATAAATCGTGCCGAGCCACCGGCCGAGCATCACGAAGCTAACTTGCGTTACCGTCTGGATGACGACGTTCTGGATGACGAGTAACACGTTTGCTTTATCAAAACGATGGAACCCTTCTAGGCAAGTCATGAACAACGCCGGCGTGCCCGGCCATTGAATCATGATGTAGACGAGGAAGAACCAGCCAGCGTAACTCAAGTTAGTTTTCGGGAGAACGGTCACGGCCACGATCGAAACTGCCGTGACTTGCACGATGCCTGTGAACATCTGGTAGTACCAATAGAAGCACGCATAGCGGATGGCCTTGCGCGGCTCCGTTTCCGAATACTGTGCTATGTACCGGTCGACGGCCTCCTTGATCCCGAAATCCGCGAAGAGGAAGAGCGGCGCGAGCATGCTCGTCGTCACGTTGTTGAACCCGAGTGCGTCCGGGTAGGGCAACAAGGCTGGGAGCACCACGCCGATGATCAAGAGGCCAGGAAGGGCGATGATCAAGAGCAAGGCGTAGTTGAACCAGAATCCCGCCAATGGCCTATGGAAACCTGCCATTTTCCAATACGATTGCGCCTCGGCCTTTTCTTTCGCTTTTTGCTCGCGGATCCGGGCGATGTACCCTTGTTTTTTTCCCTTGCCTGTTTTCTCACTCACGGGGCTTCCCTCCTTCTCCGGTTGTTCCACCCGCGGGCTGCCCTGCTCCGGGTCCGCGCGCGGCGATCGTGTTCGAGTCGATCTTCCCCCGCTTCTTGTTTTTGAAGTAGATCCAGAACGTGATGATCCACAGCGCGCCTATCATGACGAACCAGACTGCCACGGCTGGCCCCCTTGGTATCGGCGAGTAAGGCCATTCCTCCCACGACTCGATGAGATCGTCGGAGTATCCGCTCGTGACGTGGAAGGTACACACGTACATCAAGTAGTTGAAATACGGAAAGACCGTGAAGCCGATGTTGTTCTCGGTTATTTCCATGGAGAAGAACATCACCCTCGCCCCAGAGGGCCCGAACACCCACTCGGACAAGATGGACTTTTGCTCGACCAGGTCGGTGATCACGGGGGTTGCACCGGGCTTGGCCTCGACCACGACCCGGCGATCGATCAACGGGCACGTCCCCCACGGGATGTATTTCGTCAAGATAGACGAGCTCGTGGGGATGGACGCCGTGACCTTCACCTGGATGCTATAATCTATGGATGCAGAGTCGCTCGTGGAATTGACATAAGTTGCGGCGAGGTCCACCGGCAACAAGGGTGCTATGGTGTTGACTTGCGCGGCCGTGAAGTCGCCATTGCCGGGCGTGCTATCCTTCTGCAAAATCCCGAACATGACGAGACCATCGTTGCCGAGCGTGCCGTTGACGTGGCTGACGAGCAAGTCCAAGAAACTAATGTTCCCGGGAAGGAATCGATCCACGAATATGACATCGGCCAATGCCAGCGTCGTGTTGAACTGTGCAAGCGACATCAGCGCGAGCCTCTCTCTCGTGACGACCGTCACGTTGATGGCGTCCGTGTCCACGCCGAGCGACGTGATGAGCGGGGTACTTGGAAGAGTTGAAAAAACGAGCACATTTGCCATTCGGCTTGGCCTTGCAGCATTAACTGGCGAAGCAATTCCAGACACGATTATACAGCTCGAAATACAGATGTAGATAAGTAAATCCGTCAAATGCCCTTTTCTCATGACCTCCTGGTTGGCCGGAGCAAATTAAAATATACCATCTCTTCTACCTTTCTTCCCACCTCGATTACACAATGCATTTAACACGCGATTTCATGATGAATTGTTATGGCGAACACAATCGATGAGCAAACGATCGGCCAGCTCGCCACGGAAATCAAGGTACCGATACCCGAGTCCCGTTTCGTCACGGAGGAAGCCACGGGTGTGATGTACAACTCCAAGCGCGAGGCGGTCGGGTTGAGCTTGCATGGATGTGGCATCGAGAACGTTCCGGCTGCCATCCTGGAGCTGGGAGCCTTAAAGATCTTGTATCTCGTCGACAACCGGATAAAGTCCATCCCGGATGGCATTGACCAGCTCGCTAGTCTCCAGAAGCTCGACCTGTGGCGCAACCAACTCGCCTGCCTCCCCGAGAGCATCGGGAACCTTGCCCAGCTCAAGAAGCTTTACCTGACGGGAAATGAAAGAGCGCCGGGCGAGGAGGCAGTGTCGGGGAACTCGCTCACGGCGCTGCCCGAGAGCATCGGCAACTTGCAATCGCTCGAGCTGCTCAACGTGTCGAGCAACAAGCTCGCCAGCTTGCCGGCGTCGATCGGGAAGCTCGCCAAGTTGAAGACCTTGTACCTCCAGGACAACGCGATAGAGACCCTTCCCGATTCCATCGGCAACCTCGAGTCATTGCAAGTTTTGGAACTCGGCAAGAACAATATCAAGCAATTGCCAGACTCCATCGGCAACCTCAAGTCGCTGGAACAGCTGCTCGTGTACAAGAACGATCTCCGCGTGTTGCCATCGTCCATCGGCCATCTACATCTCAAGGAGCTCCACTTCCAAGAGAACAAGATCGAGTCGCTTCCCGCGTCTTTCCTTGGCTTGAAGGAGTTAAAGGTACTGAACGCAAGCAAGAACTACATCTCATCGATGCCCGAGCCGTTCCACGAGCTGTCATCCTTGCGGGCGTTCAATGCCGACATGAACTTGCTCGAAACCGTGCCCATGTTCCCGAAAGGCATCCAGCGCATCGACATGCTTGCAAACCGCATCACGGTACTGCCCGACGACTTGAAGGAGCTGGCCGACTTGAAACACATCGAGGTCAAGGGCAACCCCATCCAGCCTGCCAGCCGCGCGATCATGGCCGCATTGAAAGAGAACGGGGTCGACACCGGCCTGTTTTTCGCGGACGTGAAGAAGCCAGATGAGAACCCGTTCGATCAAGAGTGACTCTTGATGGCAATTTGCTTCATTCCCGCCACGGGCGACCCCCGGCATACCGCCGGCGCTCGAGCGCGTAGTTCTTCTTGAGCGTCGTGTACCCGACCTTGCGCGCGAGCACGAGCATGAGCGCGTCGATGATCTCCCGCGGCGTTTTTCCCCCATCTTCGGGCTTCGCCAACCAACCCCGCGGGATGTAGATAGGCTTGAGATACTCGATGAGGTATTTTTGCAGCTTACGCGGGTTCTTGTTTCTGAACAGCTCCCCGCCGCGCGCGAGCACGGGAACGAAGGGGATGATGTCTTTCTTCGCGTTCAAGGTCGCGTAGACACGGACGATCCCGGAAAAGGCCTGCTGCGGTCGCCCGTCCCTGCTCGGCGTTCCTTCGGGCCATATGACAAAATACCTGTTTTTCTGCCAGATCGTACGGATCATCTTCTCGACCATGACGTCCCTCGTGCCCTGGCGCGTCACGAAGCCGAAAAATCGCTCCATCATGTCGGGAAAAATACCTGTCCCTATGTCCGTGAAGACCCCGACCGGCTGCTTGAAGGCGCCGAGGAAGATGATGACATCATTGTCCCCGTTGTGGAGCAAGTAGAAGATGCCGCTCCTCTTGGGAATGTTGCAATCCCCGCGGGTCTCGAGGCGATGGAAAACGCGCATGTACAGGTAGACGGCACCCATGACGATCCGGTAGGCGACCCATCGATGCCGGAGGAGATGCGTACGCTTCAAGAAGCGCGTGAGCAAGGATTGCGCGACACCGTGCCCCTCGTGGTGATGTCGATGTTTATTTTTCGCGCTGCCTTCAGAATTGGCCGGGATCGGGATACGTTGATGCATCCACGATTTCAACCAAGGGAACGGCACTTCGCCATTGTCCCACCGGATCGCTTGGCGCGCACTCGTCATGGTCATCAACCGGGCACGATGCATTGCAATGATAGCGGTTTAAAAAGCAACATCCTACAGTCTCATAATATTGCATAAGGCTGGTATCGCGAGAACCTCACGTGCCGTGCTCGAAGGCCTCGTATTCCGCGAGGACGTCGCTCGCCGACACGAACGGCTTCGCGACGAGCCGGCCTTGCACCTTGTACGTCTCGCCGTAGCGCGGCGAAGGGAAAAGGGCGAAGAAATCCCATGCCGGGCATCCAGAACCGCCCCCGGATGGCGAGTGCGCGAACCAGACGCGCTCCTTGTCCTTGAACATGAAGGCCAGCAAGGTTCCCCCGGAAACTCCGTAAAACAGCGGGATGTCGTGCACGTAGTCCCCCTTGCCCGCGAAGAGCCAGTGCTTCGGTAGACCCGGGGCGAACACGGGGACGAAACTCGCCGCAGCGGGCATGATCGAGCTTTTCTCGCCGTGCACCGCCGTTTCGACGTAGATCCAGCGTTTATCCGCGGGTTTCTCGCCGCGCGCGTGGCCCATGATGTTGATGCCGCCCTGCGCCGGGTGGTCGATGTAACTCGCCCAGAACGCGCCGAGGAAGCTGGATTTCTCGATTTCCTTGTCGCGCGGCGTGATCTCCATCGAGAAATCGATGCGGCTGCTGCCGGATACGACGATCGTCGACGCATACGAGACGTTCCATGGCGGGAACGGGTCTTGCGTGAGCACGGCGCTGTTGACCTCCTTCCACTTGGCGAGCACCATGGGGTGGCGTCTCGGGTGGAACAGCACCTCCCGTTCCCTGTCTTGCTCGTCGAAATAGTGTTCTAAGTTTAATCCAGCATATGCAGGCACGAAGATGTTTTTTCCTCCCTTGCCCGGCCTTGTGGCGCCTCGCAAGGAGAGCCGTGCGATGCCGTTATACCCCTGTCGATGCTTGAAAAGGAACTTCTCGTTGTCGGCGACGATCGCCGACATAGAATCCGATTTCAATGGAACGCGCGTATTATTCGCCTCTAATTCGAATCAATTGGCAAACCCGCAAAATGGGTATTAAACGTTTCGCCGCCGCGCCGGGACGGCCACGGCCAGCCCCAAAAGCACCGCGGAACCGCCAAGCAACGCCCACATGACGCCACCCAGCACGTCCGAGCTCGCCGTGAAGGTGCAACTCGATCCGGGCGCGCAATCGACCACGAGCAGTACCGGCTCGTGACCGACATTGATGGACACGAAATTGGCCGCTGACGCCACCCGGGCGGAGCTTGCCGATGCATGATCGAATTCCGTGGCATTGGCGATGTTCGTGGTGAACTGGATACTGGCATACACTGTCCCGTGATGTCGAGGGTTCCACGCCACGATGATCCAGCGCTCCAGCCCGCCGTAGTGCTGCTCGTCTCTTGCCACGATGCCCGCTATCGTGTCGGGGAGTGGCACGGGCATCATATCCACGTGGCCATTTCCGAGAAATCTATTCGTCCAGTTCCACGCGTGGGCTGCTGGTTTCCACGTGCCGTCGTTGAAAATGATGCCCATGTGCCCGAAATCGGACATAAACACGCCGGGTGGGCTGTCATCCCGATACTCGTACCAGATCAGCCCGTCGACCCGCCAGGTCGTTGCGATCGTGGCCTGCTTGATGACCATCGTGGCGAGCTCGCGCTGAGGATCGACCAGGAATCCCCCCGTGCCGTCCGCCGGGTCGTCTGTCTCGCCCCCGATCTCCGTGATCCAGTGGCGGGCGCCTTGCCGGGCCGTCCAGTTGTACCGAGAAAGGATCTCGTCATACCGTGATAGGCTATATGCGAGATCCTCGGGAACGCCGTTGTACGGGTGGAAGGCGATGCCGATGAACAGGTCCTTCGCGGTGGCATATCCCGGCACGTTCGCCGGTGTGCCCGTCAGGTTCTTCATGAGTGCATCGAGGAATTCAAATTCATGCTTGCCTCCGAGCCCGCCCACGAGCACGTCGAGCGAGTCGTTCACGAGCTTGATCGTGCGCGCGGCAGTGATGAGCACGAGAAAAAAATCCTCCCACGTGCCTTTCTCGTTTCCATATTGATTGTTTGGCTCGTTCCAAACTTCCCAGAGCTGCATGCGATCTTGATACTCGGTCACGGACGCGTAAACAAATTGCTGCCAGCGAGAAATGTTTGCCGGGGGGATATACCAGCCATTGGGATCAAGCCACCACACGCCGTAGTCAAGGATGGGGAGCATCTTGATACCGAGCGCGGTCATATTGGCGATGAACTTCTGGTAGTAATCATTCGGGTCGGCAATGCGCGAGAAATTGTCTGTGGGGACGGGCTGGAAATGGCTCCACGGGAAATCCTTGCGGTTCCACGCCATGCCAGTTCGGGCGATAGCGGATCGCGCGATGATCGTGTCATTTTCCAGCTCGCCGTGGCAAACGCCGAACGGCGATCCGATCGGGACTTGTTGGCTGACCGGGAAGGTCGGCCCGTTCGTACCACCGGTCTTTCCAGAAGCGGTCGCCAAAATAGCTGGCAGCATAAAAGTCAAGATCGTTATCGCAAGCAAGATCGATGCGAACGATATCATCTTTCCCGAATTGACCACTTCCGGCGCATCTCCTTGATGTCTTTTACTAGACATATCACGTCGATGACGATCACTACGATGAAGAGAATGGCACCCATACCTATGGCGATCGCCGAGATAATCCAGGCTTGATCATCACCGAAATTCCAGCTGAAGATCATCGAGGTACCTTCGAGCAAAAAAACGACGGCGATTATTGCAATCAAGATACCAGAGAAAAATATCCTGCCGAATGCGCGTCCTGGTGCGGTATCGTATTCTTCACGTGCCGATAACCTGGCGAGTGCGTTTCCGATGGCGGGTAAGCACGTTACCACCGACCCGCACCCTAACAATAAAAATATCCACGACTTGTAGAATGCAGCGGCCTCGTCTGGTCTGGCAAGAGCTAGCGGAATAACGAGCATTACATCGAAAACAAGAGCCAAGGCTAGACAGAGATGGTGTTCTGGTATTAAACCCTGGGAACGTATTCTTGATTCTATACCGCGATACACGAGCACGCATCCTGTGGAAATCATACCAACGAATACCAGCGGGAACCAATATCCCGCGGCATAACGATGCCGCTGAAAATTCATGGAAAAGAGCAACACCGGGATTATGCTAAATATGGCGCCGGCCCACCCAGCAAGACGCGTCGACACGTCTACGATCTTGGCGGTGGGCGTTACGGTTTTATTATTTTCGATCGAAGTGTTACCCGCTTTCATTGATGACCTTGACAGCTGCTGGTAGAAACGGTAGAAGCCAATTATGAGCCAGGATATAATCGAAGGAAATAGATACATGGTCCAGCCACAATAGGTGGCGAGGAACAGCCCGAAACCGCCGAGCGCCGTACCAGCCCCGATCGCGAGCGCGAAGCAGGCGGGGGTATTCGCGCTGCTATAGTCCTTCCCCGTACCTGAGAACGCGACGGCGTGAACCCCGAGGCACAGCGCGATGCCGATGATCGCCGACTGGATCCACCCGCCCGTGAGGGTCACGAGGGTGTCGTTTATCCAGAAAAACAAGGTGCTCGGCATGGTCGTGGCCGGCCAGGCAACGAGCATGACCGACTGCAAGAGTGCGCCGATGGAGAGGCACCACGCGTCACCGCTCGCCGTGAACTTCGAGTCCCGCCACTTGAACCAGGCCAGGGTGACGAGGATCGGGAGCAACACCCAGCAAACCCCGATGCCGATGAAATCCGAGATGGCCGGGCTTTTCAACGATCGTTGCATCGTGAGCGCTTGAGAGATGAGGACACCGATGGCGGCGGCGAGCTGCGCGCTCGCCAGGCTGCGTACACGGGTTGGATGGTTGCTCGATGCATTCATGATCGGGATGACCGCGGTCTGGCTTCAAAAACAAAGCTGATAGACTTGCGAAAAAACATTAAGCATCGAATGCCGCATTATCCAAGGATATCTTACAAGGAACACAAGGTTGGAGCACATGGTCACGTGGAAAGAAATCGGGCTCGCAGACCACAAGCAGATGCTGCAGAGCGCGCTGAAAGGTGGTTACGCGGTTCCGGGATACAATTTCAACAACATGGAGCAATTACAAGCGATTTTGACAGGTTGCGTCAAAAGTCAAAGTCCCGTCATCCTTCAAGTATCGAAAGGAGCGCGCGAGTACGCGAATGGGACGTTATTGCGTTACATGGCCGAGGGTGGCGTCAAGTTAGCGAACGAGCTCGCGGACTCGCTCAAGCTCAAGCACGTCCCGATCTCGTTGCACCTCGATCACGGCGAGGACTTCGAGATTTGCAAGGCATGCATCGACAACGGCTTCAGCTCGGTCATGATCGATCGGTCGCACGACCCGATCGAGAAAAACATCGAGGAGACCAAGAGGGTCGTTGAATACGCGCACGAGTTCGGCGTGCAGGTGGAAGGCGAGCTGGGCATCCTTGCCGGCAAGGAGGACAACGTTTCCGCCGAGAAGACAACCTACACGAGGCCCGAGGACGTCGAGATGTTTGCGAAGGGCACGGGCGTCGACTCGCTTGCCATCGCCATCGGCACGAGCCACGGCGCATACAAGTTCAAGCCCGGCCAGAAGACCGAGCTGCGCCTCGACATCCTCCAGGATGTCCGGAAGCGCCTCCCGGACCTGCCGATCGTCCTGCACGGCGCGTCGTCCGTGCTCACGCAATACGTCGACATGATCAACAAGTTCGGGGGCAAGATGGAAAACGCGATCGGCGTTCCCGAGGACCAGCTTCGTAAAGCCGCTTCCATGGGCGTTTCCAAGATCAACATCGATTCCGACGGCCGCCTCGTTGTCACGGCCATCATCCGGAAGACCTTCGCCGAGAAACCCGCCGAATTCGACCCGCGGAAGTACCTCGGCCCCGCGCGCGACGAGCTCATCAAGATGATCATGGACAAGAACAAGACGGTACTTGGATCAGAGGGCAAGGCATAAATCTCTCTGAATTACCATAACTATAATTCTCTTTATCGATTTTAACGTGAATATTGAATTCGGGTTAATTCAGCTAATCCTTTTATATTTTATTAGTCCGATACTAATCCGAAGACTCTCGGAATGATGTAATTGAGGCTTTAGACTTCTGCGTCGACGTTGATGTTTATACTTAACTTCGAAAGTAAGTACGTGATCCATGTCCTAAATAATTAATGTACTAATCTTCAAGCTGTCCATTTTTTGTTAAACGGGGCTGTCATGAGATTATATTTATTGATTCTCACGCTATCTTCAATTCTTACTTTTGAAATCACCCCCTCGTCGATTTGTTTGAACTTGTTTGTGAGCTACCTGTAGTTAGAAGTTCGATATCGAAATATTCCCATCTTATCTTCAACACTTGGAAAATATTCTTCAATTCC
>JAUQYZ010000013.1 GCA_030587475.1 Candidatus Sigynarchaeum calidifontis
CGAGTAAAGCTACAATCAAACTCAACCGCGGGATTTTGGACTGAGAATTGATTTCCACATTTCTTGCATTCCCAGTACACCCATTCGTGTCGTTGGATTCGCTTGATGGTTGGCGTCCCGAGATCTTGTCGATCAACGAGTTGATGCGTTCGGCATATCAGATCTTCGCAACCGCATTTGGTACAAACGGACGGCTTGGAATCTTTATCGGAGACAGTGCTATACTCCACTTTTACTTCTGGATTCTCTGCGATGACCATGATATCATACCCGTCTTTGAAGAATTTGAATCTATCGGTCGTTCACGGGCTGAACGTGGAATGCCCGGCCGAGAAAGGCAGAGTTTCGTCGGAGAGACAAAAATAAATGGTAAGCGACCTAAATTAACTCCCGTATTGTCGAGGAATCGAGATTCAGCCGGATTGCATAATCGGTGACTGGCGTGGCAGGTGTGATGGAGACTTGATCGACATGCGAGAAGTCAGAAATCTGCGGTTGTGGTTCTTGAGGTTCTTGGGGCACGGATGGTCCGATCCAGGCAAATGGCTCGACGGCCGCTACCTTGCGCACGACCACCCAATCCACGTCGACAACGGGTTCCATGCTTGGAACGATCGCGTCAAAATCGTACTGGAAATAGGCCTTCGAGCGAACTGCATAACCGGGCGCAAATGTCGTCTTGGATCGTATCAAGGCAGCATAGCTCGCGGCACCCCCGATGCACCTCGCCGCGAACACCACGGGAAGCGACACGGTAGGAACATTCGCGGTGTGGCTTGCAACGAGGGACTCGTTCTCGCTGAACATCGATCTCACATCGCTGATCCACTTGTAATCCATCAAGATCCATGTCATGTTTTTCGCGATGGCCGTCACTGATGGTACGTCGTTTCTCCTTGACTCTAGGTTAGCCCAACACCGATAGACCGAGTTGTTGGCGTCCATGCCATTCGCCATGCCATGTTTGACCTTGAAATCCGAGAACCCCAAGCACGTGAACGAGCCCCACGGGCTCGGCGTGAGGGATTGGAGGTGGGCCATTCCCCCGACAATGGTCGCGGTGCTGTACGCGTCGGTCTCCACGGTCCACTTGGCAGAGTCGATGGACGCGCCTGAGAAGTCGTCGAAGAAGGGGAACGTCGCCTCGCCGTCAGAACCAGCGCCGATAGTCGCGTTCCCGTATGCCATCTTGATGCTCGTCGTGCCCGCCGCCGGTATCTTGACCCAGATGATCGAGTCGCCGCCGCTCGTCCATTTTTCGACCCAGAAGGACAAGGGTGCATCACTGTTGTCGAAAAACCGCACGTCGTCGCCGTCCGCCTGGCACGCCGTATAATTGAACGCCGAATTTAGATTCAAGCGTATGGTGTAATCCGCTGATGGCGTTGCTGGTGAAATATTCACGATCTCCGTGCTTGCAAACCCATTGGTGCTCGGAAGTATGATGCCTTGGAATTTACTCGTTTTTTCACGACTTCCGAGTGAAAAGGATAGGATCGATGGGAGCACAAAGAGAATGGCCAATAGAACGGTAAAAAGGGGGATGGTCGTGTTTCTTTTAATCAATTGAAAGATCACCCAGAATAGTCTTCTGTTATAACAACTGTCTAGAGTGCCTCTAATAACCCCGCCTCATCTGAAACCGGTTTTGCTATGGCCAGTGGTGTATGACAAGTAAGAGTGCATCAACAAACCATCCATCTGCTGTTTAACAATCCCACCTTGTTCATGGCCGGTATTGAATCGGGATAATATTGATGGTATTACATAAAATCTACAAAAAGGTAAGCGGATATTTATTTTGCTTCGGGCAGCATCTCCTGCTTACAAGCCCAGCATGGCTCATCGATCTCGACCAGGGTTGCCATGCACGTCTTGCAATACGATGCACCGCAAAGCTTGCACGCGTGAACAGTCCCCGAGATCGGGCCTTTGTGCAAGACACACCGGACCGAGACTTTTACAGCACGTGCTTGTATAGGCATCCCAAGCGCGTCAATCAGTTTTAGCATTGCCATTTCTTGACTCATAGCCGTCGCCGGTGTGCCTTGACTTTCAGCAAAAGCGCTGCCTTGCAAAGAATTGAGGTGCTTGCCATTCCCATCACATGGGATCTTTCTAGGGGCCATCAATGCCCCTGCAAGCGGTGCCAAGGTAATGGTTCTCCCGCTGGCGCTGATCTTCATGGATTTCCTCCTGGAATAACTATACCCGGCCGTGGATACGATGCCTCCCGCGATACCGATGAGAACGATGACGAGAATCGGGTCGTGGTTTTTCTTTGGCGTGCTAACGATGACGTGCAGCCCGTTCTCCGACAAGCCGATGTCGATGTAGTTCCGGCAGCGGCTCATCCCCGCGGCTGAAGTGACCCAGGCTGACTTTGCCCCGTCCCAGCGCAGCACTGCCAAGTCCGCCTCGCTCACTTGATTGGCGATGAGGGCCTGGTCATAGTATACACGCACGAAGCAATCGCGCAATGCACTCGAGTTTGTAAGGTTAAAGTTAAATGCCACGGGCAACGCGATGACAAGCCCCGCCGGTAATGCACCCGGAAGCAGCTGGGACGAGTTGGTCGTGGTCAGGCTCACGGTTAGATAGAGAACTGCCCAGTGGCTCATGTTGAGCGTCAAGATCACGCCGTGGGTGCCGTTCCGGTTGATGACATTGAGGCCGACTGTCAAGAGAATGCCACCGTCCGTGCGGTTCACGACCGTTATCCGCTTCTCACTGCTCCCCACGTTTCCGAATACATCCCGTGCGATTATGGTGTAATTGAGCTGCCCGATGGTTGTCGAGTCGATTTGCACGGATATGCAATCGCCCGAGTTATAGGAACCCGACCGGATTGCCACGCCGTTCAAGTACAACGTGTAGGTCGCCGGGTGCGCGTCTGAAAGCGTCCAATTGCAAAATGCCACGTTGCCCTGTTCGATCGAGGATCCCGGATAACCAGACAAGGTAATCGTCGGAGGATTTGAATCTTGACTCGTTGCCGGCAAGATCGCAACTGGCTCCACCGCGAAACATTTCCGCACGAACACGTAATCCACGTCGAGTATTGCCTCGTCGTAGGTCGTCGGCAAGTTCCTATCGTACTTGTCATAGGAGCGCACGGTGACCGCGTATCCGAACTCTCCAGACGCGTCGGGTAGAAACGATGCGTTGGACGTGATCCAGGTGCCGTAATGCTTGCCTGGGCCATAATAGACGGCCCGCGCCATCAAGTTCACGGGCAAGGCGACCGACGGCACGTGAGTCGTGTGCGTCAAGGCCACCTGGTGCCCCGATCCTTCGATGACCAACGAATACGTGGACAAGTTGCTGTTGTACCAGGCATATTCGGATCTCGACCAGCCAGCGAAGACGTCTTGAATTTCCGTGACGGGCGTCATGGTTCTATTCGGGTATGGATTTGCCGTAATGAAGTAACCGCAATAGCCGTACGTGCCGTTATAAGTGGCGCTGGCGTATCCCGTCCCTCCCTCGGCGACGACAGTATCGTGGAACCCGTGGTAGGTTCCCATGCCCCAGGGTACAGGTGTCTTGGAGCGCAAGCTGATCACCGAAGCCCCGTCCCTTGTCGTCCCGAGGATCATCGTCGTGTATTGCTGGCCCGCGTGCGAGACCCAGCTCGGCCTCAACGTGGGATCGTTGAAGTCGTCGAAGAGGGGAAACGTCGCCTCGCCGCTGGATCCGGGGCCGATGGTCGCGTTCCCGTAAGCCATCTTGATGCTCGTCGTGCCCGCCGCCGGAATCTTGACCCAGATGATCGAGTCGCCGCCGCTCGTCCATTTCTCGATCCAGAAGGGCAGGGTGGCGTTGGAGCTGTCGAAGAACCGGACGTCGTCCCCGTCGGCCTGGCAAGCCGCGTAGTCGAAGGACGCGTTCAAGTCCAGCCGGATGGTGTAGTTGTCCATGGGAGTGGCGGGTTGGAGCTGAACTTGCTCGATGTGCGAGAAACCCGCGATGCTGGGGTTCGATGGCGCTGGCGAGTCGACCAGCCATGTATACGATTCAACCGCAGAGACCCTGCGGATGAAAACCCAGTCCACGACGATATAGCACGGATCGGCTCCCGATTCTACTTGATAATCGTAATACATCTTGGAGAGGGTGCGCATGGCATACCCGTTCGTGCCATCGGGGTACCACGAAACCTTTGACTTGAGCCACGCCCCGTGGTTCGCCCCGGTCCCGTACAACATCCCGCGGGCGAAGAAGTTGACCGGCACACTTGCTTGTGGAAGGTGTGTCGCGTGGGTCGTGTTCCACGTGTCGTTTCCGTACGAGAACCGCCCGAGGCTCTGGCTCACGAAATCGTATTCCTTCGTGCACCACGTGGCGCTATAAGGATACGTCGTGACTTGTTTCGATGACTCCGCATACGCCGTTCCCGTCGTACCATTCAGCGTGGTAAAGCCGTCATTACCCGCGAATATCCCCCGGGACAAGTAGGTGCCATATGCACTGCCCGTCGCGTAGCCATCGTGCATGCCCTCGAACGCGGACATCCGGCAGTTCGATGGCGTTGTCGAAAGCACAGTGACCGTGTCCGCTGCCGTGTTCAAGGTGATGCTTCCATAGGTGGTGTGCCCGGTTGTCCATTTCGTGCTATCGATCGTAGTTCCCGTGAAGTCGTCGAAGAAGGGAAACGTCGCCTCGCCGTCAGAACCAGCGCCGATGGTCGCGTTCCCGTAGGCCATCTTGATGCTCGTCGTGCCCGCGGCGGGGATCTTCACCCAGATGATCGAGTCGCCGCCGCTCGTCCACTTTTCGATCCAGAAGGGCAAGGGCGCATCATTGTTGTCGAAGAACCGGACATCGTCCCCGTCGGCCTGGCAAGCGGCGTAATTAAAGGACATGTTAATGTTGACGCGTATCACATAATCAGCAAGCGGGGTTGCAGGTGAAATGTTTACGGCCTTAATGTGCGTGAAGCCAGTAATGCTCGTTCGTGCATCTCCTCGGACAAAACATGCATCTGCCGCATTCCTCAAGGATGATACGAACGTAAATGGTATCATGAGGAGTATAACCAGAGAGAAGATGAAGAGTGGCTGCTTTTTCCTCGTTTTTTGCATTATTGATCCCTCGCACGCGATCCAACTGATAGCCGGATCCCTTTGCGGTTATTAGAAGGGGTACCAACCGAATGCGGTCATTTACGGCAGCGCCTAGGATGCATCGTGACTTGCAGAGGGCGCGGTCCGGAGCCCACCTCATGCCCGCGGTTATAAATGCTCAAGGGGCGAATAAATGCCCGGTGCGCGATCAATGGACAAGTCCAGCATTCGTCGGTTCGTCTCGGGGGCCTTCCCGGCAAGATATGCGATCCCGTACGTGATCGTCGTCTATGGAATCTTCACGGGTCTTATCCTCGTTTCCACCACGTTCTATAATGGTGATTATAGCCTCTTCACGAATTCCGTGAGCAACCTCGGCGATCCGCTGCTGAACCCCTTTCCTGGCTGGCTCTTCTTTTCCATCGCCTTGTGGTCATTCGGGTTCATCGCGATGCCCCTTTTCTTGTACCAGGGCAGGCGACTTATTGCGGAGCAACGCCGCCGCGCGCTGATTTTCATGGTGTTTTCGACGATCGCGTGCGCGGGGAGCATCGGGGTCGGCATTTTCTCGGAGGTTGAAGAAACATATCCATTGCACATTGCAACCGCCGTGATGGCGTTCGGCGGGCTGTTCCTCGCGGCAATCTTCACATGGGTGCCGTGCTTCTCGATCGCGAAGCGGACCCCGCAAAAGCGCTTGCGGACGATCCGGTTTTCGATCACCACCGCGCAAATCATCGTCATCATGTTCACCGCGGCTGTCACTGCCACGGTTTATATCCAGGAGGAGATGTTCGGAAACGTTGGTGTTGGGCTTTTATCGACCACCTTCTGGGAATGGATGCTTATGTTCTGCATCGGGGCTCACGTGTTGCTCCTCACGGCGAACGTGTCCTTCGATTCAAAATGAGCGGCGATCGCGATGGTCGTGAGTCGGACAGTCTCCGGGCGATATTCCGCCCGGGTATCGTGGATCTACGCGTCGCTCGTGCACGCGATCCTTGCCGCCTTCTTGATCTGGTCGCTATCGTTTTATCCAGGCGAGTACAGCATGTTCTCCAATGCCGTGAGCAACCTGGGCGACCCCTTGCTAAATCCATGGCCTGGGTGGGCGGTCTTCTCTGCCGGCATTTCCACGTTCGGTTCTCTCATGGTGCCACACGTGCTTTATTTGTACCGGAAGCTAACTGCAATGGATCGCAAGTGGGGACGCCGCTTTCTCGTTACTTCAGTGATCGGCAACGCGGGGAACGTGGGCGTTGGTATGTTTTCCGAGGCATCGGCCACGCTCGTGCCACACGTGATCGCGGCAGCTTTGGTCTTCTGGGGCCTCTTCTCTGCTGCTGCTTGCTCCTGGCCCCCGTTGATCGCCCTCGTCAGGCGGCTTCCTTCGGGCCGTCGATATCGGTGTTCCGTCGCCGTGCTTGCCTCCATGCTGCTCGTTACCGTGGTCTCGTTCTCCACGGCCATGCTTTCAGGCTTTCTCACCTTGCTGCGCGGCTACTCGATTCCCGGCTTGCTGTCCATGGAATTCTGGGAGTGGATGCTCGTCGTCTCGTTGGATGTCCACACGTTCCTCTTGACAGCGATGGTCAACCATCTTGCACCGGATTGATCGAGATGGAGCATCTTGAAAAGGGATGACGTCGTGATCCGCAATCATGGCAAAAGTCACTATCTTGTACTACTCCAAAGGTGGCAGGACCAAGGCACTCGCCGAGGTCATCAAGGGAATCCTCGATCCGCTGCTCCCGAGCGGATACGAGAGCGAGCTCGTTTCGGCGACGACGCTCGATTTCGAGCGCTTCAAGGACTCCGCGGCATTCATCTTTGGCACCCCCGATTACTTCTCGCACGTCGCCGGGTACTTGAAGATATTCTTCGACGACTTGTGGGAGCAGCGGGAAGCCTTCAAGGATCGTCCAGCCATGGGCTTCGTCACCCATGGTGGCGGGGGGAAAGCCACGGGCGCCCTGGAGTCCCTGTGTAACAGCTTCAAGCTCAACTACGTGAAGCCAACGATCAGCACGGGCAAGCCAGCGGACGAGAAGTTAAAGGCACAGATCAAGGCGAACTGCGCGAAGCTGGTCAAGCTCTTGAAATGAAATTTTCTTGTCCATTTTCTTGCCGCGCTGGGTACAAGTAGCACGTCGGGTGCCGTCGCAACCCTTTCGAGGCCACGTTAGCCTCCACGTGTTGGCAGGAGGCTCGCGGGAAGCTCCTTATATTCTGAATCAATGCTAGAAAACATGATCGCAGCATCGAAACGAGGGCTACGTGCCCTTTCCACTCTCATTTGTCTCATTTTCGCGGCCTCATCGCTCTGTTCCGTGCCGGTTGCATTGCACGAGGCGGGCGTGGGACCAACATTCGTCCCGAACGTGCCCAGGGCATCGGCTCCCATGGCCGAGTATTATGTCGCGACGAACGGCAATGATACGAACCCCGGGAACGTGACGCACCCCTTCTTGACCATAGAACGAGCGCAGCAAGCCGTACGTGCCAATACCTCGGCCATGACAGGGGATATCATCGTGTACTTGCGCGGCGGGACCTACCGGATACCGAACACCCTCGCATTCACCCATGAAGATGGCGGCAATGACCAATACAACGTGACCTATAAGGCATACAACGGAGAAGTGCCCGTCATCGAAGGCGGGGACGTGATCCCATCGACGAGCTGGCAATTACACGACGGGAAGATCTGGCGCGCGTGGGTCGGTGGTGGCAGCTTCCGCCAGCTTTACGTGCGCACGGCGACTGGTGCAAACCACAACACACCGACGCCCAACGACCCGGCCACGCCGGAATACCCGTATGCTGGCGTACCGGTCTCGCTGTCGGTCATGACCCCGGCTTACGACGGTTCAGGGAAGTGGGAGCGGCGTGCGATTCGTGCACGTGGCGTGCCTCCTAGAAATTCCCTCCTAATTACGCCTGAAGGTCACGAGTATGCTTTGCACGATGGATTCTGGTCGGATATGACGCAATGGAAGCTGCCATTCACGGGCATCGATATGGGTCAGCCGCAGAAGCTGGGAGACGCGCAGCATTACGTCCAAGATATCGAGTTCGCGTACCAACTCATGTGGAACCTGCCACGCATCCACGCGTATTTCATCGGCGAGCACGAAGGCAAGAACAAGATCATCATGCAGCAGCCTGCCTTTTCGCTCGCCCGGACAAAGGGTGGAACCTTGCTTGGCAACAAGTACGAGGGAACGAGCCACCCGAACTGGATAGAAAACGCATACGCGCTCCTCGACGAGCCCGGCGAGTGGTACCACGACCGGTTCACGGGATGGCTATTCTACATGCCTCTCAACAGCGAGCTAGCTCCCAACAGCACTGGTGTCGAGTTCGTGATCCCCCGCGTAGAGAAGCTCGTGCAAATCACGGGAAACGCGAGCGATCCAGTCTCCAATCTGCGGTTTGAGGGCATCTCGTTCAAGCATGCATCATGGTTACGACCGAACATGTACGGCCAAGGCCACATCGACGTACAAGCGAACGTGCTGCTCTGGCAAGACTTGTACGGTCGCCGCTGGGACAAGAGCGATGCTGCCATCAATGTTTCTTATGGCAATAGGATCCAATTCGAGCGCTGCGTGTTCACCAAGATCGGCACTGCCGCTTTGGCGTTCGACATCGGGACGCAGAATTCCACGATACAAGGATGCACGTTTGATGACATCTCGGGAACGGGTGTGAACCTTGGTGACACGAACCCATCGCTTCCTGCAAACGATCCTCGCATATCACGGAATAATTCCGTCGTGAATTGCTATGTCACGAACGTTGCCGTGGAATTCAAGGGCGGGCATGGCGTGTGGGCGGGGTATGTCCAAGACACGCGAATCGATCACAACGAGATCTCGGGAACGGCCTACACGGCTATCAGCCTTGGCTGGGGATGGTCGTATTCCTTAACATTCTGCCGGAACAATTCAATCCGTTACAATCACATCACCAACTACATGATGGAGATGAAGGACGGCGCGGCGATCTACACGCTGTCCCGGCAGAACAACACTCGGGTTGAGCACAATCACATCCACGACGGCGGGGGCAGCGGCTTGTACCCGGACGAGCAGACTGCCCAGACTTACTGGCGCTATAACGTCGTTTATCGCTCGGGAAACTCTCTCCAGGATCACACGCTCGGGCCCGACCGCGACGATCCCATCGCGATCCGCGAGAACGTGATCGTGGACAACTACTTCGACATGGATCCGATCATCGAGCCGAGGCGACAACAACCGCACTTGGCCAGCAACGTGTGGCGGATCGGCGTCGGAAACAACGTTAACGCGATGCCTAACACCACGGTGATGGCCAACGTGGCGGGCGCCGGCCTCGAGCCCGCCTACCAGGACCTGCTCACGGGCACGGAGGAAATACGAAAGAAGGATGCCAGCGGGCTGTACTGGAGCGACATGTATGGAACCGAGGCTTTGCCTCTCCGGCCGGAGGCCTTCTGGGCTGGGATCATCGGGATCGCTGCCCTGGGCGTGACCGGCGGGGCGTCGATCCTCAAGCAGAAGGGAAAAAGACCGGCTCCGGTTACCCGGACGGGGTCGCAAGGAGGGACGGCTTGATGCGTGGCATGTCTCTTGCCCGCGCGGGCAATGGCGTGCTCTGGGGAACGGCCATCGGTTCCTTCCTGATCTTCCTCGTCCTGGAGCGCCGGGTATTCATGAGGTATTTGGATGAAACCGGGCTGCAACTGGCGCTCTTGATTATCCTTTTCAACGCTGCCGTGCTGGCAATCTTCGGGGGTCGCAGGCTGCCCACGCGGTTCCTCGCGCTGGCGATCTTCTTGCATGCCATCGCGCTGGCAGTCGCGTGGTTTTTCATTTTCTTCAAGCTGGCCGATGTCGAGCTTCAATACGGGAGTCCGGAGATGGCGTGGGCGATGTACGCGCAAGTCGTGATGCTGACGATCCAGATCGCGATCTTGCCCATCCTGCTCATCGAGTGGACCAGGCGCTGCAGTGCAGCTCAGGATGATGGACTCGTCCCTGGCTCGAACGAGGCAGGCATGTCCCTGGTTGCATTAGCCGTGGCCGGCACCCTGGCTTGTGTCTCTGGCCTTGTCGCTGATCTAGCAGATCAATGGGCAGTGCTTGTCGGGTGCATTGCTAACGCTGGCACCGCCGCGGGCGTGGTGGTTTTGCATGGCCACGTGACCATCGACCCGGCGCGCGCGCGCATCGCCAACGAGCCAAGCGCATCGGATGCGAATTTATTTTTCCGGGATGTCATAGTCACGCTCGCCATCGCGTTCCCTGGCTACGCGATGATGGAGCGTGACGAGTTCCTCTTTCCAACCTTGATCCTCACGGGCTCCAGCCTCGCCATTTTCAGCGTCGTGCATTACCTCGCCGCGCACGTGCGGAAGAAGCCGGGCACCCTCGCATTGCTCGAGGGCATCGGGATCACTATGTTCACCACCGCCATCATGACGATGCTCTACCTCTACAAGCACGGGATGGAGGCCGATCTCGTCTCCGGCCTGCCCGAGTTCATCACCGGCCTCGGGCTCGGTTATTTCTGGACGCGGGTCGTGCACGTGGGGGAGGGGATTCGATACCCGAAGGGATTCCCCGACATCCCCCGGCGCGGCAAAGGCCAAGATGCGACTGCAAAGCTCGTCACAGCGCTGCTCTTGTTACTGCTCGGCGTCTCGGTGGCCTTCGCCATCAACCCGGTGGATCCAGAATCCATCCAATACATATACCCGGTGGCGGTGGCCCTCGCTGGCGTGGACCTGTTCTTGTGGACCATCTCTGCCTTGAAATATAAGGCTTGAACCGCCTTTTGCCTTATTACTCTATTTCTTTAAAGGATACAGCTAGAAAATTAGAGAGAAAAACGAGGTCGCCGGGTTCCAGGCGTGGAGATCATGGCTACGAGCCAATCGATCGTGATCAAACCGTGATGTTATTCCTTTCTACTTCGCCTGGCTCTTCACCAAGAGATCGTGCCGCTTGATGAGCTCTCTCTTGATGCGTTTTCTTTTTACTTTTATCTTGGGGTTTTTGATGGGCCTGAAGGGCATGTTATTTCACTTCCTATCCAATCAAGTCATCATCATGCACGTGGGCGATATAAGGTTTGGGAAGATGCAAGAATAGGCGAGGCCGTGTTTCATTTTCGATAATGTAAATTCCCAGCTATATTAGATCCACATGAGATAGCAGCGTCCCTCAAATATTTCTACAATGTTTCTATCAACACTCGAAGATCTTGCGTAAAGAAGAAATATTAGCCTTGAAAGAGAGGGAGCACCATTATTTTCCAAGACTTTAGATCTTTCACGGATCCGGGAGGGATTCCAATCGTAAAATGTCCTTAACGCTATCAAATCCTGAATCGAATGAAAAAAAATGTTTTATTCCTAGATTTTTGATAACCACAACGATGTTTGCATCCGTGAAACTTAGCAAATCGTATTTCTGGAAGATGTGAAATGAAGACATGAAAGCGCTCTCTTCTACCATGATTATCTTCACGTGGCCAGAGTCGAGTAAAGCGGTTGCAATCTTCAGCGAGACCTCGGATCCAAGTTTCTTTCGCGTGTATGTGACGACCTCGTTGAAAATATAATCAGTAATGAGCACATTCGCTAGTTTTCCGTCCGTTACCGCGGAAATGATCGCCTTTCCTTGCACGTGGTGGGCATCTTTCTTGTTGAAGGCTGCGATCCACACGCCTGAATCGATCAAGCTGGACATGGCATTCACTCGTTGATGACTTTATCCAGATCTCGGGTACCATCATCTTCCGATGCTGTTTCGAATGCACCAATAAGCTCCTTTATCGGATCCTCGCTACCATGCTTTCTCACGTGCAAGTATACATCGTTACCAATGACCGACCAGATGATCTCGTCACCTGGTTCCCCGCCTATTTTGCGACGGATTTCGGAGGGGAAAACGGTTTGGTAACCCTTCGAGATCTTCGTTTTAATCAGCTCCACCACGGAACCTCACCTTGGAAATCGTGCTTTTTCACGAATATTTTGATTTTTCAAGGGTATATATCCTTTTTCAAAACGAACGCGTTTTACGATCATTTAACAAAACGAGTCGTGTCTTTTTGCCTCTATATCGAGATATATCGGTTTATCGAGAAATTGCTATTTCACGATCGCATTGGAGCCCTATCCGATCACCATCAAAGGATAGGAGGAAAAAAACCTATCCTAAACACGTTTAGTTTTCGTATGGATATCTTTTTCTTGTATTTGATCAACGTTATCGTGTAAGAGCGCTAGAATGACAAGCATGATTGCTTCATTCGCCAACTTCAAGTAATCTTTCCTTCTATATGCTCGTGAAACTGCAGAGCGCGGTATCTATCTAAAAAATGATTTAAGTAAAGCTGTCCCTTGCCTGTAGGTTCGGAGATCGAAGTGATGAAAAAGAAAAAGATTACAAATGAAGAAGAAAAGGTTCAAGGCTTCTTCTCAGCGGACTGCCTTTTCTTCTTGACAGAAATGCCCGCGAGGAGACCGACCACGAACCCTCCCGCGATGCAGCCCGCCGCGATGTATTTGGTGTTCATATCGATGGCAAGCCCCGTACTTGTCGGGTGGTCGAGGGGATCGAAAGGGGACGTGTTGGCAAGCAGCTCGTCCATGTCTCCCCAACCGTCAAGATCCGTGTCTCTATTGCGAACGTTCGTGCCAATCATGTATTCTAAAAAGTTCGCTAAGCCATCACCATCCGCGTCACCTTTCTTGTCAGCAGCATCCGCGGGATCGAGATAATTGTCCACCTCGAAATCGTCGGGCATCGTATCATCATCTGAATCTAGGTCGTTGTCACTCGTGCCGAGATAATCCTCTGTCACGCGTCCCAACCCATCGCCGTCGATGTCCTCCGAATAAACGGCCAGCTCCAGTCCTGGGCTGGCGTGACGGCGGGCTTGGTCGTGCTCTTCATGTCGTCCCACGGGGTTTAATCGCGCGAGGTTAATGACTCGGATCATTTCAACAAGGATTTTGCCCTCTCGCGCACCTGGCATGCAGCGCCGCTCGATTTCTCGATGCCGGCCGAATTGAGCAGTTCGAGGAAACGCTGGGCATTGCCAGCGTTCATCAAGTACCGCGTGATCGCCCACGTGCACAGATCCCGGACCGGCTCGTACGTGTCCTTCAAGGCTTGTACGATGGAGGATAGGTAATTCGTTAAATCCTTGCCCTTTTCCGCCAGGTTGTAGAAGGCGATCGCTGCTTGCCCCCTCGTCTCTTGTCTCGTTGAGCGAAGCAATATGGATGCCAGCGCGTCGAGTGCTTCCGAAATATCGATCCTCTCGCGTGCCATGGCGGCGAGGGCCATCGCCGCGCATTCCTGGATCCTTGCCGCTGGATCGCCGAGTAGCCGGACGAGATGGGGTTTCGTCGCGCACGTGTCATAATATGATGTCTTGTGGGCTATCGTCGTGGCCGCTTCCGCCCTGACGAATGGATCCTCGTCCGATAAAAAGGCCAGGAGGTCCGGGATGGCCTTCTGTATCGAGACGTGCTCGAACGTGTGCAAATTGTCGACCTGGTGGATCGCCCAGCGGCGTGGCTCCCCCTGCCTGGTTCGGGCGATTTCCAGCACGAACGCGAGTTTCTCCGTTTTTTCGAGCTTTCCAAGCAGTTTTTGGGCATCGCCGGCAACCCAGCCTTCTCGTGCACGGCTCGTCATCTCGAGGTATGGCCAGGCCTCGTCCACGCTCAGCTTGGAGGACCGGATCGCGGCATCGAGAACCGGGACTTGCAAGTTCTTGTCCCGGATGAGGTTCGAGATGATCCGCTGCGTGTCCTTGTCGCCAGGGAGCAAGTCGATGATCGCGGGAATGGCGGGCGTCGCGTCGAGCTTGCACCCCCAGATGCTACAGCGGCAAAGGTGCCCGAGACATACCCTTCTAATCTCGGTGTTCACGTCGTGCAAGAGCTTGCTGACCGCGTCCCACTCGCCCGCGTGTGAATGGTACGTGATCAAGATCCTGGCTGCGACATCGGTTAATTTTTTATCCGGGTTTTGCAACAACCCCCGTGTATAATCGAGGAGCGGCTGCAATGGCCCCCATTCGGCCCGGGGGAGCCCGTCTTTGCAATTGACAGCACGTTCCACCAGGCGGGAGATCCCCGAGATCGACGTGTTCGCTTGCTTCGCGTCGTCGCTGTGCGCGTGGGAAAGTAAAACCTTCCCGATCCGCTCCATGTCGGATCTCCCGCGCGCTAGCGGCGCGAGTGCCAGGGCCGTGACCAGGGGGAGCTCGTCGTCTGGATCTGACAGGAAGTTAACGAGGGTTTCCATCGTCGTCTGCGGCAGGCTGGTCGCGTACGAGTGGTCGATGGTGCCGACGGTTTCCTGTCGAACCTCGATGTTTCCATGGTGGAGCAGCGCTTCTATACCCTTCCAATCCTTGTTCTTGATGTAGTACAAGGCGAGGGTGTCCGCGGCGCCGAGGGTGATGTCGTCCTGGCCCGACGCGGCGAGCAAACCCTCGAACAAGGAGACGTGCGCAGACAAGTCGAAGCCGTTTTCCACCTCCTTGCGCAGGAATAGCACGGCGCTCCTCTTGGTCGGATATTTCTTTCCCTTCTCCAGGGCTTCCAGCATCGCCGGGATGGCGGCCTTCACGTCCTGGCTGTCATGTTGTGCGGCGAATATCGCCGACATCGCCCCGTTCCTGACTTCCTCATCTTCGTCAAGGAGAACATCGACGAGGGCCGGTATGTACATCGAAATGTCACGATCGGACCGATCACCCACCCAGTCGAACACGGTCTGGTCCTCGAGCAGTGCCACCGCGCGTCGCCTCTCGGCCACGTTCTTGCTCTTCAACCCGCGCGTCAAGTGGTCATCTATCATGGTCCATGGTCATGACCGAGTCGACGCATAAAAGCATCCCGATGCCTGGGCTTGAAGATTCATTGCCGCGCCGCGGGATCACGTATCGGCATGGCCGTGAAAAACACCCGCGCCAGCGACCGGTGCATCGAGTTCCCCTTCGATGACCTTGTCGATGCATCGCCGACCAAGGTGCTCGTTATCATTGGTAGCCGGCACGTCCACGTAAGTGAATCATATGATTAATCGACCTCCACGGCGGCTATGGTGTCAGCGTGATATCGTTATACGTGTTATACTAACCGGGTGCGAGGGAACGTGCCTTGATTCGATGGAGAATAGTATTTTATGATCTTTATGCCGGCTGCAATTCATCTGGCTTAACTTGCTCTTATGTTGCCATCGAACGAAAAAAGACAAGCGTATGGTTTTAAAGAGAAGGAATGCAATAGAATTATGGAATCTACGGACTTAATCTATAATAACATTGTTAAGGAGTCTGTCTAACAAATAATTTACGCCTCGTTCTCTTTAATCTTCTCACCCAAAGAAAAATGTCGGCCTCAAATACATGTCCTCCATCCCCGTCTCGGCCGACACGAC
>JAUQYZ010000072.1 GCA_030587475.1 Candidatus Sigynarchaeum calidifontis
ACACGTACCCGCACCACCAGTTCCGCGCGGCGACCGCGGGCGAGCTGGCACTCGTTGCGGCGTGGTGAACCTCGCCGGTTCTCCTCTCCCCGCCTTTCGCTCGCTGCCTCTCGCGAGGCCGGGCGCGGCAACACGTTTTTAACGCCCCGCGCCGTATCCCCTCTCATCGACGGAGGGATCGCCCCGATGCACCGCGACGACGACATGGCCTTGCTGGAGAAATTCAAGGGCGTGATCGCGATCTCGCAGCGGATCAAGATGAGCAACGTGGCAGCGGTGCTCGGATTGACGGAGATCGAGCTGATCGAGAAATTGATCGCCTGGGGAAGGGAAATCCCCTTCAAGATCGACGGGGACATGATCGTCGTCGACGATCTGGGGAATTTCACGGCGGCGATGGACGCCCAGTTCGACTCGTGGACGAGAACGGAGAAGGCGGGTGCCGGGAAGCTCGGGAAGCTCGGCGTGGCGTCGAAGCCCGCCCCGCCCGCCGCGCCATCGCCCGTGCCCGCCAGGGCGCCCCGTGCCCCCGTGGCCGAGCCGGTCCCCGCGGTCTCCATCCCCCCGGCCCGGCTCCCGGCCGCAGCGGCAGCCGCGCGGCGCAAGGCCGAGGCGGAGGCACGCGAGCCACGCGACTATCACGGCACGGCGCTGGCCGCGGGCGAGCGGGCAGCGATGATGGACCTGGAGCGGGCGCTGGGTGGCAAGCCCATCCCGCGCGTCGAGGACGTGCAATGGGACACCTTCGGCTTCGCCGCGGGCGGGGGGCACGTCGCCAAGCTCGGCCTCTACAAGCATGGGTTGACGTCTCTCCCCGAGTCGATAGGGAACCTGACAGCACTCAATCGCCTATTTCTCTACAACAACCAGCTGTCCTCTCTCCCCGAGTCGATAGGGAACCTCCGGTCGCTGCAAACACTACGGCTCGGTGATAACAAGTTGTCATCTCTCCCCGAGTCGATAGGGAACCTCCGGTCGCTGCAAACACTACTGCTCTATAGTAACAAGCTGTCATCTCTCCCCGAGTCGATAGGCCAGCTCACGTCGCTTCAAAGACTAGATCTCGTCCATAACCGGTTGTCCTCTCTCCCCGAGTCGATAGGGAACCTCCGGTCGCTGCAAACACTACGGCTCGGTGATAACAAGTTGTCATCTCTCCCCGAGACGATAGGGCAATTAAAATCGCTCACATGGCTATCCCTCGACAACAACCAGCTATCCTCTCTCCCCGGCACGATAGGGAACCTGACAGCACTCAATCGCCTATTTCTCTACAACAACCAGCTGTCCTCTCTCCCCGAGTCGATAGGGAACTTGACAGCACTCACTCAACTATATCTCTACAAAAACCAGCTATCCTCTCTCCCCGAGACGATTGGTAATCTAAAATCACTCACATACCTTGATCTCAGCAATAACCAACTATCCTCTCTCCCCGGCACGATCAAGAAATGGATCAAGGCCCTCAAGAAGAAAGGATGCAAGGTCTTTCAATAAACGCCCGTGATTCTATCGTCACTTGCCGGTTCACGTTCTATACCATCCCGTGTCGGCCTTGCGAGCCGCATTGATGGCATCTCGTCTGTAACCCGGCGCGGATGACCCGGACGGGATGGGCAGCGATCGTCGCGTTGCCCCCGGCCGCTGGCCGCGCCACCAGCCGCGTGGGCAAGCCGCAAGGGAACGCCCGCACGCGTGGATGCATGGCACGCCGCGAGTCGAGGCCAAGGCCTCCCACGCGCGTGCCAGGTGAACATCCATCATGAACGAACGAGACACCGATTCATTCGTCACGACGATCGGCACGATGCTCGACGAGGCAGCCCGGCTTTGCGAGGCCGAGGGCCTGGCGCCGTCGACGGGCAAGGCGCGGCTGGCCGCGCTGGAGCGGCTGTTCCGCGCCGTGCCGGCGCTGGACCCGAAGCACGTCGCCGCGTGGCTCGATGGTTACACGAGCACCCGGACCGGGAAGCCGCTCGGCCCGCACGGGAAGAACGCCTACATCATCGCCGCGAAGTGGTACCTCCGGCGCACGGCGCTCGTTTCGGGCGGGCAGGCCATGGCGGACCGGCTGGCACGCTATCGCGCCCCGGATTCGCCCGGTCGATGCCTGGATCCCGACGAGATCGAGGCGCTCTTGGCCGTGTCACCCACGACGCGGCACGAGCTCGCGTTCCGGCTGGTGGCCGAGTGCGGCTTCCGGCCCCACGAGGTGCTCTCGATCCGGGTCAAGGACGTGTCGCCGGCCAGGTACACCGGCGATGGTCCCGCCGGACCCGCCGGGCCTGCAACGCGCGCCGCGTGGGTGCAATTGCCCGACGACAACCCGGTCACGCCATCCCGGAAGAACAAGACCGGGGCGCGGCCGGTTCCCGTTTTCACGTGCTCCCGCCGCCTTCTCGAACTGTGCGATGAAGCCCGGCGCGAGGGCGGCGACGACGCGCGGCTGTTCCCGTGGGGCCACAAGCACTTGTCAGTGACCTTCCACCGCATGAAGGCCCGGCTCGCGGCCGAGCGTGCCCGCGAGCACGACGCGGCGGCAGCTGTGCCATTCGCGGCCCGGCTCTACGACCTTCGCCACACCGCCATCACTATGCTGTACTTGGACGCCTTGCCCGACCAGGTCATCAGGAAGATCGTCGGGTGGTCGCCCTCGTCCCGGATGCCCGACATCTACGTCCACGTGACCCGAGCCCACGTCGACCAGGCGTTCGAGGCACTCGCCGCCATGAAGCATGCATCCATGCCGCCGGCGATAGCGGCAGCGCGTCCCGCGGTACCGCAGCACGTGGCTGGTGCCCGGCACCCCTTCCTCGATCGGCGGCAAGGATAGGACGACCATCCCCGCGGGAACGACAGACCATCGAGCCGGGTGCATCGCCAGGCCGCCGTGCGAGCGGCCGCGGCGTCCCGGCACCGGGAACGGCACCCCGGCACGGGACACGCCCGCCTGGGTGCACCGTGCCCGGCCGACTGGCCTAGCGGGCGCCATCGAGGAACGCGGCCCCGCCGCAACCACCTCGCGGGCCGCGAGCCCGGGATGCCCGCCTACCGCTTGACAGTACAACCCTTGTTCTTGAGATCCGCGATCCATTTCTTGATCGTCCCGGGGAGAGAGGATAACTGGTTGCCACTGAGCCATAGTGCTTGCAGCGATTGGAGATTGCCTATCGTGTCGGGGAGAGAGGATAGCTGGTTATAATAGAGATGTAGTTCTTGCAGCGACCGGAGGTTCCCTACACTCTCGGGGAGAGAGGAGATCTTGTTCGAGCTAAGATCGAGCACAGTGAGGGATTCTAGATTGCCTATCGTGCCGGGGAGAGAGCTTGAATTTCCAGTCCTCCGCTTGCTCATAAAAAAGCGACTACCGGGCTGATCGACTTGTCGGCCGAGATCCTCAGAACTTTTTCTCCGTCCATCGTTTCGATTGATGGTGCCCACTATAGAACAGCGTGGCGCATCGAGCGGCTACGCTCGACCTGGCCGTGAAAGCCCGGGAACGCGGCATGGGGGCTGTTCATTTTTTCGGCGTCGTGAGGAAATAGATGCCTGCCTCTTGCTCGGCCTCGTCGTAGGCCATAGGGTACCGGCTTCGCAAATTCATCAAGTTATTGAGGCATTTCTTGAATCCCTCTTGTAGCGTGCTCAACGTGTTTCCGAGCTCCTGCTGCTTGACGAGATCTTCGATTTGCATGGCGAGCGCTGTTTTCTTCCGCTCATTCTCGGCCATCGACCCCTTTATCTTTGCAATCTTGGCATACTGCTTTTCTAGCTGCTTGATATTATTGGGGTTCTCCGTAAGGATGTTGTACGTGGCCCGTTCCTCGCGGGCCAGCTCTTCTTGCAGCTTGGTCCCGTTCGCGATCTGGGCATCGAGCTCCGCATTCAACTTGGCTTTCAAGCCTGGATCCATGGCCTGGGCCTCCTTGGCCTTGGCGATCTTCTTGGAAAAATCGTCGAACTGTGCCAGCTGGATCTTGATAGCCTGCTTGATGCGTTCTATCTTGATCCTTTCATCCGAGTCATCCATCTCCATCGTGAAGGTCGTTAATATACATGGTGGATTTCGTATAAACTCATTCACCTGTTGAATAACGGCTCAGACCAGGGGAGTGAAGAAATGAATTCCGGTTTCTTGCTCGACTTCCGCGTAGATGGCGGGATAGTGCTTGCGTGCATGCAATAGCTTGTCCATGACGAGCTTGTACTGGGTGGATAGAGCAGTTCTCAATTTGGGGCCGGTCTCGGTGCAGGCTTTTGTAGATTCCGCGATCTTGTCCTTTTTTTTCAGTCTTTCATCGATATCGAGCAATCGTGCATTGAGAACGGTTATGTTCTTGTAAATCTTTTCTATTTTTCGATCGTTCTGCTTCTTTTGGTTGATCAAGCCCTTGAGAACCGTGCTCTCTTCGATAATCCTGCCAGAAATCTCTTTTTGTTTCTGTTTCCACTCTTGAACATCACTTGGCATTTTTTCGATATCTTCGTTCGTTATCTTGCTGCACAACTCGTGCAATTGCGCGATGGCATTCGAATAGCTCTCGAACTGGTACAAATCTTGCTTGATTGCCTGGGCAATTTCCTCCCGATCGAAATCCGATTCAGACGTCGTGATCACCTGGCTTCATCTGTTCATGTTGCAGAATAGGTCGCCTCGGGTTTTTCAACGCTTCTCCGAGGAATGATGCGAGTCTTCAACCTTGTCCATATATTTTAAAAAGACCGAGGAGCATTCATCCACGATCCAAAAAACGATTCGTGGAACATCCCCGCCCTGTTCGTCTCGATTCCCCAGATTTTATCGTGGTGCGCCGCCACGATGGAATAAGAAAGCAGAGGAAGGTATAGTAGATATATTATATTCGATCGGATGATCGACCGAGCGAATGTTTTCTCTGCTTCCGAACAGGTGTCGGATACGTGCGGGCGCTCGCTTGTAAACTTCACGAGAACGCGTTTTAACTGCACGGAAGGGGCAAGCTTTCGTTCAGGAACTGCTTCTTACATCTTGTAAAGAAAGGCATAATGGAGGCAACATAATGGCACCATCCAAGTGAAAAGCCTTCGGATTGAAAAAGACGTGCGATGATCGGCATTGCGATGAACGGGTGTTCAAATCGAGCCGCAGCTGTTTTATTCCTTTCAAATAATCTTTAAATCCACACGTCATTTGTGGATGTCATAAATCGATGGTCTCGCACGGGTGTCGAAGGCACCCGGCGTTCTCGTGGACGCCATCGAAATGGAAGTGATGCACATTCCCGCGGACAACATCCAGATTTTCTGGGGCTGCTTCATTCCTCAGCGATTCCCCTGGCTAGAGAAGAGCATCAGGAACGTCTTGAAAGCCTTGAAGATCTCATTCGCGGAGAATGGCAGGTTCACTTGCTGTCCGGAACCCTCCTACAAGAACATCGACGAGAAGGCATGGATGCTCACGGCGGGCCGCAACCTCGCGGTCGCGGAACAGCTCGGCCACCGAGATATCGTCACGCCATGCAATGGTTGCTTCGAGACGCTCAAGTCCCTCAAGATCATGATGCGGGAGGACGACAAGGTTAAGAAGCGAGTGAATGATCTATTGGCGACGTTGAATCCTCCGCTGGCATTCCACGACACGATCGACGTCCTGCATTTCGCCGATTATTTCTGGAGGATAAAGGAAAACATCAAGGACGCCACGAGGCGGCCGCTCGAGGACCTCAAGGTCGCCGTGCATTACGGCTGCCACCTCATCAGGCCCAGCCGTGAGATCCAGCTCGACAACCCGTTCGAGCCCAAGATCCTCGATGAACTCGTGAAGATCGTAGGTGCCAAGTCCGTGCGATACACGGACAAGTTGCTCTGCTGCGGTGGTTCTTACGAGCGAGCTGGCCAGAAGGAGGCCAGCCTCAACACGGTCCAGCGCAAGTTACAACACATGAAGGAGGCCGGTGCGGAGGCCGTGCTCGTCTCTTGCCCGAACTGTTATTTACAGTACGAGATGGAGCAAGCCAGCCTGCAGAAGCTGGACGTGGACGTGCACCTCCCCGTGTTCTTCATGACGGACCTGATCGGGCTCGCCCTCGGCCTCTCGCCGGACGAGCTCGGCATGGACATGCACGTGATCGACCCGAGTCCCGCATTGAACGCCATCGGCAAGATCATGAAAACGCGGGAAGCGGTCGTGTTCAATGACTTCAACATCGACGAGATCGAGCGATGCATCGCGTGCGGGGCTTGCAAGGACGACTGCCCGAGTTACAAGAACGGCATCATGGATCCCCCCGCTCTCTTCCAGAAAGTCATCTCGGGCCAGCTGGGAGACGTGTTGAAGGACCCGAGCATCTGGGCGTGCCTGGACTGCTACACGTGCACGGAAATGTGCTCGTTGGGGCTTGGCTGGCATGACGTGCTCAAGAAGCTGCGGAACATGGCGGCGGAGAAAGGAAACGTCACGAAAGGATTCGAGCGGCAATCCGATACCTTCTCGAAGCTGCTGCGGGTCATACCGGCGTCCAGGGCCAAGCGAAAGCAACTCGGCCTTCCGGACATGCCCGGCCCCGACGCGGAAGACCTGAAGCAAAAGCTGGATGAAATGAACGAATGAAGCGGAGGAGAACCCACATGAACTGGACGAATTATACACATCACGAGAACGGATTCAAGGACGATAAAATATTCGACGGCTGCGGCATCTCGGCATTCATCAACACGGACGGGCGCGTCGAGAACGGCTCCAGGATCACGGACATGCTCACTTGCTTGCAAGACCGGGAGAACGGCCTCGGCGCCGGGTTTGCCGTGTACGGCTGCTTTCCCGACCGCAAGGACGAGTACGCCATGCAAGTGATCATGGAAGACATGGAGACGCAGCAACGGGTCAAGGATTACTTCAAGAGCAAGGGCACGGTCACGTTCGACGAGAGGATCCAGGTCAAGGAATCCATGACCTTCTCCCGCCAGCCGGTCCTGTGGCGGTTCTTTTTCAAGCCCCCCGCCAGCATCCCGAGGGCGGAGCACGACGAGTACGTCGTGAAGGTGCACATGGGCCTCAACTTGTCGTTCAACCGGAAGGCGTTCATCATGTCCGGGGGCAAGAACATGGCGTGTTTCAAGGGAAACGGCTGGAGCTACGAGATCGCCGAGTACTACCGGATCGCCGACCTCTACAAGGGATACATGTGGCTCGGGCATTCGCGGTTCCCGACGAACACCCCTGGCTCGTGGTTCGGCGCGCATCCCTTCAGCTTGCTGTCCTGGGCTTGCATCCACAACGGCGAGATCACGTCGTACGGCACCAACAAGCGTTATCTCGAAGCTTTCGGTTACCACTGCTTGCTGGGTACCGATACCGAGGTCATCGCCTACCTGTTCGACCAGCTCGTCCGCCGGCACGACATCCCCGTGCCGATCGCGGCGCTCGCGTTCAACCCGCCGCTCTACGACGTGATCGAGAAGATGCCCCGGGAGCAGCAGCTCGTCATGAAGAACATCCGCATGACCTACCGGTCTTGCTTGCTCAACGGTCCCTTTTCCATCGTCGTCGGTTCCGAGCTGAACGGCAAGCCGGCCATGATCGGCCTCACCGACCGGAAAAAGCTGCGACCCCAGCTCATCGGCGTTTCGTCCGACGAGAAGACCTTCTACATCAGCTCCGAGGAGGCATCGTTCCAGCGCCTTGCAATATCGGAGGAGAACCACGCGGACATCAACTCGGTCTGGGCGCCCCACGCGGGCACCCCGTTCATCGCGCGGCTCGGTGATGGTCTCGTTCGCAAGGGAACGGAAAAGCCATTCGAGGGCATCAAGATATCGATCGCGGAGGAGGAGCCTGTCATGCCGCCGTGCGTGCTCGGCGTGAAGTAAACTCGTGGAGCGTGAGAAGCATGAGCATACAACACAAGGTCTTTCCCAAGTTCCGCGTCCACGTGGACCAAGCACGATGCAAGAAATGCACGAGATGCGTGAACGCGTGCTCGTTCGGCGTGCTATCATTCAATGGCGAGCGCATCGTCGCGGAAAACGACAAGTGCGTCGACTGCATGCGGTGCGCCGTGTACTGCCCGGCCGAGGCTATCCATGTCGAGGCGGATCCAATGAGCTATAACCCCCACGGGACCTATACCGAGCGCATCCGCAAGATTGACTGGCATCAAGCGTCGACCGGTGGCGTCCTCCTCGCATCGACGGGCACCGATATCAACTATCCGGTCATATTCGACGATATATTGCTCGACGCGTGCCAGGTTACCAACCCGGCCATCGACCCGCTCCGGGAGCCCGTTGAGACGAAGGTGTTCCTGGGTTCCAAGCCATACAAGCTCGATTTCCAGTCCGTGCCAGGCGACGAGAACGAAGTGACGATGAAAACACGGTTCCCGCCCAACTTCGAGATGTCCATGCCAATCATGGTCGGCCACATGAGCCTCGGCTCGATCAGCTTCAACGCGTGCATGTCCATTTACAAGGCAGTCTCCGAGCTCGGCATCGTCGCTGGATCGGGCGAGGGCGGGCTTAACGAGGCCTTTTATCCCTACAAGAACCACCTCATCACCGAGATCGCGTCGGGGCGCTTCGGCGTCGACATCAACTACCTGCACGGCGTCGCCGGCCTCGAGATCAAGATCGGCCAAGGTGCCAAGCCCGGCCACGGCGGGCACCTTCCCGGCGAGAAGGTCACGGGCCTCATCAGCGAGACGCGCATGATACCCAAGTTCTCGGACGCGCTGTCGCCTTACCCGCACCACGATATCTACAGCATCGAGGACCTCCAGCAGCTCATCTCGGCGCTCAAGGAAGCGACCAGGTACCAGATCCCGATCGGCGTGAAGATCGCAGCGGTCCACAACGTGGCACCGATCGCGTCGGGTATCGTGCGAGCGGGCGCCGATTTCCTCACTATCGACGGCTTCCGCGGCGGTACAGGAGCAGCGCCACGCATCATCCGGGACCACGTCGGCATCCCCATCGAGGTCGCCATCGCGGCCGTCGACGAGCGGCTCCGGTCAGAAGGCATTCGCGAGAAAGTCACCGTCATCGCCGGTGGCTCCATCAGGTACTCGGCCGACCTCATCAAGGCCATCGCGCTCGGCACCGACATCTGTATGGTCGGCATGCCCGTGTTGCTCGCGCTCGGCTGTCGTTTCTGCCAGCAATGCCACACCGGCAACTGCGCGTGGGGCATCGCGACGCAAAGGCCCGACCTGGCCAAGCGCCTCGACATCGACGTGTCCGTCCAGCGCATCAAGAATCTATTCCACGCCTGGAACGAGGAGCTCAAGGAGGTCCTGGGGGCAATGGGCATCGACTCGGTCGAGTCCTTGCGGTCGAACAGGGATAGATTGCGGTACATGGGCCCGAATCCACACATCGCCGAGGTCCTCGGCATCAAGCACGTGGGAGAGTGAAAACGCCATGCAAAAAATCGTGGAGAACATTCACGCCGACGCCTCGAGCAAGACCGTCACGATCGATGCAACGATCGGCAAGATACCGCTCCGGTACCAGGTATTGAACGAGCAGATCCACCGCGTGATCGACGAGGGCTACAAGACCATCATGATAAAAAACGTGGCTGGCCAGCGGTTTATCGGGGCTGCACTGGTTGGCGAGATCAACATCAAGATATTTGGAACCCCGGGCAACGATCTCGGGATCTTCATGGACGGGCCTTCCATCGAGGTGTTCGGGAACGTGGAGGACCAGGCCGGCAACACGATGAATGGTGGCAAGCTCATCATCCACGGCTCCGCCAGGGACGTCATCGGCTTGTCGGCTCGCGGTGGCACGATCTACGTCCGGGGAGACGGCGGTTACCGGTGCGGGGTGCACATCAAGCAATACCAGAGCAAGCGACCCGTGTTCGTGTTCGGGGGCCGGGTTCGTGATTTCTTTGGCGAGTACATGGCTGGTGGCATTCTCGTCGCGCTCGGGCTGAACATAAACGAGAACGGGGCGTTCGACAAGATCAAGGGATTCCCGATTGCCGGGCAGTCGATCGGGACAGGCATACACGGGGGCAAGATCCTCCTCGCACGGAAGGCCGCCGAGATACCTTGCGATTGCCTCGGTACCGGCGCCAAGGTTACCGATCTCGATGAGGATGATCTCCAGGACCTCAAGCCCTTGCTCGTGGACTATTGCAGGGCCTTCAACGTCGACGTGACCCGTGTCTTGAATTTGGACTTCTGCAAGATCATCCCGCTGAGCAAGCGTCCCTTCGCGCACAACTATTGTTCCAAGATGCTGTGAACCTATCTATTTCCCATCTATAGCGCGCAATTCCTTGGCGAGAATGTCCTTTATATGCCGCATCTTCATCAATTCAAGGGCTTCTTGCGCCGCTTGCTCGTGCGGGATCGGAAACTTCCCGTGCAATGGCGATATCTTGCACACGAAGAGCGTCACCTTCAGGATGGGCGAAAAGAACATCTTGCTCGGGCCGGATATCTCTACGGCTTCCTTGAAGATGGCGATGGTGTTGTCATCCCATCCACCGCACATCGAATACGCGGGGAAGGTAAAAAACAGCCCGAAAAAGATGGCGAACAGCACCGTGATGCACGCGGCGGCTATCATGCCGACCTCGACGTCGTTGAAGATGCCGGCGAACCCGTTTTCTATCGGCGGGAAAACGTACGTGAGCCAGAGCATACCGACAAGGGCGTACACTATCGAGGGAACGATAGGTGCTATGAAGGATTGCCATGCGAACTTCCGCCATTGCACCGGGCACAATTTCTTGCCGATGTAGAGCCAAGACGAGATTCCCCTGACCAGATTCGGCAAGAAGGGAAGCATGGGGATGAGCCAGATGATGTAGGTCGTTCCCATTTCCTGTATCTTGAAGACGAATAATGCCATGTACATGAGGAACAAGCCTAAAACGTCCGCCATGACGCGAAAGAGCGTGTTCACGTGGGGCTTGTTTGCACCGAGCAGCATGTTCTCTCCCGTGTTGATGGGTTCCTCGGCCGTGGTTGCGATGATGTTCGGGACGACAAACGCGGCTGCAAGCGCGTAATTTGCCACGCTTCCCACGGAAAACAAGGTCGTCAAGATGAACGGCATGAATGCAAGGATGAGGGCGCCAAGAGCGAACGCGAACATCGAGTAAAATTTCCATTGCATGGCCAGGTAATAGCTCGATAGTGCCTTCTTGCCGCTGTTATAGGCCTCGCTGAGCGTGCCCCTTATGTTGATGCCCCCGCCGGTCTTCATGATGTTCGCGAACTCATCGGCGATGCCCGACAGCCGCGTGAAGGTCAGGTACGCGGGCACCCCCCAATACCACCACAACGTGGTGATGGTGCCGAAGAACGAGCCTATCAGGCCGGGTACGGAAACGATGATGCCAAACTTCATGCTGGTCTTCACGGCATCCCATTCGAAACGCGGGATGAAGATCTCCTTGATTCCAATGCCCATCTTCTTGAGGACTCCCCGGAGGAAAAATAACCCCAGTATCTCGTTGACGAGGTCCGTCACGATGCTACCGATCGCGGCGCCAATGGCAATACCCATTATGCCTCCCAAGGGAAGAAATGCGCCAAGGAAGAATTGTCCCCATAGCGCGAAGCTGAACTCGATGGCCTTGCTCGTGATGTACATGCTGAGGAAGTTATAGGTCGCCTCTCGGCCGTACGCTTGAAGGCCCCTGAGCGTGCTGATGAAGATCCCGCTAAATGCCGGGTATTCTCGAACAATGGTGAGGAGCATTAGCCATTTGACAAATTCCATCTTTGAATCCGCGGTGAGGGCCATGAGGATGAACCAGCTAAACCAGGTCACGAGTACCAGGCCCGTGAGCATTTGATACCAGATGTACCATCGAAGGAAGAAAACCATTTTTTTCGGGTTCTTTACGCGCCACTCGCCGACGAAGCGGTCGATCCCCCACTCGGTCGGGATGTTGAACGCGGCGCGGATGAGCATGAACATGATGCCGCTGATCCCCGTGTAACCGGCGATCTCGGGCCAGGGATAGATCACGCCAAGATAGACGTCGAACAGCGCGACCGAAATGACCATGCCAACGATGCCATAAAAGAACTCGTAGAAGAAGCCACCGAGAGGCCTTGCATAACCGATCTTGTCAAATGCTTTTGGAATTTGCCATCCATCGAGAAAACTTCTCGCGGTCGGACTCTCCAGGTCGATATTACCATCCGCCTGGACCAGATCGGGGTGCGCGGCCTTGATCCGTGCGAGGTCAGCGCTGCTGAAATCCATAGTTCCTCTTCGAGGGAACTCAATAAAAGATAGATCAATCAACGACCCGAATTTGATAACAAGCAAATGGAACGGATGGAACAAATTACTTGCCGGGTTAGGAGGTACCGCTCTCGGTCAGCCGTTCCGCGCGCTTCTGGTCGTGAATTTTCCGGAATTCCGCGTGAACTTTTTCCCAGGTTTTCCTGGCAGAGGCATGATCGCCACGGGGGACGCCGAGAGTTGGCATGGATGGATCGCCCGACACTCGCGGGCGATAAAAATGGCCTTTAAAATCACGTCGGACATGTTTAAGGCAAGTAACAAGCAGAAGAACGTCGGAAATGCAGTAGAAAGAAGAATAAACGAAGAAGATGTATCAATGCTCCTTTGACATCATCTTTTTCCTCGTCGCTACGACGATGACACACGTGATCAACGATCCCGAAACCATCATGATGGTCGTGTCGTATCCGGGAAGCACGTTTTCTACCAGTTTTGCCACCCGGTAGGTGTTGGTGATGTTCGTGGCGTTGTTGAATGTGCTGTTTTCGAAAAGCTCCAGCACGCCGTTGGTATCCCAGCGCTCCGTGATCGTCGTGGTTAAATTCTTCGTCGTGCTCTCGTTCTTGAAGTACGTCCATGTCTTCGAGGGTGCATTCTTGTTGATGAAGTACCACAAGACAGGTACCGGCGTGGACAGGTGTCCCGTGGCAGTGCTCGTGACGTTGACGATTTCGATTCCATCTGCCGGCATCGGGGGAATCGGGCCCACCTCGCTTATGTAATTCACCGAAACTAGCCGGTCATGGTGCACCACGTTGCACGTGACGCTGCTGTTTCCCGCGATCTCAGCACCGATGGCCGCGATCGTCCGGTCTTCCAGCACGGAAATCCATCCGAAGATTCTTGATGCATTACTGATTTGCTGGAATTCCTCGTACTTGTATGCGTCGCCTTGTTTGACGCCGACATAGCTCGCTTGGGCGGACGCGGGAGAGATAAGGCTCAAGATGATGCAAAAAGAAACGGCGACGACGCTGAATTTGGTTGCATTGTTCATTTTTTCATCCCTCATCGATCATTTCACGAAGACCGACTTGCCTTCCGCGGTGAGCCGCTCCGCGCGTTTCTGCGCGTGGATCGTCACGAGCTTGGCATGAACCTCCTCCAGTTTCTTCCGGTCGAGCGGATACCATTTCCAGGCGACCGCGCCGATCGCGGCGAGGATGGAGGGAACGAGCAAGGACACGATGGCCACGCCAAGCGTCGCGCTCGGATAACCAGCCCTTGCTACCATCGCCGTGCTGGTTGGATCCGCCGCGTTCGCGGGCAAGAGTCCAAACGTTCCGATGATCGCCGGGACGATGGCGAGTGCAACGCTGATCATGGGCTTGCTGAGAACGCAGCCGATGCCCGCGTAGATGGATTCGTGTCGCTCCCCCGTCGCGTATTCGTCGTAATCGATCGTATCGCCACGCATGGGATTGTGGTACACGAAGTCAGTGACGAGGCCGAAGAACCCAATGCCGAGCCCCGCACCTAGCAAGTAGATGTTGTTGGGGAGATCGTAAACGCTATACCGCGCGAAGGGCGCCGGGATCGCGCCGAGGAACGCGACAAAGAACCCGATGGCTTGGCATATCAAGCCCACCTGGATCGCCGTCTTGATGTCGCGCTTCTTGGGAATCTGCAATTGGACGATGACCCCGATAACGGCCCCGCCGACAAGCATTCCAAGTGGTGGCAGGATGTCGACGATGCCCCAATTCGGCATCGTTTTCGGCACCCCCGAGATCAAGCCCAGCAGCCACTCGAACATGAAGGTGAGGGCCGTGAGCAATATGTTCAGGATCCCGACCGAGATGCCGTCGTAAATGATATAGATGCGTCCCGATGGGTTCTTGAACACGTACTTGAACGATGACTTGATGGATTCTTTTTGCTCGACGGGTGGCAAGAATTCCTGGCGTTCTTTCACCCATTTCACGACCAAGATCCACGGGATAATGGCAAGGCCCGCGAAAATGATGACTACCAACTGGAATTGTGCTATCGACTCCGGCGTCGGGTTCGTCAAGAAAATGAGGGGAAGGCCTCCGGCCGCCACCCCGCCGATCAGCGAGAGGATCGCGTAGAGGACGGCCACCTTGGTTCTCTCGATTGCAGCGAAGGTCATCTGCGGCAGCAGCGCCGTGTGCGCCAGGTAAACGATCGTGTAAAACGTGTCGTAAAGTGCCTGGGTCGCGAGGTACCAGATGAACATCGGTATCTGGTAGGCCTCACCGCCTTCTTTTAGCTGCCACGTCGATGGTGGAAAAAACACGAGAATGAAAGCGATCGAGAAGGGAACGGCCGACCATTTTATCCACGGGATGTACCGGCCAGACCTCGTCTTTGTCCGATTTTGCAAAATGCCGAAAAGAGGGTCGTTCAAGACGTTCCATATTGCAAACAAGATCTGTGCCCAGATGATCAAGTCCCACCCCAAGCCCATCCATTTAAAGTAAAACGCTTGAATTTGACCCATCATGGAGCCAAAAAATGCGCCAGGAAGTGCACCCATATTATATCCGAAATATTCTTTCTTGGTAATCGGATCCCGGTCGAATTGACTTGACTTTTGAGTTGTTTCGGTCATATTCTCTCAGTGCAGGTGAATTGTTGCAGAAATCTCGTCCTAAGTGGTCACGTGTATTGCATTCAAATGATGTTGCATGTCATCAATGGTAAATGATTGGCCATTTTTACACGTTTATTTGAAACCATGTTGTATTAAGGGAAAGGCAATTAATACTTTTAACTACCCCAGCGCGCAGCACCCACCGCCATCATGATGATACCCGTGGCTTTTAGGATTGATTGGATCGCATACATCAAGACGTCCGTGTTGTCGCCGAAGACGGGCTTGAGAGCTGTTATGATGCCGGCGTTCACGACGAGCGCTGCGACGGCGTACATGATGGAAGCAAATATGATGATAAACGCCGTCCTTCGCACCCGTCCGCTTGTTTTAATCGCGATGTTTAGGAACACAATGAGCACGATGAGCAATCCGAGCTGTGGCAAGATGCCGATCGTCGAGATCGTGTCGAAATCTGTCTCCGAGTACACGGGCCACAACAGCGTAAGAATCGAGCCGGCGATGATGATGTAGGCGAAGATCCCCTTGAACTTGAAACCGAGGATGCTTCGATCGACGACGAACACGAGCACGGCGAGCCCGATACTGACGATGAGCTGGGCGACCTTCCACCAGTTGACATACAAGTGGTATATTGCCTTGTCGAAGTGCGTCAAGCCGAAATCAAACCACATGTAGAGCAACCGGGAGAGAAAGAAGGTGAATATGAGAAACCACATGGCCCGCAAAAAATTAACGGCGAGTTCGAGCCCCTCCTTCCTGCGGCGGCGAATCTTGACGCCCATGAAAATAAGCATGACGAGTTTTACCACCTCGATGAAGCACGTGAGCCAGAAGATGATGTTTTCGGTTTGTTGCGAGAAAACTATGGCAATTCCCTTGATTCAATGATTTTGGATCGGATTCGATAGAGGTGTATGCAATCCGGGAACGCGAATAAAAGCTTGTTTTGGGAGTAAAACAGAATTCTAAGTCTTTTTCGAATCCATAAATAGCTAGTCCGTGTTTTTAATACAATCTCTTCCCTTTCGATATTCGAGGTGCGAACGCGCGTGGTCGACATCATCATCGAGCCGCGAAACCAGCGCAAGCGGGGTGCATCCTATTCTCGTTCCCGCTTCAGTTTCACCACGCGGGAAACCGCGGACCTGATGAAAGCGTGGATAGGCCTTTCAGTCGCGTATCTTCTCACCTATCGTGAGCTGTTGTTCGTCTATCCCGAATTCATACCCCGCGAATTCAGGCTATTCCTGGCCGTCTCTGGCCTGACGTTCGTCGCGCACGAGCTGGGGCACAAGTTCACGGCGCAGCACTTCGGGCTCGAGGCGCACTTCAAGTCGAACGACTTCATGATCTTGATCAGCTTCGCCGTCGCCTGGAGCGGATTCCTATTCTTCGCCCCCGGCGCGGTGGTTGTCGAGAGCCGGGCGGATCGCAAGCAGACGGGCACGATTGCCATGGCCGGCCCGCTGTCCAACATCACGTTCTCGCTGGCCATAATCCCCCTGTTAATCATCTTCCCGTACAACGATTTCGTCTATTTATGCTTCCGGATAAACGCTTGGCTTGCTTTATTTAACATGCTCCCGTTCGGCATGTTCGACGGGCGCAAGATCTTCTTCTGGAACAAGGTGGCATTCGGGCTCATCATCACGAACGCGGGCGTGCTCGTCGGGTTGAGCTATGTCTTGCTCTATTTCTGGTAAAGGGTAGACGCGGGAAATACCCGCTTGAAAAAGAAAAGGGAAGGGATTTCTCACGACATCCTTCAATACGATGCCTTCAATATCCCGCGCATGTAGATGAGCACGCCAATGATGTTCAGCACGATGAAAACGAGCCAGTTGAACGGGAACTCGGCGATCTGGTTCCTGAGCACGTGCAGCACCGAAGCCAGGACCGTCACGATGAAGCCGGCCAGGATCGTGATCGCGTTTTTCTTGATCTCGCCGCTCGTCTGGGCTGCAAGCTTTCCATAGGTGATGAGGATCATCAAGATGCCGAGCAGCAAGCCGACGGCCGGGAAGGCCATGATCACGTATCCTCCCGTTTGATACCATTCAGCGGCGTTGATCGCCGGGATGAAGGAAAAAACCAACCCCGCAACCCCCGCGACCGCCATGCACACCACGGCGATCGTGACGATCATGTGCTTGCTGTTCTTGAGAAATCGTTCGATGCAATAGACGATGTAGGTGACCGACAATCCCACGAAAAGGAACATGATACTGTTATCCCCGCGCACCTCCGCGGGGGGCGGGATCATGTCGGGCAAGATCGTGATGCCCATCTTGCTGAACACGGAATACAAGATCACGACGAGTTCCACGATGCCCAAGCAGATAAATAAAAACGCAAGGCCACGCTGGAAGCTCTTCTTGACTGCTATCTCGCCAGACAACGATTCCATTATCAAGTAAAAGGCTGCCAGGAAATAGAAAAGCACGAGCACCAACGTGGCGGTCCACACCAGGCCATTCACTTGAGCTTCCAGGTTGTCCGGATCGATCGTGAAACTGAAGCGTCCCGGATACGAACGGTCCAGGGCAACCATCCAGAAGACGAAGAGCGGGACGAGGATGGAAAAAATCGCAGCGGAGAACGCGTAGAACACGGTACGATGAGCGACCTTTTTTTCGACATTCTCCTGCGTGGCGCGCAAGTTCATCATCAAGGTGATGCCGAAAAACCAGCCGATCACGGGCACGAGCATCTGGACGAGCCCGCAGTACCACGCAAGCACGCGACTGGATGGTGCCCTTGGCCAGAAGTAATAGGCGACGCTCGTGGCCATGCACGCGAGGCCAAAGGATACCGGGAAAAGGTAATACACGCTTTTCCACATGGGGTATGCCTCGATCTTGACGAGTGGGTACATGACGTCGATGCCCAGGCTGTAGACATAACCGATGCCCCAGACGGCCACCCCGATGATGATGTAGAAGATGCCCCCGGTGAACAGGCCCTTCACCGCGTACATGCGGAACTTCTTGTCGAACGGCATCGTGGTCTCGAGATCTTTCCTCAACATGACGGCGCCCGTGTCTTGCAGCGTGATGGCGCTGGTGTACATCGTGAGCGGGTAGATACAGACGGACAACACGCCATAGAAAAGGAGCAGCGCGATGGGATATTGCTGCATATACCAGATGAACGCATAGCGATCGTTGTCCACCGACAGATCGAGACCTTGCAAGCTCGCGAACGCCTGGCCAAAGTCTCCTTCATCCCCCGCGTCGATGACGATGTAGATCCATAGCCCGGCCACGACGATGCATGCGAGGGGGATCCAGGGCTGCTGGAGGAAGGCGACGACCCTCGCGAATCCTTTCTTACCCGATCCCCTCGCCCTGTACAAGAACCCCGAGACGATCACGAGCGTCCCCGTGGCGGCAAGCGGGATCGCTGCGAGCTGGATGTAGATCGCTTGGAAATAGTTCCCGATTATCTGGAAGACCCCTGGCGTGTTGATGGGAAGCGTGTTCCAGATGTTCCCGACGACGAGCGCAAGCCCCGCCATGGCGAGGTGGAGCAGTCCAGACCAAGCAATGCCGCTGCCGAGAAGCCGCTTGTTGGCCTGCTCGATCTCGTCTGGCGACTTCGATTCCATCTCCAGCCGGTCACCCCTCAAGGCCACGTGAACGCACCTCCATGCATCGTGACGGGTCTCCACGTGTTCACGTGGTTCGCAAACGCGATGGCTTGCGGCAGATCGACGTCCTTGATCACGAAGAATTGCCACGGGGCTGTCTGGTTCCGGGTCTCGATTTGCATGAACCGGAAATTATCATGGTTCCACTTGCCCGTCGTGTGCGACGCCGAGTTGTTCTTGACGATGGCAAACCTGCCAGGCACGGAATACACGAGCCCGTTCGAGAGGGGCAAGAAAAACTCGAAGTTATCGGGGCGGGTATCTTCTCTTGCCCAGTCGCCGTGCTCGTCCGCCAAGTCGGGCAAGTAATCCGACCGGTTCATGCCGATCGTTTCGTTCTCGAACATCGTGGGCGAGTAGCGGATCGTCGAGAAGTCCCCGAGGAACTTGATGTATGCCCATTTCAGCGGGTCGCCATTCACGTATTTCTTGAAGTTCGCGGTGATCGAGTAGTAAGACAAGTTATCGAGCTCCGGATTCGCCACGGAATCGATCCGGTTGGATGCAAGATCGAACGTCACGTTATTGACCAGCTCGAGCTGGACCGGCAGTTCTGCCAAGGCTGCTGCACCCAGCCGGGTGAAATTCGTGAAACCCGCGGGGTTCGTGAGCAGCGTCCTCGACCAGTCGTACGTGGCGAGATCATGGGCCGTCCAGTCGACGAGCGGGGCGAAATTGTAGGGGATGATCTGGATGCCGCTCGCGATCGTGCTGTTGAGGGTCGCGGTCTTGTTGACCACGTAGTTCTTGATGTAGGTGGCACTCGAGAGCACGATCCGCGTCATGTTGTAGGCGTGCTGGGTCTCGAAGTACCTGGGGTCGAGCCCGGTCGTGTCGGTCACCATGCCGTCGGCGAGGCGCATCCACGCCATCGTGAGGTTCCGGTACAGCTGGTCGTATTCCGGGCCCGTGATGGTCATGGCGTTGAAACGGGTGTAGTTGAGCAAGATCTCGACCGCCTGGAGCACTTGATACGTCTTGTAAAACATGCCACAGATGAGACCATCGTCCGAATCGTCGCTATCGCCCATCCAGACGAATTGGCTGCGGTAATTGAAGACTTGCCAGTGTGTTTCCGGCACGTAGGAGTCGAGGGGCTGCACGAGCCCCATGCTGGTCACGCGAGCCATCCATTCCTCGATGGTCATGAAAATGCTGCCGCGGCGCTCCATGTCCGCGATCTGGTTCTCGTGGTTCTTCATCTTTATGTCGCTGTAGGCGAAGTCCGTCTCCTCCCACGTCGTCTCGAAACCAGTGTTCACATTCTCGCCGTCCTGGCACCACACATTCCAGTGGAGCGCGCCGCCCTCCGAAACCGGGAGGATCCACCACGGGAACACCTTGATCTTCGTGGAATTCCAGCTGGCAGGCTGGATCGGGTTCCGCGTGCTGAACGACCACTCGTACAGCGGTGCTTGGTTTCTCACTCGGAAATAACTCAAGCTCTCGCGGGTCGTGAGGATCGTGTCGAACACGCCGGGAAAATCGGCCAGTGCCCGCACCGCGCCGAGGAAAAATTGCCCTTCTTGCAAGAGCATCGCGTTCGAGACGCGGTTGATCCCGTGCTTCTGCACCAGGTACTGCGTGTAGTTGATGCTTTTATACCACGGCAAGTACGGGTAGGCAAGCGCAAGGGCGCTGCTGTATTGAACCAGGATGAGCGAGACGCGGCCCGCGTTCACGAGCTTGCGAAGCAAGCTGATGCTGCTGTTGATGTTCCCGTGCAGCGTCGTCCGATTGTTGAATGCCTCGTTGTCAAGATACTCCATGTGTTCCAGCATTTGACCTTGAAATTCAATGTTCGCGCGCCACGTGGGATGGCGGTCGTACATGAGCAAGATCGGGATGAGCGAATTATTCACGACGCCGTTCATGGCTTCCCGGTTACCAACGCGGTACTGCACGTTGAAATGGTAATTCGACGTGGAGATGATGGGCGTGGTGTAGTGGTTGATGACGATCGCGCCGACGATCCCGGCCATGGCTAGCGCGCCGATTATCATCGCGACATTGAATGACTTGTAGAACTTGTACTTGGAGACGAGATCGGCATTGCGGTTCCCGTCAGTTTTGGATGCCATACTTATGGGAAAACCTCCTAGATGTCTTCAAGATCCAGATCCGGCACGATGGAATATTATCGTTTCATGGAATGCACGCTGTCATCTTGCAAAAAAGAGGCAATCATGGGATTAGGTGCTAGATCGGTCACTTGTTTCACGTCGAATGCCGATTCGAAGGTGAAACACGATGTCATGCTTTTTCACGTGCTCGCCGGGACGAAAAGGCCTCTCTCCACGAGGAAGACCCGCGGGGACACGGCCTTCGAGTCAAGATTCCGTGAAGCCAGGGAATCGTGATGGAAAGGCAGCCATGCTTGTCTATCCGTGCCTTTTTTTGCGCGGCGCGGGCGATATCTCAAGCAAGAAGACAACCTAAAGGAACGCCTTCATTCTCGATCCTTGCCCGCGAAGACCCGTGCCTTCCTCGCCCTTCAATGACCGATCGTGATGCCATGCCAGAGTACATGAAGGATTACAAGGTCATCTCGATATTGGGATTCTTTAGAACCTTCAGCGGCGGGATCATCGGCACGGGCTTCGCTATTTTCATATTATTTCATTTTGGATCCTATTACTGGAGTGGAGTCTCCTCCGCAGCGATCGCCCTACCGTACATCTTCGCAACGATCATTTGCGGCCGTGTAAGCGACAAGATCGGTCGACGAAGCAGCTTGATCATCGCGACCAGTAGCAACCTAGCCATCGCCGTCGGGTTCATGGCGGTCGTGATCCTCGTCAAGTTCACGACGGATACATGGCTCCTGGCCTTCATCATAATTCTTCGCCTCGCTGAGGGCGTCGCCAACGGCTTTTTCTGGCCCATCTTGCAAGCAAGCCTCTCCGACGTGGCCATGAACTGCTGTGGCGAGGGCGATGCCGGACAAGTTGAGGCGATCGCGAGGCGTGGCCAGGGCATCTACAACCTGGGCTGGTCGTTGGGCGTGCTCGCGGGTCAAGTCGTCTTGTCATCAATGAGCATGGCTGGCCTGCTCGACGTCGTTTTACTCTTTCCACTCGCGAGCCACGGCGTCAATCTTGCCATCGTGCTCTTGTTCTTCCGCGTGGTAATGAGCGGGCCGGTTCGAGTTCCTGATACAATTGCACCAGTACACAATGTCCACGAGACGCATGATCTCCAGCAGCTCGGTCGACGAGGCCGTTACTCGCGGCCTGTCCTGAAAACCGGGCGCGTCGTGGCGTTGCTCGGATTGACACTTATCTTCGTCTACGGCTTCGCCCTCGGTAGCTTGTCGACCACCACGACGAACTTGTTCAAGGCGTGGGGGGTTGCGACGCTGGTTGGCTTCACGGAGGCGATCCGGCTGTCAACGCAAAGTTTCACCGCGAGCAAGGTGCGGTTGGATAAAAACAACGTCATGTTCAAGGTCATCGGGACGGGCGGATTGCTCGCGGCGATGTTTCTGGTGATGGCCTCGCTGTCCATGTTTTTCGCTCCCCCGCTGCTTGACTCGTCAAGTACCTACACCGCGGTCGGGATATCCATGACCCTTTATGCGGTAAGCGGCTTGCTGTTCGGGATCACTTATGCAGAGGCAATGAACATGGTATTGATGAGCGGATCGACGAAGCGGCGCGGTTTACTCATGGGCCTGTTTGAATCGTCCATCGGGGCGGGATTCTTTCTTGGTCCTTACATGGCAGGGGTACTTACCGAGTTCGCGACGTTTCAAGAATCGTATGTTGTCACCGCGATGGTACTTTTCTCGCTGCTGTCGACCTGCGCGGGGATGGCATTTTACCTTCGACATGCTGGTCACGCCAACCAATGACAAGATTGACGCGACTTGTGGTTAATGTAGTCGCGTTGACGAATGTTCATTTTATTGGACCATGATTGAACATCTTGCATTAAATTTATTCACTTATCATGATCGGCGGCTAATTCTCTGAACAATTTTTAAATACGGATCGAGCGAACTTGTATTGCACATCGACAACAACTTCGGCCAGGCCATTTCATGATGGATGATCTTGATCGGAAGATCTTAGCCGAGCTTCAGAAAGACGCTAGGGTTCCATTTCGCAAGATCTCGGAACTCCACGGGATCTCTATCGGGACCGTGCACAACAGATTGAAGAAACTCAAGGACGACGGTATCCTCAAGGGTTTCGTTCCAGTGCTCGACAACCAGAAGCTCGGGTTCACGATCATCGCGCTCGTGTACATCAAGGTCGAAGGTGGCCACTTGCAAGATATCGAGGCACAACTCGGTAAATTCACCGAGATCAACGTTATCTTCAAGACATCAGGCATCTACGACCTCGTGCTCATCGCCCGGTTCCAGAACATGATCGACTTCTCATCGTTCAACAACAAGGTCTCCAAGCTCCTTTTCATGAAAGCAGAAACGAACATCGTCCTTGACACGCTGAAAGACGATTATTTCATCAAGTTATAAAGCTCGTTCCAGGCAAGATCAGAGTTTTCCGAGGGAAGGGTATCGTTCCGCGATTATTTCGTTCACGGTCGGGATGTTCTTGAGTTCCTGGAGGATATCTCGAATATCCGGGCTATCCGCCGGTTTCTTCCCTTGCGTGAACAAGTAATCCCCCGAGAGCAACTTTGACTCGGCCTTCTTGAAGAGCTTGAGCTTCTCGATGAGCGAGTTGAGCTGGAACATCTGGTTCTGCACGTCGCCATTCGCGGCGTCCTTCGACCACGTGAAGTTTATGTTGATCGCGAGCGTGCCGGGGAACTTTTTCTTGAACAAGCCCTGGCTATTGAAGATAAGGTAATTCCGGGACATTTCCGGATCGAGATGATACTCGTTGAGCGCATCGATGTTGAACGAGACGTATGCAAACACGTCATTGATGTTGCGTAATTGCGGTATATATGAGATGAATATGAAGGCTGATTGGGTAAGAATTATAGTTCCCGGAATCCCGTGCGCCTTCCACGGGTCGGTTCCCAGCCCGATGTGCACCGGCTCCTTGTTGTTCTTGGAATGGACGACCACGTTGCAGTCCCACGCGGAAACGACTTTCTGGACCGGCTTCTCCTCGGCGAGTTGCAAGTCTGCGGACGAGGTGGCCATCGACTGGATGGCCAGGTGCGCCTCGTCGGTGGCGGGAGTCGCAATGAAGTCGAGTGCCTTGTCATCGCCATCCTTGCCGCTCGCATGCTTGCCCGGCTTGCTCTGCTTGGCCGGCCTAGAGCGAGCTGCGGAGAACGCAGCGGCCATTTCACTTTTGCCGAGCTCGTTTTTCAGCTCCGCAATTTCCTTGGCGATGCTGGAACTCTCATCGTCGAACTCGCTTTCCATGGCCTTGGTGGCCGGCTTAGGAGCATCCTCGACTCGGTCCTTGTCGAACGCCGCATCATAATTCGAATTTTCGGCGCCGCACGACGGGCACTGCCTCAAGTTGATCAAGATGGGCGTGTCGCAACTTTCACAAAAGAAACGCACGACTGTCTTGCATTTCGGGCACGCGATCGCATCGTCCTCGATCGCGGCGTCGCATCGCGGGCACGGCAGCATGAGTCCTTCCTATCACGATCCTCGCGGGTGCATATAACAATGCTGGTTCGGACATGAAATGAAAAAAAAGGATTATTTGCAGCCATCCGGCACGTGCTCACTTGTTCGACTTCAAGCTCAAGAGACCGAGGATTCCCCCGACGAGCGGGAGAAAAAAACCAATGCTCAAATACCAGTTCGACGTTCCGTATAGGTCCCAGATGAAGATCGAATTCGTGCCAAAGAACAAGTTTTGGTGATAGAGGTATTGCGACTGCGTTAAAAAGGAGGTCTGGCTTTGGGCTGCCCAAAAAACAAGGTACGGTAAAAGGTAGACCCGATCCGGCTCATTTAACGGATTCCTTATCCGGTTGACCTTCTCCTTCAGGCGGTAGCTTTCCTTTGTTGATCTCCGCGAGGATTCTTTGAGTCTCTTCATCTTCTTGTGGCGAATCATCGGGTTCGGATGGCAAGGCCGCCCATGGCGCAGCTTTTGGCCATTTTAATCTCCAGTTCAAGATACCCAGGCCTCCCGCGGCGAACGAGAGGTAAAAACCGACTCCCAGGTACCAATTCGACGTTCCATCGACACCGTTCCACTTGGGTATCGAAGCAGTGCCGAAGAATATGTTATAGCTGCCGAGATAATTCGCCTCTGTCAAGAAAGAGGTGTTTTGGCCATGGGCTATCAAGAAGATGATCGGCCCCGAGATCGCCAAAAAACCTCCGATCACTACGAGAACCTTCATGGCTTTTATCCCACCCGCAAGGAGCAAGATTACCCCGAGAAATACGACGAGGCCTGCCAAGAAATACATGAAAAAAATTTCAAGTTGGATGGTCTTGAACACGCCACCCAGCTCAGTCAAGCCATTGTACATTCCGCCCACGTCTACAAAGTTAGAGTAACTGGATCCACTTTTCGGATAAACATCAACCTTCCACCATGCCACTGCATCTATGGGGATGATGGCCACGATCCCAATTACTGCAGCAAGAATCCCGAGAAATCTGTTTAATTTAACCGACAAGCACCCTCACCCTTCATTAGGTATGTTCAAGAATGGTATTGCTAATGGAAAGAAATTAGCCTCGTTTTGAATTTATACTTTCCTCGCCGTTTCTCGAGATCGGCATCTGTCGGATGATCGGGTAGCCCTCCTACTCCGTCCCTTCAAACTTTAGAGAACACAATGCCACAGACCAGAGAGTAAAGCTAACCTTTTTTTTGAAAAGAAACATATCTTCTACTTGATTATGGCAGTCATCGGACACTTCACGTTCGTGCTGCATTCTCACCTTCCGTGGGTTCTGAACCATGGCGTTTGGCCGCATGGCACCTCTTGGCTAAATGAGGCCGCATCTGAAACTTACCTCCCTCTCCTGGACGAGCTCTATGGTCTCGTCGACCAGGGATACAAGCCCTCGCTCACGATCGACATCTCGCCTGTCCTTTCGGAGATGATGATACAACCGCGGTTCAAGGCCGAGTTTAAAGGATACTTGCACGAGAAGATCGAGGCTGCCAAGCACGATCAAGAGCAGTTCAAGAAAGAGAACTTCCAGAACCGGCTGAGCATGGCTAAATTCTGGGAGGATTGGTACGGGAACATCACCCGGCTCTTCGAGGACCGGTTCCACGAGGACATCCCTGGTGCCTTCAAGGTGCTCCAAGACAAGGGCATCATCGAGATCATCACGTGTGCCGCCACGCACGGCTATTTCGCTCTATTGCCCAACGATTTTTCCATCGACGCACAAGTGAAGACCGCGGTCGAGTCGTACAAGCGCATCTATGGCCGCCAGCCGCGCGGCATCTGGCTCCCCGAGTGTGCATACCGTCCATCATACCCGTGGAAGAACCCCGTCGACCCGAACGCCAAGACTGAGAATCGGAAAGGTGTTGAATGGTTCCTGGCGAAACACGAGCTCGAATACTTCCTCGTCGACACGCACCTTACCATGGGAGGCCTCGCTCAAGGCGTCTACGCGGCACGTTTCGGGATGCTTAAGGATCTCTGGAAGCAGTTCATGGCCAGTTACAAGCCCGTCGGCGAGATCGCGGGCCGCACGCCATACATGCCCTACCTCATCTACAGCCCGGAACCCATTGCCCCCGTCGCGTTCTTCACGAGGGACGAGAAGACCGGGGTTCTCGTCTGGAGCGGGGAACATGGTTACCCTGGCGATGGCACATATCTCGACTTCCACAAGAAGCATTACCCGGGAGGTTTGCGGTATTGGAAGGTCACGGGTACCAAGATCGACCTGGGCGCAAAGCACGAATACTATCCCCCTGACGTACCATCACGGATCGAAGAGAATGCATCACACTACAAGAACACGATCAAGGGCCTGCTCCAGGAGTACCATGACAAGTCCGGGCATCCCGGGATCATCACCGCCATGTATGACACGGAACTGTTCGGCCACTGGTGGTTCGAGGGCGTTCGTTTCCTCGGAAAGGTCTTGAAGTGGATCCAGGACGACCCCGAGCTCGAGCTCACGCCATGCGGCAAATATCTAGACATGTACCCGCCCGTGCAGCAAATCAGCTTACCAGAAGGTTCGTGGGGGCAAGGTGGCGGCCACTGGATATGGCTTAATGAATGGACTCTTTGGACATACGAGCGCATCACGGAAAGCCAGCGGCGGGTCAAGGAGATCGCGGACATGTATAGCAGCTCGGACAAGCCCGATCTCAAGCGCATCTGCAACCAGCTGGCCCGCGAGGAGTTGCTCCTCGAAGCGAGCGACTGGCAATTCCTCATCAGCACGTGGAGTGCCCGGGACTATGCCGAGGCCCGCGTCGCCCTGCACTACGAAAACGTGATCAAGCTCTGCGAGATGGCCAAGACCTTCGGCGAGGGGCGCAACGTGCCGCAAGGCAGCTGGGAATATCTCGGACGGCTCGAAATGGAGGATAATTTATTCCCCGACATCGACCTTGGCTGGTGGACGGGCAAGCAATAGACGCCCGTGATTCTCACCAGGGCCTATCATGTACTCTCTTTTAATTCGACAAGGATTTACCAACAGCATCCTTGACGCATCCTAACTCGTCTAAATTCAACGGAGATCCGATCATCATGGTAGTCAAATTTGCGGTCAACCAGGCAACGTTGATGAAGACCCCCATGGAAGCCTTCCTGGAGAGCTGTGCAGCCGCCGGCTTCACTGGCGTGGAGTTACGGCGCGACGAAACGTTCGAGTACCTTAAAACGCATTCGATCTCGGAGCTGAAGCAGTGCTTGGACAAGTTGCACCTCAAGGTCGTGTCTTGGAATGCCATCGAGCTGTTCTCGCTGTGTTCCGAGAAGGACTTCAAGGGCATGCTGAGATACACCGAGAGGCTGATAAAAATCGGCAACCAGATCGGTTGCGATCTCATCATCGCCGTGCCGAGTTTTACACCCGATTCCAAGTTTCCCACCGATCAAGCGGTTTCCAAGACGGTCGAACGGTTCCAGGTCTTGCGAAAACTCGCGAACAAGTACAAGTTCCGCATGGGTTTCGAGCCGCTCGGGCCCCCGACAAACTCGGTTCGGAAGATAAGCGACGCGCTGCAGATCATCGAGAAAGCCGAGGCCGACGGCCTGCCGAAGTCCGGGCTGGTGATCGACACGTTCCATTACTTCGTCGGCGAGCACGCCGCCGCAGACCTCGCCACGGTGCCGAAGGACCGGCTCTGGCTCGTCCACTTCAACGACTGCGTCAAGAAACCCATGGACAAGTTGCAAGATGCCGACCGGGTCTGGCCCGGGCTGGGATTCTTCGACTTGAATGGTTTCGTGGCAAGCATGAAAAAGATCGGCTATGATGGCTACGTATCCCTCGAATTATTCAATCCGGCTTACTGGAAAGAGGATCCTGGCACGGCGATGAGGACGGGCTTCGCGGCGGTCAAGAAATACTTTTAACCACTTTTTCTCCGCCACTACGCCATGAACAAGGGGACGAGCATCTCGTCCGGGCTCACGCCCCCGTGGTGCCCGATCAAGGGCGTGCGGGTCTCGCCCAGCAAGAGATCCTTGATGACGAAATTTTCCTTCATGAACAAGATGTAATCGCCGGCACGGTCAAACAAGCGCGGGTGGGGCTCGAACTTGCCGAATATACCTTCTGCCAGCACGTCCTGGATCCGCACGGCCATACACTCGCGTGCCAGGTGACGCTCGATGTATTCTTCGAACTGCCCGACCTTTGATGGCCGCACGTAGCAGAACGCGGCCCGCGGCTCGCCGGATAAAGGCATGGCGAGCGTGTCCTTGAGGCCGGGATGCGCTTCAAGCCGGATCAAATTGTCCGGCGTGGTATCAACGAGGCCATGATCCGCCGTGATGATGACCGATGTATCCGGATGTTTTGGTTTAAAGTTTTCAATGAACATGGCAAGGCTATCCACGACTTGTTTCGCGTGATCGAGTGCAGCGGCGGAAGTGGCGCCCTTCTCGTGGGCAATCTGGTCGTAGGAAGGCCAGTATGACAGCACGAGCTTGGCTCCCGGGTTGTTTTTCACGACGTTTGCCGTGCGCTCCAGCATTTCTTCGAGCTTTCCGAAACCTACTTGTTGGCTATGGCCCGCCGCGAGGACATTATATGGTTTCTTGATGAATTCCGACGGGGAAATCATAAAGCAGCGTGCCTGGATCCGGTCTGACAGCGGCTTGATGCCGAGCAGCGTGGCGGGATCGACACCTTCCCTCGCGAGCGGTCCCTTGTCGCCGCGCACGAGCATGGGGGGCATGATGCCGATCACCCCCAGCTCCTTGAAGTACGTGAACCAGGCGAGGATGCCATGGTTGAGCGGGGCTAGGCCTGTATAGACTGTAGTCATCGCGGCTGCGGTCGTCGACGGGAAGACAGACGTGATGCTGCCTGCAAGGTACTTGCCAAGGCCAGATTTCTTGCAGTGCCGCTCGAAAAAATTGAATCCAAGGCCGTCGATGGCGATCAAGACGATGTTCCTTGCATCCTTGATTCCCTCATTGCTAAGCTTGGCGTGCGGCTGGTAGGGGTTTTTCCCCCCGAGCCGGGTCTCGATCGCGCTCATCACGTTCACGAGCCCGTTCCCCGAGTAATCGGGCAAGCACGCCTCTCTTGGGATCATCTACCCTCCTCCTTTGTGATAAGAAATATAATGTGGGGCACGGTCCATCCATCAAGGGAACGGGTACTTGGCCACCAGTTCTTTCACGTCGATGATGCGCCCCTGGTCGGCCGACATCTGCGCGCCCATGATGATGATGCTGCTCCAGTAGGCGCTTTCCATGCCCGCGAGCGCCTCGTGACCCTCAACCACGCCGTTCAAGAACTGCAAGATCTGGACATCATCGCCGCCCCCGTGGCCCGCGGCCCCCGGCGCGCTGAACTGCAGATATTTTACATCGCCATCCCTCCCGTGTCGCTTGTCGTACCGCACCATGTTCTGGGAGAGCCAGCCAGAGATTTCTGCCTTCGAGCCGACGACGTGGAGGAACCGGTCCGAGCGCGTCAGGGCGCAGTAGAAATTCATCCCCTGGCTCATGGTCATACCGCTCTCGAACTGGATCAAGATGTTGCAGCTGTCGGTGATGTCATGCGGGTCGTTGTACACGCACTCGTTGGACTTGGTCTTAGACGAGTGCACGGCTGCTGGCGAGATGTAGTACGGGCAGTGGTTCTTGCACTCGTTGCAAGTCTTGGCCTTGGAATCCCAGCCACCAGGCTTGAAATCCATGAGGCTCTCGAATGCGACTATTTTCTTCGGCTTGCCGAAGATCCAGTACCAGAGGTCCATGTCATGGCAGATCTTTTGGACCATGATGCCCCCGTTGTTGCTTTTCGACTTCCACCAGCCCCGGTAGAAGTGGAAGGCACCGTAGTACTGTTCCAGCGCGTCGGCAGTGAGCGGGTTGCCGATCTCCCCGCCCTGGACGAGCGAACGGATGCCCTGGTAAAACGGAGCATAACGCAGAACATATCCTATTTCCAAAATTTTACCAGACTGCTTGGCGGCTTTTAAGATGTCGATCGTCTGGTCCAGGTTGATCCCGACCGGCTTTTCGAGGAAAACGTGCTTCTTCTGATTGAGCGCGCAGACCGCGATGTCGTGATGCCATTGATCCGGTGTAGCGATAATGACCGCGTCGACATCGGGGTTGTCGAGCAATGCCTTGTAATCCTTGTAGTGCTTGGTGCCATGGCCGAGGTTCGACTTGGCCATTTTCTCGTAATGATCGAGCTGCTCCTGGTCGATATCGCAGAGCGCGACGAGGTCCCCACGCTTGTCCTTCACCAGCGTCCTGGTAAGCCCCTCGGCCCGCCCCCCGCAGCCGATCACACCGAACCGGATCACGCCCTTCTCTCCCGCACCTTTCGCATTCGCGGGGGCTGCATCTTGCTTCTTTTTTCCCATAGTCACGCTCCTCCTTTTTTCAATCGCAGCTCGACGGGCAATACCTCGATGAACACGTTCTTTCCCAAGTATTCTTCGAGCAGCTCTTCCAGGGGAATGTCCACGAGTTCTGGATTCGCCGGCGTGAGCTGCATGTTGATGCAAAACTTCTTGTCCTTGTCCATGACGAGTTTTCCGGAAATGTAAGTCATGAAGAAAACTCTGCTTCTGCGGATAAAAAGGGATATTGTGGAAGGAAGCTATCACGGCCGCATTGTAACGAGATGCGTCGCGCATGAAATGCACGGATCAAACGTTCGCACGATCATGGCCGCCCGCCGCTTGATCTCGTCCATCGCGAAGCCCTTGTCGGATAGCGCCCTGCACCTGGCAGTGAGCATGCGGTCGATGAGTGGTATGTTCATTCGCGTCGGTATGTAGAGTTCGACTTCGCCTAGCCGGTTGTCGCTACCCGATGTATAGTGGTGGATGAGCGTGCCGCGCGGTGCCTCGACGATGCCGGTGCCCGCGACGTTCGATGGAATGTCCGGGATGGCTTGCTGGCCCGGTGTTTCGCCCGAGAGGCCGCTGAGGATCCCCAGCGCCATCGACGCGCTCTCGTGGATGTCGAGGATCTGCACGGCGTAGTTGAAGAGCATGTTGTCCTTCCACTTCGTCGCCACGCTGTTGAAGGCCTTTTCCAGCTCGGGATCGTCGATTTCAAGTGCCCCGAGCCGTAACCGTGCCATCGGGCCCACGAGCAACGCGATGCTTTCATCGAGGGACGTCTCGTACCCCCGCAAACCCTTCTCCGTCCAGATGAGTTCCTTAAACCGTTCCGGCGGAATGCGCTTCACGGAGCCGCTGGGAAGCTCGACCGCGATTTCGCCATCCTGGCGATAGATACCGTCGACATCCGGCTTGCTAACCAGTGCCATGTATGCAACGTTCTTGAATGCGAAATCATCAGCTGGTGTGGCGTTTTTATAATCTTTCAAGAGATTTTCTAGGACCGGGCGGGATATCTCGCGGATTTTCTCAAGGATCTTGCGGGTTTGCGCGATTTCCTTCGGGAACACCGTAAACGCCTTGCCGCCAACGGCCGGGGAAATGGCATGTATCTCCCGTCCCCCGAACGCCTCGCACACGTCCTTGCCAAGCTTGACCAGCTCGAACATGGCTTGCGTGAACGCGGGATCATTTCGCACGAGCTCTTCTAGCCCGAGCTGCTTGCCGTGGAACACGGAGGCAATGTCGGGGAAGCCCTGGAAGTAGAAATGGAGCGCGTGGCTTTTCACGAGCTCGCCGCACATGAGGACCGCCCGCACGACCCTTGCAGACGGGCCTGGCTGGACGCCGAGCATAGCCTCGACCGCCCTGGTGCTCGCGATGGCCTGCGACGCGTGGCACAAGCCGCAGATGCGGCTCGCGATACGGGGCGCATCGAGCCGGTGCTTCCCCTTCAAGATCTCCTCGAAGCCGCGAAAGACGTCCGTCTTGAAGTTGACCGCCGTCAGCTCCTTTTTCGACACGATGTACTCGATCGTCGCATGGCCCTCGATGCGAGTGCAAATGTCGATGTTCGTGCTCATCTCTTCGCGCCTCCCTTGATGTGCGGTCTTCCGAACCTGAAAAGCATTCCCTGGTAGTTTTTCAAATCGGCTGACAGCGGCAGCATGCTGAAGAAGTTGACCACGTTCGCCGTGTATTCTTGCGACGGCGGCCCCATGCAGCCCTCGCAAGGGACGCTCTTCTTGATGCAGCGTGCCTCGCATCCCTCCCGCGTGACCGGGCCCATGCACAAGATCCCGTCCTTGAGGAAGCATGTTCCTTGCTTCCCTACCGGGGTTGTGATGGCAGGCGCGAGGTTCTCGATCGGTCTCGTGAACGCGTTCATGGTCTCGGCGCGCAGCTCGCAAGACGAGCACAAGTTCCTGTCGGACAGCGCGATGCGCTTGCCTTCCATAAGCCTGATGGCGGAATCGTTCAAGAGGCCTGGGGGTGGCGGGCAGCCAGGGATGAAACCGTCGACCTCGATGTACCGGCTGATCGGGTCGGCTTGCTTGGCCGGCGAGAGACTGGCGATGCCCCCGAATGCAGCGCATGTTCCGATGGCAATAACCTTCTTGGCACCTCCTCGAATCGATTTCATATATTCCACTTGCGTCTTATTGCCGTCAAGAATGCAGCCCTCGATGAAGGCGATGTCTGACTCGGGAACGGAGACCTGGTCGAGGATGAAAGGCGCGTGGACGATGTTAAACTTGTTGAGGATCTCCCGCAAGACCTCCATGGAGAACAGGGTGGACAAGCAGCCGGAGCAGCCAGACAGCGATGCCAGGATGAGTTTCGGTCTAATTTGTGGCCACCTCCTTGAGCTTGTTATAAAAGTCGTTGACGGCCTCTGCGAACTTATTTCCCTCGACGGCGCTCATAGACTCGATGAGGATGCGCCCCGCCCCGTCTTCGCCGAGTACTTGCTGCAGGAGCTGGACCTTCTGCTTTGCCTTGTAGAAGCCGTCGATGTACCTGCACGCGTCCTTCTTGCAGCCGATGACCATGGCCCCGTCAAAGCCCGCCTCGAGCGCGGCGATGAGGAAGTTGGAATCGACCCGTCCCGAGCACGGCACCCGGATGATGAGCACGCCGGGCGAGTATAACAAGCGCTTGATGCCTGCATCGTCGGCCGCCGCGTAGCCACAAGACCTGCAGCAAAAGGCGAGTATTTTCGGCGATTCCTTGAGCTTCGCCATGACCTCGATCGACTTGCGTATCTTCTCGGTCGAGTCGACGTTCAGTTCCATGGCACCGGTGGGGCACACGCTCGTGCATGTCCCGCATGACTTGCACTTAAACTTGTCGATGACGACGCGGTCGCTTGTCAACATGATAGCATTGTAGGGGCAAGATCTCGCACAGAGACCGCATAAGCCGCACTTGTCCTGATTGTTTTCCGCGCCGGTATAATCCGAGACCAGGGTCTCCTTGGAGAGCATGGCGATCACGTCGAGAGCGACCTTGTTCGCCCCGAACAACACCTCTTTGTACGTCCGCGGGCCGAGAACGGCACCAACGCCGAAGATGCCCGACGAGAGCGTTTCCTCGCTCATGAACCCGTAATCGTCCAGCGTGAAGTCGAATTTCTTGCGGAGATCCTTCACGTCCGGGTTAGGCACGATTTCCGTGCCGAGGATGATGAGCTCTGCCTTGTGAACCTTCCCGCTGGCGTCGATGACCCGTTTCTCGCCCCCGGCGACCTCGATCTTTGCCATCCAGGCGTGAAACGTCTTGAAAGACGCCTTCGGTACCTGCTCCTTAACCGCAGCCTCGTACTTCCGGGCGAGCAGCTGGTCCAGCACGGGGTTCGGGTCTTCTTGCCCGGCGAGCGCGCGGGGGCCGACGCCCTGGATGTAGGCGACGGTCTTGGGCGGCTCGTCGTTGGAGAGCCGGAGGAGCTTTCCATCGGTGGGGCCATCCGAGGAAATGATGCGCTCGAACTCGGAGGCAGTGACGATATCATTGGACGGGTCGTGGTGAAACGTTGCCAAGTCCCCGTGCAGCTCGGCTCCGATCGCGATCACTTTCGCGCCGACCTTAATTCGTACCTTTTCTGGTTCCTGGTCGAGATCGATCGCCTTGTTGATGCACGCTCGCTCGCAAATGTGACAATCCTTGCAAGTGGCGATATCCACCTTGTCAATGGTCGCGGCGAAGGGATACGCGTGGCTAAACGGAATGTAAATAAGTTTGCGCTTTGCGAGGCCATACTCGAACTGGTCGGGCTTCTCGACCTTGCAGATGTGCGTGCAGCGTCCGCAGCCAGTGCAGCGATCCACGTCCACGAACCGAGGTTCACGCGTGAGATCAAGCGTGAAGTTCCCGATCTCGCCACTGATGTTGTCGACTCTGGTGTTCGTGTGCACCGTGATGTTTTTTTGCTTCTTGAGTTCGCCGATGAGTTCTGAAATGAAGCAAATCGAGCAATCGGCCATGCCCTGGATCTTGCTCCACCTGGCAGCCATGCCGCCGAGGGTCGGTGCCTTGTCGATGAGATGCACCTGCAGGCCGGCACGGGCGAGGTTGAGCGCCAGCGTCATACCCGCGATGCCCCCGCCAATGATGGCGCAGCCCTTCTCTACCTGGACCGTCTTGACCTTGATGATCTTTTGCAAACCAACACGTGCCGCGCCCGCCTCGATGAGGACTTCTGCCTTCTTGAGCGTGGCATCCCGGTAGGCCTCGTCGTGGTGCACCCACGCGCACTGCTCGCGGATGTTCACGATCTCGATGTTCGGCCGGTCGATGACCCCGTCGAACATGGCCTCGAACACGTGCTGGTGCGTCTTTGGCGAACAGGCTGCGATCACGAGCTTGTTGATGAAGTTGTCCCGGCACCACTGGTGGAGCCCCTTGAGGTACTTTTCCTTGCATAGGTTGTCGAGCACGCGGGTCGACACGACCCCGGGGATTTTCCGGGCGTACGCATCCAGGGCGTTGATGTCGAGGCAGTCAGACACCTCCCCCGTGCAATTACACGTGATCACCCCGACACGACTGATTTCACCCTTCTTGACGGCCTCCGCGGGCAATTCCTCACCCTTGAGCAGTCGCTCGTTGAGGTCGATGATGCGGATGACTGCCTTCCCCATCTCGGAAAGGCAATATGCTTTCGTCTTCGGCTCCTTGCTGACGAGTTCTTCGAGTTGCTTGAGATGGAAATTGAGGATCCCGGTCTTGTCAATGGCCAACTTGTCCATGAGTTCGAAATGTTTCAAATAACCTTCTCGATCGAGCATCAAGAGCAATTTCCGCCGGATGGGGTGTGAAAGCACCTCGTAGATGTCCACTTGCATCCCTCGACTCGTGTTCTTTTTGACATGTAGTTTTACTTGTCTTCGATAAAAAAAATTTTGTCTTCGAAACAATAAGTATTGAGATCCATCATCGAATGTTCGTTTTCGTAACCGTTCCCGGAAAATGCTTCGTTTCCGTGGTATCGGGCTCGTATTCGGAGTGCAAAACGGCTTGTCATACTTGAACTTTAGATCATTCCCGCGCGCTGTAAGATCTACGATGGACAACCATAGTTGTTACAACAAATCTTCCAACAAACAAGATGTCCCCTTAAAGCGTGGCCATACGCCACAGCGGGCAATGACCACGAAAAGACAAGTCAAGTTATCTGACTTGTAAAAAAATGGGTGGTCATCGTACCTATCACTTCGTTCAACCATACTTAATTCAGAGTCCAACTCGACAACCAAAAAAAATTCGTGAACGATCATGAACACCCTGAACATCGAAACCCCGGGAAACAAGACGATCTTCGTGGTATTGACGAAGAAGGAGAACAACGCCTTGCTCAACGAGCAACGGTATAATCTATGCGAGGAAGTGTTGAACGCGCACAGCTTCGACTTCGTGACGGTCGACATGGAGGGAGAGTCCCGCTTCAACCCGAAATCGCTGGTGAAGGTCATCGGGAAGTGCCCGATAGAGAGCTACGGCATCGACGTGCCCGAGCTCGCAGCAGGGTACTTACGACAAGAGATCGACGACAAGAAGGAGCAAGCCGCCGGCCTCGAGAAAGAGTACGAGGCGTTGGCCGACAAGACGAGCGCGATGGCGCAGAACATGGCGTCGTGGATCGATGTCCTCAAATCGGAGGCCCAGGAACTCGAGTCAAAGCTCGAGACCGAGGTCAAGCCCAAGTGGCTGGTCAAGCGGATACTCGACATCGCGGCAAAATTCCCCGAGGACGAGGTCTACGTCTTGCACTTTGGCGTGGAAAAGAATCTACCAGCGCTCAAGACCGCTTTTGCTTCGGTTGAAAACGTTAAGGTCTCGGTTCTCGATGGCAAGAAACAGAAGACCGTGAGCCAGGCGGTCTTCGCTTGAACCTTTTTCTATATCGAACACCAGATAGACCAACGATGAATCCAACCTAAAAAATCACAAAATAAGCAGGAGGAAAACACGCATGGCAATCAAGACGCTTGAACTCGAACCCTTGAAGAAAAAGAAGCTCGAGCTCGTGCTCGTGGAAACCGAGTTTCCCGTCAAGTGGGACATTGCGAAGCCAGCCGATGACGATTGGAACTTGCGCATCGTGTCGGACGCGTACATCAAGGCCACGACCGGGCTCATCGACAAGCACAAGCCCCGGTTCGCGGTCGAGGAACTCGGCATGCGAACCCGGGATGAATTCCTATTCGATAACCCCCTGGTTGAGGTGTTCAAGAAGCGGGGGATCCCCCACGAGGCGGTGGACATCGACGAAAGCGCCCTCGGGTACCTCGTGTCTGTGCTCGAGCCGGCCCTGACGATGCACGCCGACCTGATGGCCGAGGCGGCCAGGATCAAGGCCTCGGGCGACAAGACCAAGAAAGCCAATTGGCAGGAGATCATGGTTCGCGCCGAGTACCTGAAGGCGGACATTGATGCCGAGGTCGAAGCGATCCGCGGCAAGATCCGCGAGGCATGGATGATGATGGGCATCCTCGAGCAAGCCAGCAAGGTCGACGCTCCGGCCATGGCAGGGATGTGCTTCTGCGACGCGAGCCACTTCGACGGGTTCAGCGAGCTCGCAGAGCAGCTCGGCATCGCCACGACCAAGATCAACATGAAAAAATCGGTAAAATCCATGCCAGACACATCATCGGTGGTGGACTTCTTGAAGCAAAGCGTACTGGAGATCAGCCCTATCAAAGTAAAGACGAAATCAGTACAAGAAAAGATACTCTACATGTTCGACACGGACGCGTTCGCGTCCCCCTTCGACATCAACATGGCCTACGACGCGGGCTTCAACGTCGTGATTCCCTTCTCGGGCGTCACGGCCGACAAGGTCACGCGCCTGGTACAAGACGCGATGTTCTCCCGCAAGCCCGACGCGCCCACCTGTTTCTTCGTCGGCGGGTCCAACGTCAAGGAGGCAGACAAGGTAGCGGAGACGATAAAGAAGTCGCTCATCCCGGGCTTCGAGCATCCCATCGTCACGGATCCCCGCGGGTCGCACACGACCGCGTCCGCAACGGTCGCCAAGACCGTCGAGATGGCGGGCAAGCACGGCTGGGACGGCATCACGGGCAAGAAGGTCGCCGTCTTCGGCGCGGGGCCGGTCGGCCAGATCGCCGCGATCATCGCGGCGAAAGAGAAGTGCCAGGTCTCGATCGTCGAGACGTGGGACAAGGCGTCCAAGGAATCGATCGAGGCCCTCGCGGCAGTGCTCAACGCTGAGGCCGGCAAGGACGCGGTGCCGATCAAGGGCGTCTTCGCGGTCACCGACGACGAGAAACTGCCGATCGTGCAGGATGCAGACATCATCTGGTCGGTAGCGACGGCCGGCGTGCAAGTAGTGTCTAAAGCGATTATGGAGAAAGTCGCCGGCAAGGGTACGAAACTCGTGGTCGACATCAACGCGGTACCCCCGGCGGGCGTCGACGGCATGAAGGCAAAGCACGAGGATAAGGAAATCTACCCGGGCATCTTCGGCACGGGCGCCCTCGCCCTCGGAGGCCTTAAATACGTCACCGAGTCGAACATGCTCAAGGCGGCTGCTGACACCAAGGGCCTGAAGCTCTTCAACTACGATGTCGCCTTCGACACCGCCAAGACCGTGCTCTTCGGCAAGAAGGTTGTCGTGGCGCAATAAAACGATTTAATCTCTTTCTTTTCTATTATCGAGTCTTTCCTTGAATCCTTTACGCAATATCTATACGCCCTGTTGAAAAAAAATGAAAATATTTGATTAATTAATAGTGTGAATCCAAGAAAGAGGAAATGGATCTTGAAGCCAAATGAGCTCGTTCGCATTACCTGACACGGGCTTAATCATGCTCACATTCCGCAGCGGGTGAGGGTTTGAAATGGTATACAAAAGTTTATACGTATAGGACTTGTAATATTCCTCATGACTACCGTTCCAGTCAAGCTGGATGATGTCGAACTGAGGAAGATCGACCATCTTGTCAAGATCGGGCGATTTAAGAATCGAAGCCAGGCGATCCGGTCATTCATCAAAGACAAGCTCCTCGACGAGACCCTTTTTCCCGAGCCCGCGGATCCAGAAATCGAGAAGCGGTATCACGATGTTATTGCGAAATTAAGGAAATTGACGCACTTGCCGGTACAAATCGAGTCAACGAAAACTGCTCTCGAACTCGTCAAAGAAGAGCGGGAGCGCATGTAGTATCTTTTTATCATCACTATGGTGGTCGAAGTGGACGTCTACCTCGATACGAACATCTTGATATCTTTCTTTCACGGGAGGGACGTGTTCCATAAACCTGCAGCTGCGCTGATAGGCCAGCCATCGATATCATTCGTGACAGGTTTGATAACCCTCCTCGAGTTCGAGGCAGTCATCGGTCGATTATGGACGAACAAGCAACTTTCTGTCGAGAAGACCGTGGAGGATCTGATTAAAAATCTTCCGCTTCCCTACCAAATCAAGGCGATAGTCGATTTTTGTTTCATGAAGGTTCCCGTGCGCATCATTCCCGAAATGGCACTTGAAGCATTCGATTTTAACGGCGATCGCTATACCGTGGATAATACCTTCAACCTGGCATTTAAAATCTGCCCAGAATTCCGTTTGAAGACCTTGGACACGATACATGTTGCATCGGCGATGAAGATCAAGAACTATCGAGGGATTAACATACAATACCTCGTGACGACCGATGATTTACTCTTGAACGAGGCGAGAGGAATCCACGCCTTGTCCAACATCTTGCCAATATCAAGCAGTGATCTTTGCAAGTTACATAAAATCGCGTTCTGAAAAAGAATTGATGGTAATGCTTCTTCTTTGTATCTGCCCGATCATCCTATACCGTCAGGGTCAAGATCGAATCATTTCAAGGACGGAGCCACGGGTACCACGGCGACAGCCCGTACATCGCGATGAACACGATATTCTCCACGACGACGATGGCGTTGGCCACGATGGTCACCAGCAGGAGCGGCGACTGGAGCAGTTTCGGGCGCTTGCACAGCCAATAGCCGATCTCGCCGCCGAGCATCACTATGGATGCGATGCACATGAGGATCGCCGACTCGCTGTGAAGCGCTGCGTACCCGTCCGTGACGGCGACGACCCCGGCGATGCCGGCGAGCCATAGCCACTCGACCCAGTGGATCTTCCTCGTCCGGGGCGCCAACTGCTCGGCCACCACGAGCAACGCGAAGAACGCGAGCATCGACGTCTGCTGGAGGCCGTGCCCGAGCCACTCGTCGTTGAAATAGAGATACGAGTACACCTCAGTGGTGTCATGGCCGTACTCGTGCGTGTAGAAGCTGTTCGCCCTGTCAAAGCCCCAATGGAAGACCACGCCCATGGCGTTCGTGATGATCGCGACGACGGCGAGGGCCTCGATGATCGACTTAGCACGATCCCGTCCTTCGATGCTCCGCAGCAGCGCCTTGAGCCCGAGCCAGAATACCAAGCTCAAGCCAATGCACATGGCAATGAAGTTCACGATAAACTTGAGATCATAGGGGAATGACAATCCCATGCCACCGGGGCCGAGCTCGAACACGTTGACGTAGACATCGAAGTCGGCCGAGAAGATCCTGCTCGCGTAGGCGCAGACGGGAACGGCAATCGCCAATGCGATGCCGCTCTTGATCGAGGGCAGATACGCTTTCGGGTGTGGTATCGAGGTCATGATCGATGCATTCGCCTCGCCACACAAAAGGTCATGAGCAGATGAGATCGCGAACGTCAACGCCCTGCATTCTCCAAAAAGGAATTTAAATTCCGAGGGCAAAAAGCAACACGATCATGGCACAGCCGGCCACTTGCAATGGCAATTCAAGGGAGAACACGTTGAAAGAGCGCCAGGGAAAAAAAACTGCCTCCCCCGCCATCATCAAGCGAACACGGTATAATGAATCCGATTAGACGGAAGAGATCCTCGATCTCAACACGTTGATCCCGGTCGATCAAGATTTCAAGGGCGTCACGTGGTACGACGTTAACGGCATCGAGGACAAGGCCACGATCGAAAAGATCGGCCAAGTATTCAACTTGCATCCGGTCATCATCGAGGACATCCTGGATGTCGAGCAACGACCCAAGCTCGTGGAGACCCTGGAAGACTACCTCTTTGTTGAATTCAACACGTTCTTCCGGATCCCCACGACATGCGAGATCCAGACGCTACAATACAGCCTCGTGATCACGAAGGCAAGCATCATCACCTTCCAACAAGATTCGGGTAAGGATTATTTCACGCCCATCCGGGATCGTATAAAGACCAAACATGGGGTCGTTCGCAAGATGGGTCTCGATTTCTTGCTCTACTTGATCCTCGAATTCGCAATCGACAATTACTACTCCCTCATGGAGGATTTCGAGGAGATCATCGACAAGCTGGAAGATTCCATCATAATCGAAGCTACCAGTGACAAAATCACCGATCTCCAAGAGATCAAGCGATCGTTGATCTACATGCGAAAAAGTATCTGGCCCATGCGAGAAATCTTGAACCGGCTCGAGATGATGGAGCAAAAGGTCGTATCCAAGGCGTTGCGCATCTATTACCGTAACCTGTACGAACAAATCGTCTACCTGGTCGACATGACCGAGACATTCCGGGACATCCTGTCCACCACGTTCGACATCCACTTGTCGACCCAGTCGAACAAGCTGAACATCATCGTCAAGACCCTCACGATCATCTCCGTTATCTTCACGCCGCTCAACCTCATCGTCGGGTTCTTCGGCATAAACTGGATGAACGACCCCGAGTACCGTTCCGTGCCCATACCGTTCCTCGGGCTGATCCTGGTCACGATCTCGATGTTCATCATCGCCACGGTGTTGGTGCGGGTCTTCAGGAAACGGAAGTGGTTCTAGAGCATTTCGAAGAGAGAAAAAAGATTTCGGGAGCTTTCCTTTCCTTCGTTCACGCGGTGCTCGTGGCCTTGATGTATGCCTTGTAGGTAGGCTCGCTTGCAGTGGATCCACCAGTACCTTCCCCGAGCAAGAGCAAGATGCCGGGAACTATATCGCGACCGATGAAGAACAGGGGCCAGGTAATGAAAATGCTCCCGGTCTCCAAGGCCTCACCAGAGAAGCCAAACCCTTCAGCGAACACCAAGCTCATCACGAACGGGATGAAAGGGATCGTGAGGGCCATGCCCACGAAGGCCAGGATCGAGCCAGCTATTTTAACGGGGGCATCGTAGGTTCCCTTCACGCGATGGATCGCGAGCACGAGCAATGCAACGGGCACGAGCACGATGATCGGAAGGGCGATCCATGCGGCCTCGGTGAGGAGCAGGAAGAGACTTGCTATGGCGGCCGATTTCGCTCCTTTGTCCTTGTAAACTTTGATGGCTGCTCCGTTCGCGAGACAAATCAGCACGTTCAACGCGATGTCAATTGGGACAAAGATGATCCTCATGCTGACGGCCAATATAACGAAGGCCGAACCTCCAACCATGAGCATTACTGCCCCGACTATCGAGACGTTTTTCATATGCATTCATCCTCGCCAGTAAAAAACTTGCCACCTCCTTAAGAGCCTGTATAACTAGTTCTTTATGCCTTCTAAAGCCTTTCTGTTTCAGCCTATTCAACGTTTGATGTCACGACTGAAGTGATACATGCCCGTGCAATGCCGTCTCAGCCCGTTTTAACGTAAATGTCTCGATTTTGGGTGAAGTTTATATCCGTGTGATACCCATATTTGTCTAAAACCCGTGAATTAAAGGTGGACGAATCATGGCTATCATGACAGAAAACAATTATTTCGAGAAGCAAGGGCTCCAGCTCGTGGCGGATAAAGTGTTCAAGGTGTGCGACGAAAACGGAACTCGTGTCGAGACGAAGATCTTTTTTTCCGTGCCTTTTGACGACATTCTCGCGCCGTTTGTCGAGAAGTTGGACGCATTGTACAAGTGGGAGCCAGGCACGAGGGGGGGTGAGCCATTCCCACCAGTCGCCATGTTCAAGGCCGTGACCTTTGCAAAGTTGAA
>JAUQYZ010000187.1 GCA_030587475.1 Candidatus Sigynarchaeum calidifontis
CTGGAGCCCTTGCTTCTCGAAATAATTGTTCTCTGTCATGATAGCCATGATTCGTCCACCTTTAATTCACGGGTTTTAGACAAATATGGGTATCACACGGATATAAACTTCACCCAAAATCGAGACGTTTGCGTTAAAACGGGTCGAGACGGCATTGCACGGGCATGTATCACTTCAGTCGTGACATCAAACGTTGAATAGGCTGAAACAGAAAGGCTTTAGAAGGCATAAAGAACTAGTTATACAGGCTCTTCAAGTCTATACAGTATCGAGTCTATAATGATCCTAAAAATCCATCTTGGAAATTGCAGAGGTTGATTAGAGAGGCTCAGTTAGCGAGTTCTAACATGGGGCGATATATTTTCGAAGGACATACAAGCGCCATTATTTCTGTGTTATTCTCACCGAATAACAGCTTGATCACGTCAGGATCACTTGATGGCACAATTCGGATTTGGGATTTATTGCACCAGCAGAATTGTCTAGTCTTGAAAGGCCATACTGATGGGGTTTCGTCAATTCGTTTTTCGAATGATGGCGGGACTTTGTATTCGGGCGGATATGATAGATCTCTTCGAGTGTGGGATATGAGAACGAGAACGTTGATGAAGGAAATAAACCTTCCTCCTATTGCTGCAGTGTATGAGAAGTCAGTCGTTCTTAGGCTTTCTCCGGATGGTAAAACGCTTGCATCTGGTACAGGAGACGGAACTATAAGATTGTGGGATACTCGAACTTTAGAACAAACATGGGTTCGAAAGATGCATAAAGATGCCGTAACGAGCATTATTTTCTCTCATAATGGAGAAGTGATTATATCCGCGTCGATGGATGGGACTATTAGCATTTGGGATTTTCCTTTTTGAACACCAGGCAATTCCTACCCTCGTGTCTCGTTCCCGATTAAATGCTCGATTCGAAATCGAGTCGGATGAGGGCTTTCGATGGCGAAATAAAGGCTCCAGGTCAATGCAAACTTCTGTAATAACTGCCCGATCGGCTTGATACATCATATCACCTTCTTGATGAGCCAGCTCATGCAATCCTTAAACGCCTCAGTGTTCCCAATTGGTACGCGACCGTGTCTCGGCTTGATCATCAACCGTTCTCTAGAGACTACATCTTGCAGCTTGGCAGTGACCTCCTCGTAGGTGATATTCCCCTCGTTAGTCGATCCCCCGTCAACTTGCATCACGAGAACAGGCATCTGCTTGGTTCGATCTATAGCCTTCAGATAGTCACTCATGTCCTCAAAATCCACGTCCATGTTAAACCTTCCAGAATCAAGCATGTAGATGGCTGCAGCAGACTCGTTTATGAGCTCGCTGCAAGGAGGGCACTTGTCCTTTAAACAAGCGTCGGAGCCTCGTTCGGCGCAATGAAAAGGAGCGAAGGAGAGCTCGTCCATCGCGTTGACAACGAGTCGGGTGCGGAGAGATGGCCGTTTATCTTTCAATAACTCCTTGCGGAAGAAGTCTATAACAGGGATCGGATCGAGACCCTTTTGCGTGAATATCGCGATGCGATCTTGTCCTTGCTTGAACATTGCATCGAACTTTTGTTTTTCAAAAACGTTCTCGAAGAGACCGTGCAGTGAATTCTTGATGAAGGTGTTATTCTCGGGAGCAAAGATGCCGAGATTGTTTACACCCTCATGGGCAATAATATCACGGACGTTTTCTCGTAGTCGTTCCTCGCACTTTTTTAGGAACACGAGTATTTTCTCTTTATCGTCTTCATCCCCGACTTGCACGGCGATCGAGACGAGCAAGAGATCCTTGTTACCACGAGCACTCCCATTCTCGATGCTAAAATAATAATTGGCACTATAAATCTGATCTAGAGTGGAGATGAAAAAGTTCTCTGCATCTGCCAAATCGATGAGCCTCGGTATCACGTTGAATTCCTTTAGCTCATCAAGGCTCATTGACGGGACGCTGAGAGCAATAGTTGGCCCATAGTGAGTATCGAAATGCGAGATGAGGACGGCTCGGATCAACATGTGAATTAACTAGCTAGTAACTAAATAGATGCCGGTTTCCACAAACAACCATCGAGACGACATGGATTATCCAAAAAAAGGCAACGTAGGTTCGGATCAATTCAATAGCGAAAACTCGTGTACGGTTTTGTGGTAATATGTTTCGCCTGGTCGCAAGATGACGTCCTTCGCGAAGATCGGGTGGTTGATCGCGTTGGACGGGCGCTGCATCTCGAAGCAGACGGCGCCGTGCTTCTTGCACTTCCTTCCCCAGGACACGATACCATCGAGGTAGTTGCCCGTGTAGAGGTGGATGATCGGTTCGGTCGTGAGCATCTTCATGATCCTGCCCGTCCTTGGCGAGCGGAGTTGCGCGGCAGGCACGATGTCCGTGGCTTTCTTTTTCGTCCAGTAGTTGTTCGAGAAAAAGCTATTATCGATATCACCGCACTCGGCAAAGAGAACCTTGAAGGCCTTGAACTCCCGCAAATCGAGATTGAGCCCGTCCAGCGCCCGCACCTCCCCCGTCACGAGGTTGTCAGCGTCGCCTGGCATGTAGTACGACGCGTCGATCATCACCTCCTGGTCGTCGATGACGGCATCGAGGCCATCCAGGTTCCAGTACGAGTGGTTAGTGACGTTGATGATCGTCGGCTTGTCCGTCGTGGCTGCATATTCCCAGGCAACCTTGTTGGGCGAGATCGTGTACGTGGTCGTGATCTTGGCGGTGCCGGGGAAGCCCTCCTCGCCGTCGGGGCTCGTGTACTCGAAGGCAACCGTCGCTTCCTTGCCCTTCGCGTCGGCCTTGGCGAGCATCCATTGCTTCTTGTTGAAGCCTTCCAGCCCCCCGTGCAGGCTCATCTTCCCGTTCAAGTTTTTTTCGAGCTTGTATTCCTTGCCGTCCAGCATGAACTTCCCGTTGGCGATGCGGTTGGCAACGCGGCCGGTCACCGCTCCCAAATAGCCAGGCTGCTTCACGTACTCGTCCGGACTATCATGACCGAGAGCCACGTCTCCTGCCTTGCCCTCCCTATCCGGCACTTGTACACGGACGAGCGTCGCACCGAAATCGGTGACGTCGACGCGAAACCCCGTCTCCGGGTCTGTAACGATGAATAACTCCGCTGGCTTCCCCTTGTAAGAGCCGAAAGGCTTGCGTTCGATCTTCATGGCATCCATCTCGTTGTTCGTCTGGAAAACGGTTACACGTAGACTTGAACCCGGGTAGCGCGGGTCAACCTAAAAGGTAATATGTCGAGAACGTGAAGGAGGCCGCGATGCCGGGTGCAGCATTACCCGCCCGTCCTGAAAATGAAAAGAAGATTAGAACAATCGGCGTTCACATCTTGTTCCCGCATTCCAAACAGAACTTCGCGGTGGCCGGCACGTCCTTGCCGCATTTCGGGCACTTGATCGTGGCGGCAGTCGCGGTCTCGGTAGTTTTTGTTTCCGCTTGCGCTGCGGGCTCGGCTTGGGTCTCCGCGCCCTCGAAGAACCCCGATTTTTTCTTCTTCGCGCTGGTCTTCTTGGTGGTCGCGGTGCCGGGCTCGACATCCTCCCGGGGAACGAACGACGACTTGGAAGCGCCCGCGGCCGTGGATGCCGGTGCCGCCGCGTATCGCCGTGCCTCGGCGTCATCCTTTTCTGCTGTTTCCTTGCTCGAATAGCGCGGTGCCTGGGGAGCGCTCCGGCTCCTGTACCGGCTGTCGTTAGACGAGCTGGTCCGACGCGAGGACGTGCTCGATCGCGTGCCCGTGCTCTTGCTCCTCTTGCCATAGCGCAAGACGAAATACACGATGGCGAGGACCACCCCGATGACGATGCATACGATGATGAGGGTCCATACATCTTGTCCAGAAACAGCACCAGACATTAACAAGAGGATCACGATGCCAGCGATTGCAGTGATGATTGCCGTGCAGCACCGAGTGAAGCTGAAGGAGAACGGATTGTAATATCGCCGTCGCCGGCGGTAATAATACTCGTTCGTGCCGAGGACAATGTTCGCTGCCCCGACCATGGCCAGGGCGATTATAATAAGGGCTACCATGGGTTCTTCAACTCCTAGATAATGACTACGTCGAGATAACTTTTTAAGTGTTGATCCAGCCCCGCCATAAGATGACGCGGGCGCGACGGGTATTTGGTTTTATTTATCATCGATGTCACGGTTTGGATCAGCAGAGCTAGTAGCGCGACCAAAATGACCACGCAAGATACGAAGACGACGCCGCTGAGCAATGCCAAGTTCAAGTGGCCGTGGCGTCCGTACCAGGAAATGGTGCTCAAGGAGCTCAAGACGCATCTCGGTGACAACAAGCTTCACGTCGTCGCAGCACCTGGTTCAGGAAAAACGATTCTTGGCCTGGAAGTGGCTCGCCAATTGAACCGGCCGACCCTCGTGCTCGCGCCTTCCATTGGCATCAAGGATCAATGGCCGGATAAGCTCCTCGATAGTTTCTATACCACGAAGGACATGCCCTCATGGATTTCCAAGGACATCAAGAACCCGGCGTTTTTCACGGTATCAACATACCAGGGGTTGCACGTCGCATACACGGGGAAGTTAGACGAGGCGGAGGAAGGCGAGGAAGAGACCGCCCAGGACGGCGGCGACGATGGCCTGCGGCCTCCCACGTTCAAGGGCATTTTCAAGAAGAAAGAGGAGCCTAAACCAAAGGAGGATCCGGCGCCGCCGCTCAAGGAAACCGCGGCCGTGAAGGAAGCAGCGCCACCCCCGGCCAAGACGGGCCCGGAAAAAACCAAGAAACCCGGCGATAAGAAAGCAGAAAAGCCGGGGAAAACGGAGGGACCAGAAAAGGCACCGGGATCCCGGAAGGCAAAGGCCGACATCATCGCGCTGCTCAAGGCTGCCGGCGTCCGGACGGTCATCGTGGACGAGTGCCACCACCTCCGGAGCGCGTGGTGGACTTCACTCAACGCGGTCATCGCGGGCCTCGACAACCCGACCATCGTCGCCCTGACGGCCACGCCGCCGTACGACGTGGACCCGGCGGAATGGGACCGGTACACGCAGCTGTGCGGCCCCATCGACGCGGAGATCAACGTGCCCGAGCTCGTGAAGGTGCAGAACTTGTGCCCGCACCAGGACTACGTGCTCTTTTCGACGCCCACGAGAGAAGAGATGGAGAGCATCAAGAAATTCGAAACGGAGATCGATGGCTTCATCAAGAACCTCCTGGGCACCCCGGAATTCACGACCCTTGTCGCGAACCACAAGTGGATCAAGCAACCCAAGGCAAACGAGGAGGCGATACTCTCCAACCCGGAGCTCTTCTCGAGCATGCTCGTGTACTTGAACCACGTGAAACATCCCATCCCGACCGAGGCGGTCGAGCTCGTGTCCGGGTCCGGCCAGGTCAAGATCCCGGCCATAAACAACCACTGGATGAGCGTCTTGCTTTCCGCGATATTCGCAGACCCCGAGAGCGAGGGGCGCCTTCCCGCGCCTGTCGAGCAGCTGCGCAAGCAACTTGCCAAGATCGGGGCCATCGAGCGTCGCAAGGTCTCGCTCAACCTCGACGAGAAGATTGCCAAGCTGCTCGCATCCAGCATCTCCAAGATCAACGGCATCCAGCAGATCGTGCAAGCGGAATACAAGTCGCTCGGCGACAAGCTCCGCATGGTCGTGCTCACGGACTACATCCGCAGGGAGATGCTCCCCACCGATAAAAACGACGCGGTCGTGCTGAACAAGATCGGCATCGTGCCCCTGTTCGATGCCCTCCGGCGCATGAACTTGCCCAACATGACCCTCGGGGCGCTCAGCGGGAAATTCATCGTCATTCCCAAGTCCGCGGGCGAGCTCCTCAAGACGTGCATCAAGGACATGAAGATCGACGAGAAACAGCTGCAGCTGTCCGAGCTGTACTTCGACCCGAATTACTTGCAAGTCGATTTCTCCGGTGCCGCCGAGAAGCGCCTGGTCGGCATCCTCACGGAGGTGTTCACGAGGGGCGGCATCAACGTGCTCGTGGGAACCAAATCGTTGCTCGGCGAGGGCTGGGACGCGCCTTGCATCAACTCGCTCACCCTCGCGACGTTCGTCGGGTCGTTCATGTTCTCGAACCAGATGCGCGGCCGTGCTATACGTGTCGAGAAAAACAACCCGGCCAAGACCGGCAACATCTGGCACTTGATCTGCGTCATGCCCGACTCGCAGACGCCCGGCGATGACTACGCCACGATGACGCGGCGCTTCAAGTCGTTCGTCGGCGTGGCGCAAGGCGCCCCCGTGATCGAGAACGGCATGTCGCGGCTCGACTTGCCCGCGCCGCCCTTCTCTCAAGCCACGCTGGAGCAGCTGAACGCGAGGACCATGAAGCGGGCGGCGGATCGCGACGGCATGCGGAGGTCTTGGGACACGGCACTGGCCAAAGCGGGCACGGCATCGAAGCTCGTGGAAAAGATAGTCTCGAAGGAGGAGCCGAAACCAAAAGGTTTCTCCATCGGCAGGGTCAAGGGCGTGGACATCAAGGACGCTGCCACGGTCGTGCTCCGCTCCCTCTGCGCGACCGACCAGATCAAGACGCGCCTCCCCGACCTCGACATCAAGGTCGAGAAGTCCGGCGACACGACAACGTGCTTCTTGCAAGGTGGCACGCGCAAGGAACAGTCCATGTTCATCAACGCGGTGCAAGAGGTGCTCGAGCCGCCGAAAAACCCGAAATACGTGGTCGCGGCAACCAAGGGCAAAAAGATCGACCTGGAACAGGTCTATGCCGTGCCGGAGCTGATCGGCGCGAGCAAGGACTGGGCTGGCTATTACTCGGGGCAATGGAAGAAGTTCGTCGGCGATAACGAGCTGATCTACACGCGGACGAAGGAAGGCCGCGTGCTCATCTTGCAAGCCCGGACGAACGCCGAGTACGCCGGCCGCGGCGGGCGATCCGAGATATTGAACCGGTGGCAGTGAAAAAAAACATTAACTCCAGACGTAATCTAAGCCCTCGTGTATTTGAACGTTAGGCTCCCTGGTTGTCATATACTGTACTTTTTTCCGATTTTATTGATAGCACCGAAAAGTTCAAAACCCGAGGCGTCAACATGTATTTATGACGAATGAACACACCATTAATGAAGCTAGCACGAGAACTGTTCGATATCCAGAAGAGCTCGAGTTTCTATGTCCCATTTGTGGGAATCCCGTGCATTTCTGCTTTTCAAGACCAAAACACGATTATCAAGACGTGGATGGCGATGTGCGGGAATACCTTTACTTGTACCAGTGCACGAACCCAGATTGCGACATGTCTCGCCGGTATTTCAACCCGGCACCGCTGAACGTCTTGCCGTACAAGAAATATTCGCTCGCACTCTGGAAGTTTATGGCGGTTGAAGCCAAGCTGCGTGGTCAGAAACCGGAGCAAATCGTCGAAAGGATACAAGCGCATTTCCACAAGACGATCTCGGTCAACACGGTACGGAATTACATCAACGAGATCAACGTCTACGTGTCCGGCAAGATCGACGAAAAGACGGTTGACCTCGTCAAGGCACAAGGTGTTGTGTTGATCTCGATGGACGGGCAGAAGCCCGATAAAGATGGCTCGTCATTGTGGTTATTCGTCGACGTGATCAGCAACCGCGTTTTACGCGTGGCGATATTGGAAACGGTGGATCACGAGACGCTGCACGGGATCGTCGATTCGATATTGAAGGATTTTGGCGTGCGGCTTGTTGGTCTGATATCGGACAAGCAGAACTCGATCGTGAAGATGCACGACATGTATTATCCGGATGTCCCGCACCAGTATTGTCACTTTCACTTTTTGCAGAACATGTGGGGTCATCTGGAATTGAAAGATGGCCACGTGCACAAGGAACTCGCGAAGGTGGTCAATCGATTGTATATCACGTCCACGACAAAAGATACCGAGATTCGCTTGGAAAACGGGGAGAAACAAAAGGTTCGCGAGTTGTTCGGCGTGATCGAGAAGGATCTACGCAAGTTAGTGAAAAATAGTTCCAAGAAGTTTGACCATTTACGTGGAATCGAAACGTTTGACAAATTAGCAGCGTATGTCGATGACATCATGATCAACTGTGTGAATGAAGACCCAACCAGGTGGATCGTGCAGAAATTGATAAACACGGCCACGATCGTCCGTGCTACATTAGACGAGCAGCGATCATCGCACGAGGAATGCCAGGAATTAAACAAGACGTTTCAAACCGTTCGTTCATTACTCGGGAACCCGAACCTATCTAGAGCCGAGAAAATCCAGAATCTTGATGGTGTATTTGACTTGATCTGGAAGGAGACTCAAAAGCCAGAAGGGATCACGTCCAAAGATGATTTATGGTCGTTTTTACCTAATATTTCGAGCACGAAGGACGAGATCCTGCTTGAATGGGTTCGTCTGTACGACTCATACAAGCCGGGCTTGTTCGTCTATTATGACTTCCCGGTTCCCGCGCGCTCGAACGTGGATATGGAGAAGAAGTTTGGCCAAGAAAAATCCAGGTTGGTCAGCCAATGTGCCAAGACCCAGGTGGGGATGCAAATTCGGACTCGAGGCGGCTTTCATTTGAGAGAATTATACGCGGGCAAGGAGGAAGTGAAAAAGATCATCGATGAAATAGATATCAACTATGATGATGAGCAAGTCAGAGTCGGTCTTGAAGAGCTTGATCGTCATATCAAGGAGGAAACAGAAGATTGGAAAATGAATGTCAGTGGCACTGATGCGATTAAGAACGTTCTAAATTTCGGCAGAAAGGATAAAAATGCAAGGGACTTAGATGAGGTTAGGACTTAATGAAAAAAAAGGGGTTGCTAAGCAGTTTGTGTTTACTGGAACAAAATTATACACTACGTGGATAATGTTGAATTTCTTGCATTTATTACCTCCGGGAATAATCTGAGAAATTGAGTACAAGAAATAGTCGTATTCTATATCGAAACGGTGGCATTATTGATGAACGGTAAAGGAATCAAGCATTTGATCGGGCTTTTTATGTTCATTCTAGCGTTCGCGTTTTTCCTTCGGGGAATGGAACCCCCGACGGGGACCGGGCAAGAACATCTATATGCAGGTGTCACAGCACCCGTCCCATCGGGCTGGGGCACACCAACGGTGGTGTCGACGGAGTCTACCTTGGATTCATATTTTCCCTCCTTGGCAGTTGACGGGGACGGGAACGTGCACGTCGCGTGGCAAGATCTAACGAATTACAGCAGCGCGGGAACCGACACCGACATCTTCTACAAGTACCGGGATGCCACGTCGGGCACGTGGTCCATCACCGAGGTGGTCTCCACGGAGTCCACAGGAACTTCATCTTCCCCTTCTTTGGTAGTTGACGTGGCCGGGAACGTGCACGTCACGTGGGATGATCCAACGAATTATGGCAGCTCGGGAGCCGACCGCGATATCTTCTACAAGTACCGGAACGCCACGTCGGGCACGTGGTCCATTACTGAGGTCGTTTCCACGGAATCTACCTTGGGTTCATATTCCCCCTCCTTGGTAGTCGACGGGGCCTGGGACGTGCACATCGCGTGGTATGATTACACGAACTACGGTGGCTGTGGTACGGATACTGATCTGTTCTACAAGCGGTACACGAACGCCACGTGCACGTGGGGCACGACGATAGTGGTCTCCACGGAGTCCACAGGAAGTTCAACTTCCCCCTCCTTGGTAGTCGACGGGGCCGGGAACGTGCACGTCGCGTGGCCGGACACAACGAATTACACGAGTTCGGGTACGGATGCGGATATCTTCTACAAAAGAATAAAGCCGCCAACCGTGAGTACGCCAGCAGATATGTATTACGCGCTTGGCACCACGGGCCACTCCATCACGTGGGTGGCGAACGATACCGCGACAGGAACGAGATCCTTCTCCGTGTATCGAAACGGCTCGCTCCACGCGACGGGCTCGTGGAATTCGACGGAGGGCATCACGATTGGCATCGATGGATTGTCGCTGGGGTGGCACAACTTCACGATCGTGGTGGACGACGGCCTTGGCAGCACGGCGACCAATCAAGTCTGGGTGTTTGTCCAACTCGCGCCGTCCATCACGTCACCCCCTGACATCGCTTTCGTCGTCGGGACTACCGGCCATGTCATCACGTGGACGGTGACCGACGCGACCACGGCATCCACGACGTACACGATCACGAAAAGCGGCACGCAGGTAGACCAAGGGCCTTGGGCACCGGGCACGGGAATCACGTTCATTCTCGATGGCCTCGCGCAGGGCGACTATGAATTCACGATCACGGTTGATGACGGGTACGGGGGCACTGCATCGGACACGGTGCTGGTGCGGGTGTTGCCGGCATCGGGTCCAGACCTGCCGCCAGGCTTGATGGTTGCCATCTTGTTGTTGGCATTCGCGGGTGCCAGCGTGCTCCTGGGAATCATGCTACGCAAGAGATCGAAGAAAGCGCAACCGCCAAGAAACAAGGTTGAATAACCCGATTGTTTTCTCAATAACCACAAGAGCAGCATGATGCCGCCTATTATCATGCAAAACTACCGAATCCTTAGTTTTTTTCATTCCTGTAACAAACCAACCATGGGGAAAAAAAGGCATGAAATGGATGCTTTCATTGGCTTGTAATTGAGGCTTCCCTGACCTTGTCGTAAATGTAGCGCCGCTCGGCGAGAAACCAGTGGATCTCGCTCAGCCTCGGCCTTCGCGAGGAAATTGCTTTCGCGAGGCTCTCCGTCGCCTCTCGGGCCGGGGTGTCGATGACCTTGCTGACGTCTATTTTCACGTCCGGGCACGTCCCGTCGAGAACCGTGACATAGGCATCCGCCAGCCGGACTTCCGCCTCGGCGAATAGCCATACCGCCGTGTCGTACGTGTTCTTCCACGTGGCAATCTCTTCCGCCTTCCGCTTGATCGCTTCCTTGTCGATCGGGACGGTCACGATTTGCTCGTCTTTGCCTTGAGGTTTCGAGGCCATCACGCTTTGCACGAGATCATCGCCCTTCTTGATCCCGCCCTGCCACAACGGCAGCGAATCTGGATCGTCTGGTGCCATGCTGTTTTACCTCGACGAATGCTTGCACTTTCCCAGCGTGTAAGAAGGTCGTCTCTAGTATTTGTTATTATCGATGGCGTCGAAAACGCGTCGCATAGTAGGAAGGAATGACAATGCCGTTTTAGGTCGAGCGTTTTTTCCGGAAAATGGATTACTTATCCAACAGCCAGGCTGCCAAGGGCACGAAGCGGATTCGGACCGAATCGATGGCCTCCTCGGAGGCCACGTTGAACGTGATGATCGTTCCATGATCTTGCTTGAGGGCTTTTGCAGCCGCGAGCAGGCCTTCCACTTCCCGCTTTTTCGTGGCCGGGGAAGTGATATCCCAAGCCACCTGGATCAAGTCCTGAACGCTCGCGCCGTGCGTCACGCAGAAATCCACCTCGTGGTTGCCATCCTGCCAGTAATAAACCTCGAGATCCCGTCGCTTCAATTCGAGGAACACGGCGTTCTCGGCAGCCTTGCCCATGTCCTTCGTCGTTTGAAACGCGATGAAGAATCGCAACCCGGTATCGATCACGTAGATCTTTTTCTCCTCCCGGTATTGCTTTTGTAACTTGTATGCAAACCGGTTCAAGACGAATATCAAGAATGCTTCTTCCATGTAGCCGAGGTAATTTTCGATCGTATTCACGTGCATGTTCAAGGCCGAGGCGATCTTGTTGTACGAGAACGTGCGGGTCCAGTTGGTGAACACGTAGATGGCCAATGCTTGTACCTTGGTCGCATCGACATGGTGGCGGGCCACGATATCCCGGGACACGATGTCCTTGAACAGGTCAGTGAGAATCCGCCGTCGCGCAGGTTCATCATGCTGCAACACCTCGGGAAACCCGCCGCCGAGCAAGAAATCCTCGAGATGCCTGTTCAAGCGTGGAAGGTCACCATGTATTTGAACGATGGATTTTTCCGGCCACTTGCACAGCCGCAAATACTCCTGGAAGGAAAACGGCAGGAGCACGAAGCTCAAGTGGCGCCCACTTAACACGCGCCCGATGTCCGCCACGAGCAACGATGCACTCGAACCGGAGATGAAGATGGCTTCGAATCGCCGCGTGTCATAGATCGTCCTGACCCAGTGCTCCCAGCCATTCTTTTCTTGAATCTCGTCCAGGAACAAGCACCTTGCATCCGGACACGTGAAGAAGATGGCATCTTGAATATCGGTGAACGTCGTGTTCTTGAGCACTGGATCCTCGAAGTTCAGCAGGATCATCGAACTCGTCTTGCTTCCCGCTTGGACCAGCGATTCGATGACTTGCATCATGACCGTTGATTTCCCGGAGCGACGGATGCCGATGATATCCTTTATGTGGGTTGTCTTTTCCAGCGCAAGGATTCTACCCGTCATTTCCCGGCTGACGGTGGGCGGGAAATTCCACGCTTGAATCCACCACGGATTCCAGCCCTGTATTGCGGCGCGAAGTGCCTCCATGGATACTCCATCAAGATATGACTTATAAATCTATTCACTCGAGTGAGGACGAACAACCCGTTGTTATTCACTCGTGTGAACACATCTTAAAGGGATGGCCTTTCAATGCCGCGATGGTGTTGCACTCGACCAGCTCCGGCATGTCGATAGACAGCGGTTCTTGAAAAAACTTGGCGCGATCGATGAAGACACTACAGGCCAGGTGAAGGAAACGATCAAGATAATGCTGGTGGAATGATTAAAGAGGCATACCTTTTCATCAGAAAAGCATGTAGCAATAGTAGTCCAACTGGTCATTATTTGCTCGGGTTCCTTGAAGGTTGCATGTATTTGGTCGATTCCCTCGCTGGAAATGGACGCGATCCCGGAACTCGTGATGGTGCTGGAAGGGCATTCGGATCACGTGCTGGAAGCGGCCGTGTCTCCCGATGAACGGCGCGTGGCCACCGCGTCGGGCGACAAGACCGCCCGGTTGTGGAAGCTGGAAGGGACAATGGTCGACTATCGGGCACCGGTGCGGCTGGACGAGGACGATATCGCACTTTAAAGTGGAAGTTCCGAGCATTGACCTACTTTTGCAAGTACAGTTTTCACCTACCTTTTTATCAGAAATCGACGACATGACATCATCATGACGGTGAAAGAACGATTTAGGGCGATTCTTACCTGGTTGCCACGGATTTTGCACGATGAGGCCCATCGAGTAACATGGAAAGAGTTGCCGACCGTGACCGAGCAAGAAATCGCAGCGTTTGATAGAAACAAGCTAAACGCATTTGACAGGGTGGGGTATTCACGGCCTTTGGGTGGGTGGCTCTACCAGTTTTTCTACGCGATCCTGGGAGCCGGCGTCATGGCCGTGGTAATCCCGGTCTTGCTCGGCCAGCTGTACCCGGAGCCGGAATCCAAGGCATACGTGACCGTCGCGGGCGTGTTGTTCTCCATCTTCCAGACGGCGATGAACGTGCCGACCGCGTGGGCGATCGAGCGGTGGATAGGCGATTATCGCATCAAGAATCCGAGGAAAATGCTCGAGTTCATTTCGTTCTATATATGGTATCAAATGCTCACGGGCGTCGGCATCATCACGATCACCTCCATCTACACGCTGCTCGTCGTCCAGACAGGCAATCTGGCGCACCTCACGTGGATCATCTTGCTGCTCATGACCCGTGAATACCCGGCGATGCTCAACGTGTTCCTCCAGACGATCAAGGGGCTCCAGAAGTTCGATTACGAGTCAAAATGCAATTTTGCGAACGAGATAATCAACAAGCTCTGCGAGTTCGCGCTCGTGCTGTTCGGGCGGTACTACATCGGCAGCAATCCCGCCATCGGTGCCTTGCTCGGCACCGCCATCGGCTTCGTGATCGGCACCTACGTGAATCAGTTCGGCGAGGCCGCCATCGCCGGGTGGTACTTGAGCCGCGCCTTGAAGCCAATGGGGCTGCGGCTGCGCGACGCGGTGTGGCCGAACTTCTCCTGGGACACGGTCAAGCGCAGCACGATTCTCGGGATCCAGCTCTCCCTCCCCGGCCTCGTCGGGACGGTCATCGGCTTCTTCATCTTCTTCTCGTGGTACGACGCCGTGCCCGCGTACGCGACCATGCTCACGCTCAACGGGCTCGCCGACGAGATCGCCAACTTGTCCAAGCGCTCCGAGGGCATCAACACGAAAGGCGCGTTCGCCGAGGCCTTGAACAACGGGAAAGGCAAGCTCGTCCAGTATTACATCGCGAACACGTTCAAGTACTACGGCTTTTTCACGGTCGGCATCGCCTGCCTGGTCATCGGGTACATGCCGACCGTCATCAACGTGATGCTGGTCGTCGCCGAGGCGAAAAACTACTTGCTGGCCATACCCTTCATCTTGCCCAACATATTGCGAACCCTCATCGAACAGCCCGAGGGCGAGGGCGATAAAATACTTATCATGGCGCACAAGCCCGTGTTCAAGACGACGATGGATTTCGTGCACATGGGATTGGGTTACTTCATGACGTACTTCTGGCTCACGCTCACCCGCATCCCGCAGACCTACGGCCTTGCTGCCATGATCTGGATAATACCGTGTGGCAACCTCGCCGCCGACCTCGTGCGGTTCATCGCGGACTGGTGGTACATCAACAAGTACATCTGCAAGGTCAAGATCGCGTGGTGGCAGTCGTTCGTCGCGCCGCTGATCCCCGGCGCCCTCACGCTCGTCGAGGGCATGCTCTGGGCGGCTTACGTGTTCCCCGAGCTCAACAAGTCGATCGGGCCCATCCCGACGGTCATCGTCTCGGTCACGTTCGCGTTCGTGGTCGGCTTGATCTTCAACTTCGTCATCCTCTACGGCGCGTTCGGAGGATGGGATGAGCACACGTTATTAGTTTTTAAGGAAGCTGTTTATATGTCCGGCCCAAGTCGTGTCTTTTTTATCCCCGTCTATAAAATGTCAGCTATTCTCGTGAAGGTATCGAAACTTCATAATCGCTTCCCGATCGAGCACATCGACGCAGAACGTGAGATGATCGAATTGATGATCCAACGCCAAAAAAACGAAGATATTGCCAAAGCGAAACTAAAAACGCAATCGCCAGAAAAGGAGCAAGAAACCGAGAACATGAACCGCTCGCCGCGGTAGTGCTGGTACATCGTAGTTGGAGGGATCGTTGTCGTTTCTGCATCGATCGCCATCTCGCGCAAGCGTAAGAAAATGCAAGCCGGGATAATGTCTAGACCGATGCAACGGCTGGAAAGCGTGATCAAACCACCTTCCCCAGCCGTGACCACCATTGCATCCAAATATCCGCAGAATCAGGATGACGAGGAATTATGGGAAAAATTGCGCAACATCGCGGCGGTTACCGAGAGCTTGGAAGTCGCTCGCCTCGCAGATGCCCTCGGGGTCGAGGAACAGTTCGTGTGGAAGAATATATTCAGCTGGGCCAAAGAACTCGGATTTATTATTAAAGGTAACATTGTCACATTCAGAAAAACGGCCGCGACCGAGGGTAAAACCCGACTTAACTCAGTAGATTTCAATAATCAAGGAACGACCGAGCCATCGCGAATACAGAGATCAAATTGCTCACATTGCGGGGTCGCTTATTCAGCGGAGGATGACTTCTGTAGAAATTGTGGGAAGAAGATCGACCGGAATTAGGGCGCTAGCTAAATAATCAAATCGATTTGGTATTCCAACAATTTTCTCTTTTTTAGCTATCAATTGTCTGGTAACATGAGCTTCGGCCCCGAAGATATGCAAAGAAGACGAATCGAAGAATTTACCTGTTGCTTGTGGTTGTCCCACTAGCGTGAAGCTTTACAAACCCGCGCGCTTTGCCACACCTCGTGAAGCCCAGCCGCGACATGCTCGCCGCCCGTGCGTCCATGTTCCTCGCCGCCACGTTCATGGGATCTGTCGGCCTCTTCGTGACCTATCTCACGAAGGGCCTCGGCATGCAAGTCTTCGCCGCGGTCGAGTTCCGCGGGATATTTGGCTGGGCATGGATCACGTGCATCTTGCTCGCCACGCGACGCCTCGGTGTCATCAAGGCATTGCTCGGGCACAAGCGGCTCGTCCTTGCAGTGACCGCCACCAGCGTCCTCACGATCTTCTTCTATTTCTTGACCATCGACACGGCCGGGCTCGCCATCGCGGCGTTCTTGCTCTACGTCGGGAACCTGGTCGCCATCATCTTCATGCGGGTGTTCCTCAAGGAGCCCATGCCTCGCGTCACGTACGTCGCCTACGGGCTCGCGATCGCCGGCGTGCTCGTCATGGAGCCATGGGGCGACGCGAGCTTGTCGTGGGGCATCTTCACGGGCATTTGCTCCGCCGTCGCCCTCGGCTGCATCAACTTGAGCAAGAAGCTGATCTTCAACAAGGAGAAGGACGCCGCCAGGGGTGGCGGCACGCGTGCCTCCATCCCGGTCGCCGACCTGTCGCTCGGGATCACGTGGTACACGGTCCTCGGGCTCGCGGCCTCGTTCTCGTTCGCCTGGTTCATCGACGGGCCGGCAATGTGCACGGCGGGCGCGATCGTCATGGCTATATTCCTCGGGCTGATACCGACCGCCCTGGCGTTCACTTTCTTCAATTATGGCCTGAAATCAGACAAGGGCGGCAACGTGCTCATCATCTCGTACGCGGAGCCGGTGATGGCATCGATCTTTCAAGTCATTTTTTTCGAGGGAATCCCGATCGTCGTTTTGATAGGCGGCGCCCTGATCATCGCGGGAAATGCCATCGCGCTGGCGGGCAACAAGGCAAGGCACGGCGTCAATGCCGGCCAGCCTACACGGACATCATGAGGAGCACCGACTGGTTCCGCGTCACGTTCTCGCTGAATTCCCTCGTGATGGCGCCGGCATCCTTGACGCCCAGCTGCTCCAGGCGAACCGCCAGCTTGTGGTCTATGGCGTGCATCACGTCGGAGAAGCTGAAGGGCTTTATTCCCTTCTCGTCTTGCTCGCCTTGGAACGTGATGAGCAAGAGCCCCTTGGTGGCAGCGGGGCTCCTGTTGATCAAGGGCGCGAGCATGTTGCCGAGGTAGTCGGCGATGGCTACCGTCTCGCGCGTGGTGAGCACCTTGTTTTCCAACGCGGGAACCTCGCCCCGCACGCCCGCGCCGGGCAGGCCCGCACCCGTTCCGGCCGTCGCCGTGCCCAGCCGCCTCTTGAACCACGGGGGCATCACCCAGCAGAGATAGTTCAAGATGGAGTAAACGAGCAGCTGGACCACGATCAATAGCAAGCAAAAGAAACCGAGGATCGTGTAGTAGGTGGACGTGGACCCCATGAAGAGCGAGGGCGTGATCAAGAGGGATATGAACGCGGACGATGTCCCCAGCAGCAAGTACCGCTTCTTGATCCAGGGCTCGATCCCGACCTCTTTCGAGAGCCGGCGGCTTGCATTGAAGCAAGCCTTGGCGAGCCACGCGTATCCAGGAAAATAAACGCAGAACAGCATGAGCTGGTTGCTCAGGAATAGCAATTCCGAGTCGCCGGCGAACAATCGAATCATTTTTACGACATATGTCATGGCCGTGAACAGGATGGCGGCGGACAGCACGAGCGCGTGGTTGGAACGGGCCCGCTTGTAGAAAGTGCTCCTCGTGAACTCGATCGCGAGCAACGGGGCAAGAGGCTGGATGAGGATTTGTAATTGGGCGTTCAATGGGCCGAAAAGTGCAATCACGATGTAGGCAGCAAATGAAGCGATGAGAAACCAGAGATCCCGCAGCTTGAGCACGATCGCTCGCTTGGCGAGGAACAAGACCACGAAGGCCTGGATTGTCACGAACACGAGCGAGAGCACGATGACCGGCAAGAGCATCGTTTCCACGGCCGCGTCACCCCGGAATCCTTTTTTTCACGTGCCTCCATTGCACATGTATCGATGGCAAGAGGGAATGCGTTTTTGCCTTCTATAAGATTTCCATTACGTTTGATAATTAAAAATGGATATTTTTCTATATTCGTCCCCCGTGGGCAAATCGGGGTAATTCATCATCCTGGCTATTCAAGACAAAGAAAGGGCAAAGAATAGCATCCCGATCTGTGATTCAATCGACTCGAAACTCGAACATACATTTTTTGCATACATATTTCTTGGCGTATAAAGGAACGCCGCCCATGTAGGATAAAACGCGGCTACGATCGTTTTCTGGCTTGATGTTGGTGTTGCCGCATTTCGGGCAAACGATGCGAGTCTCGGTCGGTGCCTGGATGACGACATCGGCCTTCGCGCCGACGCCGGGGAAGGCATAGTCCTTGCCCGCGGGCACAGGGGTCTTGGATATGGTCACGCCCTCCAAGCCGAGCTTGGTGATGAGGCTCTCCTTTGTCCGAGGGGCCGGGGCAGTGGTCGCAGCCATCACCGCGGAGGGCGTGACGGCGGGGTGCTCCTTCAAGTCCGCGATCTGGGCTTCCAGTTCCTTGATCTTCGCGTCCTTCTGCTCCATCTCCATGCGCAAGCCGACCTCGAACGATTCCATCTCGGCGAAGAGCTTTTTCTTTTCATCCTCGAATTCGGCCTTCTCCTTCTCGAATTCCTCCTTGCCCGGCACCGCGCCGCTCGCGGCTTTTATCTTCTCGAAGTCAGCCTTGATTGCATCGACCGCCTCGACCTTGGCCGCCATTTCCTGGAGCTCCTTTTCCTTGGCTGAGAGCTTCGCTTCGAGTTCCTTTACGCGGGCATCGGCGTCCGCCGAACCCGCCGCCTTTTGCAACTCGGCGAGCTTGTTCTTGGCTTCCATGGCCTCCTTTTCGAGCTGGGCGATGAACTGCGCCTTCCCCTTGGTGCCGGCCTCGAGCGTGGCCACCTTGTTCTTCAATTCCCCCAGCTCTGCCGAAGGTGGGGGGGCCTTCTGTGCCTTCCTCAAGTCATCGGCCAGCTTCTCGAGCTGGACGCTCTGGAGGTTGAAGTCCTCCCTCATCTTGTTGATCTCGTTCCTCGCGAGGTCGCGATCCTTCTCGGCGGTTCTCAGCTCCTGGAGCAAGTCCACGACGTGCTGCGCTTGTACCTTTGCTTCCTTGCCAGCTGCAGCTTTTTGATTTAGGTCGTTCCAGTCGATGTCCTCGGACATGACAGTTCACCATTTTCGTATCCTTGACGCGTAGGATCATCGCTTCCGGGTATTTTATAGTAACTCCGATGGTGGCGGGAACCGACGACGAAGCCGATTTTATACGCGGAGGTCGAATGAGAGATCATGGAGAATGCCGGCATACCAGCGGTCGCGGCCGAGCGACGCACCGCGGGGGACAAGTGGGAGAAGATTGGTTACCACCGGGTCATTGGCGGCTTCTACTTTTACATCATCTTCGCCGTCGTGGCGATTGGTTACGTGATGCTGCTCCCGGTCTTTATTCCCTATCCGGAGAGCATGGGTTTCTACAATATTCTCACTGGCATATTCAGCTCGTTTTTCACGCTTGCGGACCTTGGCACCGCGAGTTCGCTCGCCCGGTTCATCGCTGAATACCGCGTGAAGGACCCGCAGCGCATGATCGAATACATCCGGTTCTTTATATGGTTTCAGATGTTCACCGGGCTCGCGCAGACGACGGTCGTTTCATTTATCGGCCTATTTGCCCTCGGCGCGACGAACATCTCCTACATGCCATGGCTCTTCGTCTGGCTCAGCATCGTTCAATTTCCAGGGATGCTAGGCACGTTCATGGAGGCCTTGAAAGGCTTCCAACAATATGCCAAGACCTCGATCGTGAGCTTGCTCAACACGGTCTTGTTCCAGTCGGTCACGCTCGCCTTGGGTGCCCAGCTCGGCGCCTTTCTCGGCAACGCCAGCCCGCAGATCGGCGGGGTCATGGGCGCCGCCATCGGCATGACCATCGGCTATTATGTCGACGACTTCTCGACCGTGCTCATCTCCGGATGGATGTTCTCGAAGATGATCAAGCCGTGGGGTTTCAAGCTCCGCGACGCCTTCCGGCCGCACGTCCGCAAGGAGATCGCCATGGAGTCCATCAAGTTCGGCCTCGGGGTCATGGCCTTCGTGCTGAGCTATCAAATCCCTGGCACGTTCACGGCCTTGCTCTACACGAGCATGCTTCCCAACTACAGCACGCTCGTCGGTATCATGTCGACGCTCGGCCCCGTCATGGGCCTCGCCGAGACCGTGAACAGCATGCACATCGGCAACCACCAGGCCACGACGTGCGAGGCATATTTCAACAAGAAGCAGAACTATGCCGAGTACATCCTGAGCAACGGGTTCCGGACGATCGGCCAGGTGTCGTTCATGATCATCCCGCTCGTCCTCGTCCTCGGCCCCGCGATCGTCGACGAGTTCTTCCACGATTACATCAGCACCTTCAACCGCGTTTTCATCGTCGTCCTCATCCATCGAACCATATTCCAGCATTCACACTTGATGAACGAGGTGCTGATCGGTACCGGCCACCATAAATTCAACGTCATCATCACCATCATCGAGCAAATCGTGGGCATGACGGCGATCATCACGTGCATCTATCTCCAGCTCGGCATTTACATTCTCATCATCCCCGGCTACCTGTCGACCGCCGCGAAGCAAGGCGCGGGTTGGGTCTACATCACGACGCGCATCATCCCCCTCCACTTCCGCAAGGCGGCGTGGCAGAACTGGATCTCGACGGCGATGGCTGGTTTTATCTATTACTGGTTCATCCAGGCAGTCTTCTCGCTGATCTGCCTCGTCGTGCCCGTCATCTACGCGGCCATCGCTTGCGTCGTGCTCGGGATATACGTGCTCCCCGGGATCGGCTACTTCTTCCCCCTCGCCCTCCTGGGTGGTTTTGACAAGCATACGCTCGATGATTTAAAGGACGCGGTCGCGCTCGCGGGCCCGTCGAAGATCGTCGTCGTGCCGTGGTACAAGTGCGCGGCGTTCGCCGCCCGTGCCAGCCCGCTCCACGACAAGTTCCCCATGTACTACGACCACGTCGCCGAGGAGATCGAGGAGCTCATGGCCATGAAGGCGAAGGTCGATTCCGCCAAGGTGAGCTAGGCGGTCGTTTTTCCCTGACCATCCCGCGTTATGTAGTGTCACTTGCGCCTCACGAGCTTGATGGCGCCCTCGGGGCAGCGCCGCGCGCACACGCCGCAACCGAAGCACTTCTCCTGCTTGACTTGCACCTTGGCACCGTCGACCACGCTCCTGGCGTTGAATGGACAAGCTGGAGCACATGCACCGCAGCCTTTACATCTAGCAACATCCGTTTTCTCCACAAAATCGGACTTGACGATGGACGGCGTCCCGAAGCGCTTGAAATCGTGCAAGACCTCGCAGCAACACGTGCAGCAATTGCAAATGACGTAATAATAGTCCGGCGAGGGAAAGAAAATGGTTTGATGAACGAGCCCGCGCTTGTCGGCATCCTCGAGCACTTGCATGATGCGCTCCTTGGAGACGCGCGTGAACGTCGACGTGCGGTAGGGGATATCGGCGAGCGCGTGCCCTGCCTTCGGGCCGAGCAGGATGCAAGTGCTGGTCGGGTTATCGCACCGCTTGTGCTTGGTACGGCAATAGCACGTTCCTATCGCGAACGCTTGCGACCTGCCTATGATCTCGAATATTTCCTGCGTGGGCAAGAACATCGTCTCTGCGGAAATGTTCACGCCAAGCGGGACGACGCGCCCTCCCCATCTATTCTTGAAAAAGGTTCGCATGAAGCGTATCTTGAAGTCCTTCGAGAAATGGTTGCCAACAAAGTTCAATACCTGTAGCATCGAGATCTCGACCGCGCCCATGGCCGTGGCGAGAACCTTGCCGATCGCCGGCTGCCGCTCGAGCAGCCTTGCAGCGACGTCCTTGATGCGGGCCATCAATGGCCCGGCCGGTCGGTCTGTCACGCTATTGATCCGTGCGTCCAGGGCATTAATAAATGCGGGAGCCCCCAATGATGCCTCGATAGACATGCAAATCCCGAGACTCGCCGCGTACGTCGCCGCATCGATCGTGCTCCTTGCCTTGTTGAACCAAGCGAATCCCCTTCTCGCCACGCTGCTTGGCATCATCTTCGCGCTGCTGCTCCTGGAGGTAGTGCTGGGGAGTATCAAGCAGTCATTTCTCCGGTTCGACGACGCCCCGGGCACCGCGGCCCTCTCGTCCGGCAAGTTCTCCACCGAGACCTTGTCGATCCGCAACATGCACGCCACGTTGATCAAGTCCCACCACACGCCCGTGACAGGTGCACCCGTCGTGATCATGCATCACGGTTATGGCTCCACGTACCGGCGCATGCTTGTGTACGCGTATCCTATCGCCTTGAACGGGTACGCGGTGCTGCTTTACAACACGCTGGGGCACGGCAAGGTCGTGAAACAAGAAGGCAATAAATCAATCGACGAGCGGAGTCCTGGCGACAAGACCGAGATAATGGAGATAATGAGGGCACTCCAGTGGGTCGTCGAGTTCGTCAAGGGTCGGCCGGACCTCGATGGAGGGCGGATCGGCTTCGTCGGGATCTCGCTCGGCGCCATCGTCGGCTTGACGCACGGCGTTTGCGACCCCGACATAAAATGTGTCATAGCCCTGGCCGGCGTCCACGATTTCAAGAAAACATCGACGCGACGCATCGTGCCATTTACTAGCGATTATTGGATGAAAAAGTCGTTCGAGTGGAGCGGCCTCGAGATGGACCCGAGCAAGCTGCAAGATTTCCTCGTCAGCCCCGCGTTCTACGCGGACAAGCAGTTCGGATTCTTCGACCACCCGGTCTGGAGCGATGCGCGGGTCGCCGAAAAGGTGTTCCTCATCCATTGCGAGGACGACTGCACGGTTCCCTACTTCAATTTCGAGGAGAACATCAAGGCGTTCGGCTTGCCCCCCGATCACTATCTTGCCTTGAAGCACGGCAACCACTGGTTCATCCGGCAAGAGCACGTTCTCATTGGACAGATCTTGCAATGGTTGAGCATCGCTTTGTGCGATCGGACATTATAGAAATGAGCCAAGAACCAGATGGGACTCATCCTCTCTATTTATATCTCGGATTAGCGATCTCCCCTGGTGCCGTTGTTAACCGAATTGTCGTCGGGAGTCTCACCGCCGGGTGCATGATACATGCCGCAAATGGACCTCATGAACATCGTCGTCAACGTCATTCTAGGGCTGTCGACGGCCATCAGCGGCGCCTATCTCGCCATCCGGGCATGTAAAATGAGGAATGTTGCCCTGGCATTCTTATCATTGGGATTGCTGTCGTTTCTCTCCACGCTGCTCACGAACGGGCTCTTGCCGACTAATGACTACTTTTGGCGCGCTTTTGCCGCGGCGAACTATTCCGTCTTGATCGTGCTGTTCACCAAGTTCGCGTTCTACAAGGGCAAAAAGAGCCCGTTCAAGGCCATCTTCGTCGCCACGCTGTCGATCCGGATCGTGCACTTCATCGAGATGAACGTGCTCCACTACGTTTGTCCATCGTTCGTGCCTATCTCGGCCGACCGGCTCGGTGGATATTACTTCCACCTGGTCATGCTGACGAGCCAGCTCGTGATCGCGTTCGGCTGGCTATCCTTCGCCGCGTTCAAGGAATATGTCGCATCAAAGTCCGAGACGGTCGAGCCATGGGTGCGGCACCGGTACGTGATCGTCGGCCTCTCCAACGCCTTCTACGGGATAATGAGCTTCGCGTACTTTCTCATACCGACCGACGGGCTCGCGTTCGCCAGCCCAAACGCGCTCGCCGCCAACATCGTCATCCCGCCGCTCATCGTGGGTTATGGCATCTTGAGCTTCCTCGCGTGGGTCATGCCCGGCTGGTTCAAGCGGCTATTAAACGAGGGAAAGCCTGTCGCAAAGTTGACGGAGAGCCACGAGATCTTCAGCGAAATTGCGGGCGATATCAAGGACCGGGTCATTCCGACGCCCGAGCTGGTGAAAGTGATAGACTATCTCGGCGGCAAACTCGCGGCTATGATAAAAAGGCCGGCCGGAGCGGCAAAGGGTCTCTTTCTCATGGCGATCGACAAGGAGCTCGGCGAGTTCGGGCTGTATACCATCAGCTTGAACAACTTGCTCAAGGTCACCAAGAATTCCTTGAAAGAAGTCATGAAGGGCATCGGCATCGAGAATGCCGAATCGATCGTCGCCGAGCTGGCTGACGAGATCGTCAAGAACCAGTCCATGTTCTTGATGATAGCGGCGTGAAGCGGCTTCTTGCCTTCCCCTCCTGGCTCGCGCGATGCCCGCTCGCCTTTTCCGGTCCGACGAGTCGCGAGAAGAGGCGATCGAGCTCATGGTCATCAAGGAGCGGAAGGAGCTCGAGATTGCAGCGGAGAAGGCAAAGCAAGACCAATAGAAAGGCTGATTAAGCTCAGAATGGACGTGATCGCATGGATCCCACGAATATGGTAGAACTCGCGAAGCTCGTTAAGGAACGAGCACACGCGATGGGCATCGATCTCGCGGGCATCACGGGCCTGGACCGCCTCGAAGGTGCGCCCAAGCGGTTCCACGCCACGGATTACCTGCCGTCGGCGAAGAGCGTGATCGTCCTCGGCACGCACTTCCCGGACGGCGTGGTTGACAACTGGGAGCGGACGCCGTCGGGATATCAATACTACGGGTATGCCATTCCGAACAAGGAGCTCGGCCACGCGTGCTACAAGCTCAGCAAGCTGATCGAGGCGAACGGGTACAAGTGCTTCCCGATCGTGCCGACAGGACACAGCAAGGACATGGATCACGAGAAGCAGATGGGCGAGTTCTCGCACCGGCACGCGGCGGTCGCCGCCGGGTTCGGCGAGCTCGGGTACAACCGCCTCCTCATCACGCCGCAGTTCGGGAACCGCGTGCGGCTCTGCTCGATCATCACGGAAGCCCCGCTGCCCGCCGACCCGATGTACAACGGCCCGCCACTGTGCGACAGGTGTAAAAAATGCGTTCGAGCCTGCCCGGGCAATTGCCTCGACGAGGACAAGCTGCTACAATGTAAAGTCGGGGATAAGACATACGAGTACACGACGTTATACCAGTTCCGCTGCTTCTATAACCTGGTCGGTTTGGGCCCTGGCACTGGCGGGCACTTGAACATCCCGCTGCCGAAAAAGAAAGGTGAATTGGGGCAGCTCGCCTTCCTCACGAGATATATAAAGGCCGCCATCTTGAAATTCAAGATGTTCCAATACATGTCCCGCCAGCAGTATGCAGTGGACTGGTACGATTATTGCGGCCGCTGCTTGCACACGTGCGACCGCCCGGTGAAGCGGACCGGTCACTTGTGATTTGGACATGAACAATGGTATGAAAATCAAGGAGCATTGGCGATTCACATGAAAGCAAGCGAGCTGCTCGACCACTTCCACAAGGTTGGCACGTGGGTGACGTGGAATGGCCGGGAGAACGACAAGTTCCTCTTCGGCGATCCAGAAACGACAGTGAAGGGCATCGCGGTCGCGTGGATGGCGACCATGCCAAACTTGCTCAAAGCAAAAAGTAAGGGATGCAACGTCTTCATCACGCACGAGCCCCTGTACGTCGGCGTCGCCAATCAATTCGGCATCTATTCGGCAGAGGGGATCCTCTTGGAAGAAGACGATGCCTGGGTCGCCAAGGCACAATGGCTAGAAAAGGAGAAGATCGTCGTCCTCCGCTGCCACGACACGTGGGATGATTTTCCGGACATCGGCATCCACGGGGCCTGGGCGAAATGGCTCGGGTTCACGGGCAAGCCTCTGAAGCAGATAAAATTCTACGAGGTGCACGGGATCTCGTTCGGGACGTTCGACGCGCTGTGCAAGCACGTGCAAAAGCAAGTCCGGACGCTCGGCCAGGACGTCGTGCTCGTGATCGGGGACCCCGCGAAAAAAGTCTCGAAGGTCGCCATCGGCACGGGCGCCATCACGAACTACCGGCTCATGCACGGCCTCGGTGCCGACGTGCTCGTCCTCACGGACGATGGCACGCGGCTCTGGGAGAGCGCGCAGTGGGCTGAGGATACCGGCGTGCCCGTCATCGTCGTGAACCACGCGACCGCCGAGGAGCCCGGTATGCGCGAGCTGGGGAAGTACTTGCAATCAACTTTCCCGAAGGTGCCCGTGCACGTGGTCGAGCGCGGCTGCCTGTACCGTGTTATCACGAAGTGATAGCCTTCCCTCCGAGCAGCCATGACCGCCCCTTTCATCGTATTCGTCGGTGATGTACATAACCGTTTAGGCTTGCTCGAGCGGGCGCTCGCCGCCCTGCCCAAGGATGCAACACTCGCATTTGTCGGCGACCTCGTGGACATGCGCCATCCACGGCTCGCACGGGCATCGGTCGTCGACCCGCAAGAAGTGCTCGACGTGCACGCTGCCTTGATCGAGTACTTGAACGCGATCGATGCCACGTGCTTCTTCGTGCTCGGCAACCACGACCCGCTGGCCTTGGCGACGCGGCTCGGCACCCAGTGGATCAGCCTCGACCTCGCGATGCAAGACTTGCCCGGCACGGATTTCATGCTCGGTGGTATTGGAGGATCGCACATGGTTCCACCCGGGCTCCCGGAGGACGCGGTGCGGCGGTTCATCGAGGGCTTGATCCCCGGGGAACCGACCGGCGCGTACCTGGAGCAGGGATTCGTCGAATACCCGGTGGCCGTCGCCGGCGAGCCATGCACGGTGCTGTCCAGGATCCCCGGCGAGCTTTCCGCCTATGGAGAGAACCCTCCGGCCTTGTTGCTCACGCACACGCCGCCCGTCTTGCCTGTCGACGATTTATCATCAAAGGAAACGCTGCAGTTCAAGAGCTTGGGCTTGACGCGTGCCATCGAACTTATGAAGCCGTCCTACGTGGTCTCAGGCCACTTGCACGAGCCCCGGCCGTTGTTCCACGAATTGATTCACGAGAGCGGCTTCCGCACGGCGTGCATCCAAACGGGCGAGCTCAATCCCGATGTTCCCATCTGGGCGATGGACTTCGCGGGCAGCCGTTTAATACCAGAACCCCGCCGGCTGGCGTGGAAATCATCGAGATAGTTAAAGGGGAAGGATCGATTTGTAAATGGAAATCGAAGGACTCCCCTTCCCCCGAATCAGAAACCAAGGTGCCGAGCCATGACTTATATACGAGTTCCACTAATCCCTCTTACGCGCTTATACAACGCGTGGGTGATTTTATGGTGGATAATAGCGTCTATAGAATTACAGAGTTGGTCGGCACGAGCGAGAAGAGCTTTGAAGAGGCAATCAAGAACGTGATAGACACCGCCTCGAAGACCTTGCGAGACCTCCGCATCGCTGAAGTGACCAAGCTCGACGTGAAGATCGAGGACGGAAAGATCGTGGCATATCGTGCCCGCGTCTTGCTTTCGTTCAAGTACGAGAAGGAATGAGCCGGTCTTTCCGACAAAACCATAGAGCAAGAAATAGATCATACCCCTTCTTTTTTCTTCCACTTTATGAGACTATTTTTTTTCACTTCATTTGTGCTTTTAGAACCGACAGAATCCCTTCGCGCCAGTTCTGGACGAGAAATCCCACGGCAGTCGGCAAGTGATGGTGTATCTTTTCGTGTTTTCGCCGGATCCAGGCACGTGTTTCAAAAAACGATAGGACGACTTGTGGATCCTCTTCCGAAGTTGCTCGGATCTTCCATTTCCGTTCGATCTCCCAGCGGTTGTACAGCATCATGCCAAGCACGAGTCGGAATTGACGCATGCATGGCTGTCTCGACCGACCTTTAGACAAGAATCGCGCCTTCACATCACGAAAACCATTCTCGATGCCCCATCTCTCGTGATAATCCTTCGCGAAATCGATAAACATCGATGGATTTGTCTTCGGGTCATCACCGGGCAAAAAGGAAATCGCGAAAAACATCAATGTCTTCAGCAGGCTCGCTTTCTCCTTCTTCCAACGCTCCAAGCGGTCGTGTGTTTTGAAGCAAGCATCGTATGCACGGCGTTCCTTCGCGTCAGTGAATTTCTTCCGGCGCGCGCCTCTACCGAACGATGGTTCCTTTGCTTTATCCTTGTTGAGCGCCTTATTAATTGTCATGTACACTTTAAGCAAGTCTTCAAGATTCCTCGATTCTTGTTCGATATGATCGTGCACGATTCGCGCTCTCGCCTTAACTTCATCAAGTGTTCGTTTCTTTTTGGAACAGTACTCGTCGACCATTGCGACACAAGTATACGGGACTTGAAATTGACCACTACTGCTTTTCTTGTAAACATTGCCGCACTCTTGCTTCAATGCCGGGTTAACGTATGGGCTCAAGTTGATATAGTCGATGAACACTTGCGGTTTCTTGTTATCGAGCAAATACTTCCACTTGAAGTCGTCCTTCTCACGCGTGAACTTTCGCGGGGCGATCATGCGTGGCATGCAACCCGGCCGAGCGCCCGGGTCGATTAAACCAAGGTTTGCTAATGCATAGATCTCCGCGTTGAAATATGCCCGGTCGCCTTCGATGAGCACCTGGTCGATGCCCAGCTCTCTCGCCACTTTTACCTTCGCTTTCACATCTAGAAGCCACGGCCGGAGCCCCTTCTTTTCGCTATCGATGAGTCGATAATCCCGATGCTTACTACCCATGAACAGCTGGTGGGATGAATCGAAGTTGGTCGGGTACACGAACCCGCGCTGCCACGTGGCCGTTTGACCGACGACAACATAGCTGTAATTGCCGTTATAGTATTTGGAACTAACCTTTTCGTGAGTGTCGTCCGTGACCATTATGCAAGCACTTGATTTTGCACCAATCTCGTCAAGCTCATCCACGCATTCCTTGTACTGCTCAGTTAATGCCTCATCGAGTTGGTTCCGATCCGCTTGCGGGATCATGCTCGTGACAGTCGTCCGACGCACGCTTAAAGCATTCGGATTCGTGGCTGGATCCAGGAGACCTATCAGTACGCGAAGGAAGGCATCGTGATCGGCAGCCTCTATTATCCACGATAATACCGTCCACAAGATTAATTGGATGCTGTCGAGAAACGCTTTTGCATCATCGAGCCCGCTATCGAGCATGATGGCAGAAAGCATCATAATGCTAGCCTTCGCAATCGTGCCGGGCTCGTGCGACACGACTGCATCGCGGCGCGTGGACATCGTTAATAACCGGCTGATATCCCGCAAGACTTTTATTCCCGCGCCTTGAGTTTTACCACGAGGTTCGCCGGATGTCTCGTGGAAGGTTGCGGCTTCCACGATCTAACATCCGTCGTTCCTCTTTTTAGCATTTTCGGTCAGCTCGGAATCTTTTGCACCATGACGTATATTCTGCCTGTATAATCATCGTGATCGAATCTGACAATTTTCACGGTCGCAAAATCGAGTCTTGCATTGCTACACGCTCCCGAAGGTTAGAATTATCTAAAACCCCTCCAGAAAGAAGCACTTAAATATGTCGAGCTCGCCCGGTTCATCTAGGCAGACTCAATTAGTGTCTTCTTGATCATTAAGGTGGCCGTTTAACTGATTCTTTATATATTCTAAAGCCTTTCTGTTTCAGTATTTTCAACGTCCGATGTCAAGACTGAAATGATACATGCCCGTGCAACGCCGTCTCGACCCATTTTAACGTAAACGTCTCGATTTTGGGTTAAATTTATATCCGTGTGATACCCATACATGTCTAAAACCCGTGATGTAAAGGCGGACGAATCATGGCTATCATGACAGAAAACAATTATTTCGAGAAACAAGGGCTTCAGCTC
>JAUQYZ010000189.1 GCA_030587475.1 Candidatus Sigynarchaeum calidifontis
CATCGAACGAAAAAAACAAAAGCACGTTTATAAAGAGAAGGAATGTAGTAGATTTATTGGATCTACGGACTTAATCAATACCATTTTTTAACCGGTTTACACATCCTTATTGATGATACTCGAGTTAAAGGCCGATTACGACCGAACGCTCCCGAGAAACCAGGCCGGGGTTCGATTCACGTTCGCCCATGTCGTCCTAGCCTTGTTACTGTTCGATATGCACGGGAAACTCGGGAGAGTCGAGCTCGAACGCCAGCTCGCGCTCGGCCGGGGTTCCTTGCGCACCTTCATTCTGCGGCTAAAAGACAACTTGGGTCTAGTGGTCTCGTCTTCGACAAGAGCCCACGTGCTTTCTGAACGCGGGAAAGCAGTCGTCGAAAAGATCAAGGCGGAACTCTCGCTCATCGGCGACATTCCCGTCATCTTTAACGAGCTCAGGTTCGCGAAGTACAATGCCCTCGCCCGGTTGGGTGCATCGAGTCTCGTGCCAGGGCGGGAGATCGAGCCGTTGCAGCTCGTCGACGTGGCACGAGCCAACGGCGGGAAAGGCTTGCTCTCCCTCGTCGTGCAATCCGGGCGGTCGCTGAAAGTTCTCGGCGTTCATATGGATTTGAAAAAGCAATACGCCGGAGAATGGGCCCGACTCAACGAGCTATTCACGCTTATGGAGGGGGACTTGCTTCTCATCGCATGGGCAGATGTCGAGCTTGATGCAAAGATCGCCGTTATCGCGGCGGTAGTGGCAACTCTTGAAATGATGGAAAGATAGGTTCGGAAGAAATTGAATGGTGCAAAAAAGAAACGCTTAATGTATTTGGTCATTGATCTTCTTATAAATGTCGTTGAAGGCTTGTTTTGCCGGAGAATCCTGGTGCTGCGTGATCGCTGGGACGTGCTCCACCGATTGTTGGACCGCTATCGGATCAAACGGGATCGATCCAAGATAGGGCACGCCGAGACCACGTGCGAGACGATTCGCGCCATCCGGAGCACCAAAGAGACGCTCTTCATGGCCGCACTTGGTGCACTTGTACACGCTCATGTTCTCTACGAGGCCAAGTACCTTCACGCCCATTTTCTCAGCCATCACGATGGTCTTCCCGACACTCGTCGTGCTCAACTCTTGTGCCGTGGTCACGACGATGACACCATCAAGTGGTTTCACGAGCTGCATGATGTCGAGAACTTCATCGCCCGTGCCAGGTGGCAAGTCAATTATCAAATATTCGAGATCTCCCCAGTCCACCGCGCCAAGATAATCGCGAAGCACGCCCATTTTCATCGGGCCGCGCCATATCACTGGTGTTATTTCGTCAGGGAGCAAAAAAGCGGTTGACATAACCTTGATATTGAAAGGCCCTCTCACAGGGATGATGGTCTTGGTGAACGGATCAACTTCAGGGGTAGTGATGCCGATGTCGAGTAACTTGTGCAAGGTAGGTCCCGTTATGTCAATATCGAGAGCCCCCGTTGATCCTCCCGACTCGGCGAACTTGACTGCGAGGTTGGCGGCAATTGTTGTCTTCCCCACCCCGCCCTTTCCCGAGATGATCGCTATCTTGTGCTTAATGCGCGCCATACTCGCATCTATTTTTTGTTGCAGTTCCATCTGCTGCGCCCGCCTCTCGAGCGTCGGGCTCGGTTTGATTTCTGGGACATCTTCTTTCTTTTCGGTCATAGGTGTCACTTTGCGTTCCAGCTTCAACGAAAAGAACATGTGAACGGAACCACAAAAAATAAACGGATTTACCGCAATTGCAAGTGAAGGATGAAACGAATATAGAAATCGTACGGCGTACCCCCATATATTCGATTTCTGGGGGTTTCCGCTTTTTAAGAGGGCGGTTTCCCTTGCCAATACAGGTTATAGAGGAATTTCAAGCACGCTTCTTTGTATAGGGGCGCGATGTTGATCGCAGTGATTCGGTTCGAGGTGTATGCCACGGTCAGCAATCCATTCTCGATGAGCGCCTTTAACTTGCGCACCAGGGTCGTGCGTGGCAAGTTTAAGAAATAAAGCAGGTCTTGGAAGGATAATCCCGGGTTCGTCGCGATTTGCTTGAATATGTCTACCGAGTCTTCCTTGTGGATGTAGTAATAAAACGGGTCGAGCACTTTGTCGAGGAACTTGTCGAAAAAAACTGTATTGTTCCCGAATTTCTCGACGCGGATAAAATCAAATTTCTCGAGCATTTTCAGGTGCCAGATAAGCGTGTTCGAGTCCAGGTTGACGGTATCGCGGATCTTCGAGAAATAGATGCCAGGTTCGGCTTTGATGATGTCGAGAATGCGTTTGCGAAGATCATTCTTCAACACGCCATCTCGAGACGTGGCCTTGCCAGGGTAGAGCACTCGCTTCTTGATGAGGTAGTCGATGGACTTCATGACGTCGATGTTATCCGCTTCTGTGATCTCCCGAGCACATGCGTAATAGAGCTTGCGTGAATCAAGAATATAATGCTTGCTCATAAGTTCCTTGGCGATTTTCATGATCCGCTCTTGAAGTGGCGTCGGTTGAAAGCCATAATTAATAGACTCTTCAGTTTCCTCGGCTTTCCCCTCGTCATCGATGTGGATGACGTCGTTCGGATCCTGGTCGCTCATGATACATCGCAAGTGCTCAATATGCGGAGTTGAAGTCGACGTTCGCCTGGAAGATGTCGTCGATGTACTTCAGCCGCTGTTCTGGGGGAATGTCCTTGAGCGCGTTGAAGATCTCGTCTTGAACATCGTCATCAACGTGCAAGTCGCTGACTATTTTCAAGACTTCCGGCGAGAACATGGCCAGCTCGAAGGTAGGGAGCCCGTCATCGCATTGTGCAGCCGCGGGTGCTTGCTGGTCCTTGGCAGCCGGAGCGGGCTCGGGCGTGACAATTACCCTGGGCTCGATGAAGGACGACTTGGCCTTTGATTTGTTTTTCGGGGGAATGTGAAGAGGCGTGCCACGGTACTCGTGATAAGATGCCACCACGACCACGCTTCCGACGAACGTGGAAAGCAACACGAGTAGTGTATTGTTTTGGATGTTGATGTTGAACATTATAAAGACAAATAGCACATATACCGACACGCATCCCGCGATCTTGAAAAACCTAATCTTCTTGAGTGCTTCCATGAGATTTCCCTGAATTTTGGGCGAGAAGGCCACGAATCGTGTCTTTCCTCGTGGTCGTCATGGGTAATATCGTGTCGAGGATCTATAAACTAGCTTCCACCAAAACTGCACAGTTGGATTATAAAAAAACTAGACATCAAGAATAGGATTCGGGCTTCGGAATCCACGCGGGAAGCATAAAAAATGGTAGCCGGAAAACCATTCTTTATGAAAGGCATCGTTATCGATTATTGGAGAACTCCTATACATGGGGACAAGATCGGCATCTACGAGCACGAGTTCCAGCAAGCACAAGCGCGGATTTTTACCAAGGATAAGGATATCTACGGAAAAGTGCTCGATGGAGACCAGCTCGGCATCTACAGCATCCGGAAAGATGCGTGGGAACCCAATACCAAAAAAGAGCTTGAATACTACACGCGGAAGCGGCTCGTGATCCGCTGGTTCCACCGCCGCGAAGGGCTTCGTTCTCCATACCCGCTCGCGCCATGTTTGATCAAGATCGCAGCATGTTCGCAATCCCATGTCCCGTCGTTTCTTGCTTTCAGAAAACCTTTTTGAACCAACGTGAATAAGCCAGGTTGGCTAGCCATGGCATCATTCGTCGTCCCCCCGCGGTCTGCACTGCTGGTCGTTGACATGCAGAACGACTTCATGCCAGGTGGCGCGCTGGCCGTAGCAGGTGGTGACGAGATAATCGATGGCGTGAATGCTTGCATGAGGCAATTCTTCGATGCGGGTGCTATCGTCGTCCTCACGCAAGACTGGCACCCGCCTTGCCACGCGTCCTTCGCGTCGGCGCACGCTGGGAGGCACCCATATGATCAGATCACCGGGATCCTCGGCATCGGGCCCGTGTTATGGCCAGACCATTGCGTCCAGGGAACCCGTGGCGCGGATATCCATGATCGCGTTGAAAAAAACCATGCACACTTGATCTTGCGAAAAGGATATCACGGACAGATCGATAGCTATTCTGCATTCATGGAAAATGACAAGAAAACTCCCACGGGTCTCGCCGGGTTTCTGAAAGAAAAGGGCATCAATGTCGTGTATATTTGCGGCCTTGCCTTCGACTACTGCGTGCATTACAGCGCGATCGACGCGGTGGCCCTCGGTTTCAATGCATCGATCTTCGTTGACCTGTCACGTGCTGTCGGATCGCCGCCGGGAATTGTTGAAATCGTGAAGGGCTCCTACGCCAAGCAAGGTTGCACGCTACTTCGATACATGCAATGATCTTTTGCATTTTGTACCAGCATGGGTGCAAACGCCATTTATTCTTCGTGGGGTCGTATCGGAAGCATCATGGCATCGTGTAAGTCATGGTTGAATTGCCCGATTTTCGGGCTATTAAGAATGATGCGAGCGATTGGAGAGTGACACAGAATAACTTAATAATACTTAATCGTTCCAATAAATCACTATACTCTCATTCGCTATTGGCTTAGTTGTTGGGAAAAAATAGACCGCGGGTTACCATCATGATAGCTAGAACCAAGAGAATTGGCCTAGCTCTCGGCATGTTGTTTTCATGTAGTATCCTCGCCCAAGCGCTCGTCGGGTTCACGGGCAAGGAACTAGCCGGGAGCATGGCTGCACCTGGAAGCACTTCTTTCAACGATAAAACGACCGGCGGCACTGTAGAGGTATCTGACACGAAAATCAGCAAGAATTGGGAAGCCGTCGAGACCTTGACTACCTGGTGGGATGTGGCGTGGGATTCCCGAAAAAAAGTGACGTTCACCGAGCCTGGCTTGATGGACCGAGACCGGGAACCGACGACGATCAACATGACGTTCACGGGCGACGAGGCCCGGGTTAACAGCATCCGGCTGACGTACTTCCGGAACGACAGCACGTGGGTCGAGGTGCCGAGCCAGATCTATGAGGCAATCACGCACCTCAACGGATCAAGTATTGCGTTCTACACGAGCTGCTCGATCTTCTTCTTCCTGAATATAACCAAGGGGGACACGGAAATCTATTATGTATATTATGACGCTGTCATAAACACCGTGCCTGCTTATGCAGATCTTATCGATGTTAGAGGCCGGGCAACGGCTGCGATAACGGACGACACAGTCAACCCGAGCTTCACCCACTTGAACGGAACTGTTTACAATAACGTCGACTCTCTTCAAATCGCCGTGAATAATAATTGGGGAACCCCGCAAGCGGCGGTTTGTTTGGTCGACACCATGCGCTCTGGCTCGGACTGGGGCGGCCCAGCATGTTCCATCTATTCCGCACGATATGGTAGTACAGATACTTTGAACATCGGTCAACGTGTTGCAATGTCGGTCGGTGAAATGGCATTGCAAGCGTCATCCGCAGCCGATCCGTTTAGTACAGCCGAGCGTATCAATGTTGGCCCCGATAACCCACGCGAAGCATGGGACGGTCAAGGTGCCATCCGGGTTTTGGATGATGGTCCACTCTTCACCCGCATCCAGATTCAAACAACGGATGGCGCATATGCAGCACTTGCGGCCGCTGGAAGCACGAGCACCACGGGTTGGTATCGTGACAGCATCTGGGGAACCGTATCGGATTCAGTTAACCGCGGGACGACCGGTGGGAATGGATACGTCAAATACAACATCACTTACACTTTCTATTATTATGGCCTGCAGACTTTTGCGAAAATTAACCTCGATATCCTTGCCGCTCCACAGCGTGGCCCAATCGGTTCTGGATATCCTGTCGAGAGAAGCAATTATCTCCGCCCCACGAATGTAAACTTCAAGAATTACGGGGACTGGCCGCACCTCATGCAGATCGTCGACGGCAACGCGGGCACCACCACGCCCCTGGATCGGAAAGCATGGCTTGGCTCGAAATATTCCCCCGACGGCGTTACTGTCTACAACATGCCCATCGCGGACAGGCGGCGCGATTACCCCTTGCAACCCTGGACCGCCTGGTATGCATCCACGGGCACGACGAACCCGACCATCGGCATGATGGCCGTCACGAACAGCATCGGCTGGGAAGTCACGTCGCTCGCGGTAACCGGCATCGGGTACAACTCCTTGCTGCAGCAGATCCTGCCGGAGGGGCACCAGGGCGACATTTTCACTCTCCAGCGTGGTTCCACTTTGAAATACGAATATTACATGCTCACTGCAGCCGGCGGCACGAACTGGACGGCGGTGCAAGACATGTGCAGGCGGATGAACGACCGCGTGGCGGTTGCCATTTCACCCGCCGAGCTCTTCAGCCAGAACTCCATGTTCATCCACACGGATGACTTGAACGGAAACTTGCTGCTCGGCACGCGGGTTCGCTTGTACGATTCCGTGAACGCCCTCGTCCGTGACGAGTATGTTGACAGCAACGGGAACGTCACCTTCTTGGGCCTCGTCGATGGCCTCTACACGGTTCGCGTTTCATTCTACACCCCCAACTTGTTGAACGAATATGTAGTCCAGAGCGAAACATTGACCCTCGACCACCTGATACCGGCCCAGCGTATCGTTTTCAGAGATTACAATTGCAACGTTGCTGGCCTGGCGTTCAACGTAGTCAACTGGGCACGGGATAATGAAAAACTAACCGGCGTGCTGATACGTATAAGGAATGTCACTACCAACGCAATCGTCGAACAGAACTTCACGTGGGCCGGTTTCGTTGATTTCCGGCTGTTCACGACCGGGGCAACGCAATACAACCTAGAGTTCGTGTATGGTGGCCTGGCGAGGACGGCGAACGTCACGAGCCCGTACACCCTCGCGGGAAACACGGTCTTGAACGTGGGCCTCGCCATCGAGACCACGGCGATAACGATAACCGCCCAGAACGCGTCGATAACCTTGGGACAGACCTATCAGATCGCCTTTTACTATCACCTGTCCGGCAACACCACCGCCAGGTATCAGCCGAGCTCGGTGACCGTAAGCACGCAATTCGGGTCGGATTACTGGACGCAAGGCGTCGATTTCACGTGGTCTGTCTCGGCGGGCTCCCTCGTCACCCTTAACTTGCTTTCCGGCGCGGGAACGCGGCTCGTGAACTCTGGCCTCTTCTCGGCATACGTCCACGCGGCCAATAGCAGCGTGGAAACGGCGACCGAAAAGGTCTTCCTCGTCGTGAACCCGATCGGGTCGAGCATCAAGCTGACGCTGAACAACACCTCGACGTCCCAGATACAAGTATCGCGCGGCGAGCAGATCTTGCTCGAGATTGACTACATCGACGCGCAGACCCTCGGGGACATCTTGAGCGCGACCGTGAACTACACGCTGAACGCGACGACGACGGCCGTGAGCTATAACGGTGGCTATGGCAATTATTCCGCCACCATCGACACGAGCACGCTCTTGTTCGGGACCTATGTCGTCTCGGTTCAAGCATGGCGGCAGAATTACGAAAAAGCGATCACCTCCTTCGTGATCATCGTCTACGCCCGCCCCGCATCGCTCGCGCTGAGTTCCCAAGGAAACTCGTTCTTCGGCGAGAACTTCACGATAGACGTGGATCTAACGGACGGCATCAACGCGTCAAGTATCAATTCCCTTCCATCACGGTTCGATGCGAACATCAAGGGAACGAGCATCTGGGGAACAGTGCTTGGCTCGAATGGTCAGTACACGGCAGCGTTCGACGGATCGGATTTCACGAGCCTCGGTATCTACACAGTACAGATCAATTGGACAGCCCCCGATAGCATTCCCTATTATCAATCCGTCAAATCATCTATCATCATCCGGATCGTCGAGCGCGATTCGATAGTCACCTACGATCCGGTCGGGAATGTTGCTTTCCGGGAGACCGTTCAAGTGAATCTGCGCTTCGAGGATGGCCTCAACGGGACGGGCATATCATCACATACTACCATCGCGAGCAACGTGACGGGCGCTAGCCTGCAGGATCTCGGCAGCGGCAATTACCGCGCGTCGTTCAACACGTTGGACCTCGGTAACTCTATCGGCACCTATCATGCCAACATCTCGCTTGTATATGACCCGGGTTTTGCTCCCTATTATGAATCCCACTGGGTCAACGTCAAGGTGGTCGTCGTGAACCGGCCGACGCAGCTCATCGCCGACACGCCCGCGGCCGTCGAATATGGCCTAATTGCTACCTTCTCGATCTATTACACTGACTTGTTGAATGGATCCCGCTTGCATGGCGATGGACGGGTGTCCATCACTAGCAGCAACACGACGATCAATGCCGTGCTCAACGTGGACAAGTACGATGTTTCGGTCAACTCGAGCGGGTTCGTCGCTCCGGGCTCATATTACGTGCCGATCACGGCGACCTGGATCGGTGGTTCACCGTATTACACCAACAACAGCGTGCTCGTGAAGGTAACCGTGGTGCAGCGATCCTCGCAAGTATCTTACGATTCCTTGGCTCCCACGCCGTTCGGGAACAATTTCACGTTCTTCGTCGAGTTCAAGGACGGCATCAACGGGAACCCGATATCCGGTGCAACGATTTCGGCAAACCTCACGAACCCGACCCACATCACGTGGAGCATGGGGCTTCCAGGCAGGTACAGCATCTCGTTTAACACGACAGAGATCTCGGCAAATCTCGGCGATCACTTCTTGCTGGTGACTGTAACAGCCCCCGGTGGGGCACCCTACTATACCAATGGCCAGATCATCATCCGCTTGACGACGACAGACCGGCCGACCGTTTTATCATACAGCGGGCTCCAACCGACCTCCCTCAACGTCGACGTGGTCTTCACCATCACGTTCCGGGATGCACAGTTTGGAACGGGCATATTCACCGGCGTTTCCGTGACATCGCCGACCGCAAACATCTCCTTGACGCCAGCACCGGTGAACCAGATGAATGGCAACTACCTCATCACGGTGCACGACGACGGCCTCTTGACGGTCGGCTCGCACGTGGTCACGTTCAACTTCGACGCCCCGGCATCCGCCCCCTACTATCGGGATAACTCGATAAGCGTCACCATTAACATCACCTCGCGCGCGACCCAAATCGTTTACTCGGGGCTGGTACCAACGCCATATCGTGAGATGTTCGACTTCACGGTTCAAGTCCAAGACGCCTTGATTGGCACGCCATTAAGTGGATTGGGCGGCGGAGTGTTTGCCTGGAACGTGTCCTATATCTATGTGGGTGAAACCGCCGGGAGCTACCGGTTCCAGATCAGTACTACTGAACATGGCGCTGTTGGGTCTGTTAAATACAGAATCGATGCCACGCTTTCAGGCAACTATTCGAGCTCGTACGCTATTATCCCGTTCACCATCGTTAACCGGACGGTTTCTCTCTCGCAAGGATCGTTGTTACCTGTATCGTTCGGCGAGAATGTCGTGTTCGATATAACCTATGCAGACGGGATCAACTCGACCGGCCTCGCCGGCCACGCGTCATACCTGACAACCGTTCCGGCCTTCTCTTCGCGGCAGGATCTTGGCCTAGGAGTCTACCGGTTCACGATCGACGCGTCGAATTTCGCGGCGCTTGGCTCGTATTCCATACAAGTGAATGCCTTGTGGCCTGCCGCTGTCGCGCCGTTCTACGCTCCCGCGTCCATCACCGTCCCCGTGAGCATCGTGCCTCGGGGCGCGGGCTTGACCGCGGACAAGGAGTCGAACGTGCAGTTCGGCGAGAACATCACGATCAATATCTCTTTCCAGGACACGGTGAACAGCACCTACATCAATCTCCCGCTTGGCCAGCTACTCGTCTCTGTCGTCGGCTTCGCCAACGTTACAATCGTGAAAATAGGCGCCGCCGGCATCTACCAAGCGAAGATCAGCACGCTCCAGCTTCCCGCAGCCGCGACCTATACCGTGAGCGTGTCGACCGTCTGGATCGGCACCCCCTTCTATTACAACGTGTCCCGGACGGTCTCGGTGGTCGTGTCGCAGCGGAACGCAATGCTTTATCCCGGTGGCGAGATATACCAGCCGAGAGGCTACAATGTCCTTTTCAACGTTTCCTTGTACTACATCGACGTGATAAATGGCTCGACGATCAACCAGGTAACAAGCGTGCTTCGTTTCGTCTCCGCCAAGGACCATCTCGGGATCAACATACCGACGGTGAACGCGACGGGCACGATCATCGGTTATAGCGCGAGCACGGGTTGGTACGCCACGTTCAACAGCTCGCACTTTGTGAATCCATCGAACTACGCCTACATCGTCACGATTCAATTCAACTGGTCGGCATCCGCGAAACCATTCTACTTGAACCGTGTGATCACCTTCAACATCACCGTGGAGGAAGCGCGGACGCAAGTCATTGTCGTGGCTGGTTCATTCGTGGCTCCATCGGGCCAGAACCATACCTTGACGTTCCAATACGTCAACAGTGAGAGCGGGCAAGCGATCGCGGGTGCGACGGTCGAGGTGAACGGTACCCAATCCCCCATAATGTATGGCGTATCGTTGATCTGGGATGGCAACATCGTCCCATCGGGTGTCAACTACACGATTTCGTTCAACGTGACTGCCTTGCCTGGAGGCCTCCACCTGTTCAACATAACCTTTAGCTTGACCAACTTCAACACGGTCACCTACGTCTTCACGCTGGTTGACACGGCACTCGCATCTGAACTCGTCACGGATTCGATCCAGTCTAACCGGATCCTCGGGCAATCCGTTAGCATCGTGCTGGCTTACAGGTATCAAGGATCGACCAACCCCATCACCAACGCGGTCTTGAACGTTTCGAGCAACGTTACTTCGATTTTCTGGGCCCCGGCCGAGTACAGCGTCTCTTACAACTCGGGAACCGGCAAGTACAACCTGACAATCTTGAACACCGGCGAGTCCGCGCTTCGCATAAACACCGCCGGCTTCCACCAGATCTACGTGACGATGTACTCTAACACCACCGAATCCCGCACGATCAACGTGCAGTTCGAGATGCTCCAGATCCCGACGAACATCACGCGCGTGTACTTCAACGGGACGAGGTTCGTGAACAGCTTGCCCTCGTATTCCACGCAGATCACCAAGAGCGTGAACGTCACGATAGATTTCGTGCGATTGTTCCCGACAGCAGCCAACATCACCTCGGATGCAACCGTTTTCATGACGAGCTCGTCGCTCTCATCGAACCAGTTCTTCAGCCTCTCGGGCACGCAATACCGGCTCGTATTACCCGCAGCAGCGCTAGGCGTCGGCACGCATTTCTTGTTCATCATCGGCCAGCGCGCCGATCACCAGCAATCCACGAAATCCATACAGATCATCGTGAACCAGGTTTCGACGAACTTGACCCTTTTCTTGAACGGAACGTCCAACTCGAGTATCCAGGTGAAGTATGGCCAGATCGTCAATGTTTCCGCCTTGTACCGGAATACCGTTGACAACGTCTTTATCACGGACCTCGCGACGACGGTCACGATGACCGGCGGCTCCGGCGGGACGACGAGCTGGAACTTGACCGTTGGCGGGTCATATTGGCGGTATCTCCTCGATTCGAGAATACTCGGCCCTCCAGCGAGTTACACGATGACCCTGTCAGCGAGCCGGGCCAACTTCACGACGTCATCCAAGGTGTTCACGATCCAGGTTGTCGACATCCCGACAACCATGACGAGCTTGAACAGCAGCTCATTAAGCGTGATCTGGAGCGCCAACTTCCGCGTCTACGTGGAATACCGGGACTACTTAAGCCAGGTCGTGACGGCAGCGACGGTCACGTCGAGCCCGGTAGCAAACACGACCGGTGGCTTCGATGGCGCGAGATATTGGCTCGGATACAACGCGTCTGCCTTCGGCGCGCCCAACATCTACAACTTGATCGTGACCGCAACGAGGGCAAACCGGACGAGCCAGTCTCTGCCGTTCAGCATCGATGTGAGGTCAATCCCGACGAGCATTGCGAGTTACAACGGTTCCATCCCGTCGACGGATTTCACGGTATATTGGGGTGACGAGGTTGACGTCATCGTCCGTTATCGCGATATAATGCACGCGACGGCCATCGCGGGCGCGACGATCTCCGCGGGAACCAAGAACAGCAGCATAACCCAGGTAAGCTATGCTTCTGGCGAATACACGCTGCGCTTCAATTCGATCATGCTTGGCACCCCGGAAGTCTATATCATTTCGCTCACGTTCAGCAAGGCGAATTACGAGTTGCGGGCCACGGCGATCACGATCCAGGTATTAAGCCCGCAAACTCAATTGATCGTCACGAACATGACGGGCTCCCCGAAGAGCAGCTTTAACCTGGTTTATGGGCAATCGCTGTCCTTCATAATTCGCATGCGCGATATCACGCACGGAACCGACTTGGACACGTGGACAATTAACGCAAATCCGGTAGCATCATCAAGCTCCTTCTCGTTCCCGAACTGGACGCTCGTGTACAACGGCCTGACACCCGGCATCTACACGATCTCCCTCCAGGGGCAGAAGGTAAACTACGCCATTGCGTCCACGCTCGTCACGGTCTCGGTCGACCAGATCGGCACCCAATTGCGAACATTCGCATTCAACGGTGGCATGCAGTCCGCCTTCAGCGTGCAGTGGGGATCGACGATTTCCATTACCGTGCAGTACCAGGCATCGAGCAATGGCAGCGTCATCGACCCGCGACCAAGCGTTGTTTCCACCACATCTAGCGACAAGCTCGTTGGTGTCCCCGTCGTGAACGCGCAAAACACGACATTCGAGTTTGACGGGAGCAAGTTCACCCAGGGCGTCTACACGATCATCTTCGAGGCGACCAAGGTGAACTTCGACGACGCGACAGCGTCGATCACCCTCACCGTGAACACGATGGATACGACCCTTACCATCATCAACGTCACTTCGCAGGTTCCAATGCTCATTTACACCGCCACGTGGGGCACGTCCGTGAGCTTCGACGTCTCTTACAACCAGACAGCGACGCTAAACGCGTTCGCGACCATCGCCGGGGTCGTGTCGGCTTCCCCCACGCCCGCCTCCAGCGTGAACTCGCCGGTCGCTGGTTTGCGGCGCTTGACCTACGACACTTCCCTTTTCTCTCCAGGCATCCACTCGATCACGGTCACTGCCGCCTACCAGAACCGCACGGCACGTTCCGCAATCGTGTCGTTGACGATCATTGCCGTGTCGACCCGCATCTCCGCGTTCACCTCGCTCAACGTGAACACGACGAGCTTCGACGTGATCTGGGGCGAGAACCTGCTCATCGACGTGGTCTACCAGGCCGGGACGACCAACCTCACGCAGCTCGCCGGCACGTCCATCACGAGTTCCCCGCTAACGGCCATATCTCAAGCGAACACGGTCCATGATCGCGTGCGATTGACCTTCTCAACGAGCAGCCTCGCGACCCAGATTTACCAGGTCACGATCTCGGCGAGCCGGGCCAACTTCTCTATCGCTTCGATATCCGTGCTGATAAACGTCCAGCAGCGGCCGACCGGCGCGAACATCTACGAAGCGGGTGGCGGGGAGCAATACTCGTTCAGTGCATACTGGGGCGATACCCTGGTGGTGGACGTGCTCTACCGGGACAACCTCACCACGAGCAGCATTTCCAACGCCGCCGGCACGAGCATCACTTCGACCCCGGCATACACGAGCAGCGTCGCTAACGGGCTCTACCGGCGCCTGACCTTCAGCACGGTGGGCCTGTCTACTGACCTGTATTCGATCATCATCTCGTGTAACCGTGCGAACTACACGACATCGCAGCGCGTGATTCTGCTGAATGTCCTTGACGTCCCCACGCAAGTCACGACATACAACGCGACGACCTCCTTATCTTCGACGGGTTTCAAGGCAGAATGGAACACGCAGTTCCAGATCGTCGTCCAGTACAACCGCACGTACCTCCCCGCGGGCATTGCCGGCGCGACGGTCGTCGCGAGCGTCTCACCGTTGGCACCGCCGACCTATCTCGGTAACGGGCGATACTTGTTTACCTTCAACTCCTCGCTGATCGGGAGCCCGAACATCTACAGCATCACGTTCACCGCGAGCCTGGCCAACTTCACCACGAGCGCCGCTTCGGTGACGCTCGAGGTGCTCCGCGTGAGCGCCGTGCTCCAGTCGTACGTGCAAGGCGGTGGTTTGCAATCCCAGTTCACGATCGAGTGGGGCAAGATACTCACGTTCACGGCATGCTACCACCTGGCCGCTTCACCCTTTACTGGCTTGCATCCGACGAGCGTTACACCGTCGGGTTTCCCGCCAGGCGGCATCACGCTCGGGAACGCGGGCAACGGCGAGAACATCACGATGTCGGTGAACGCGAGCTGGTTCGGCGGCACGGGCATATTCACCTCCACGTTCATCATGTCGCGAACGAACTATACCGAGAGCTCCATGCTGGTCACGATACAAGTCGTGGCCCTTGAGACGCGCGTTAACTTGTTGATGAACTCCACGTCGGCCCCGGTCCTTGCCAACATCACGACATCGAGGCAGTTCTACGTGCTGTTCGAGAACGACATCACGATCCGCGTGCAGTACTTGACCCAGGCCAGCTCCGCCCCGATCAGTGGCGCGCGCGTGATGATACGGTTCATCGAGCTCGGTATCAACTGGACCAACTATCCAAGCGGTAGCAACTTGATCGAGAACCGGACGGATGGAAATTACGACTTGACCCTTAACACCCTCAGCGACCTTGGCGATTTCGGCCAGTACTCGTTCGTCGTCGTGATTTCCAAGCAAAACTACACGCTGGAGAGCGAGCCATTCTATGTCTATCCCATCAAGCTGCAGACGCGATTGGACATCTTTTCGAGCACGTGGGTAAATGTCACGAGCGGGCAAAAGTTCACGATCAATTACACGCAAGCGCTCGTGCTCTACGCGGCGTTGTATGATTTGTCGAAGAGCAGGTACATCAACACGACCTATGGTGTCAATTATTCGGCTACGATGAAGGGAAACACCTATTATCCAGTCCAGATCTACGCGAACGGCACCGGACGATTCGTGTTCAACACGGCCGCCATCGAAGTGGACGTCGGAACGTCGAACTTCATCTCTTTGTCCGGCTTCGCGGGCATCTATAACCCGGCAGGTGAGTCGGTCAACCTCGAGGTGAAGACCGTGCCGACCGCGCTGGCCGTGTACGATTCCCTCGGCGCCCCGGTCGCGCCCGGCTCGACGCTCCAGCTCAACTACACGCAGTCGTTCCGCTTGAACGTCACGTTCCTAGACACCCTCAACGGCGTGTTCCTCGATTTCCCTCCGGGCGTTCGGGTATACGCCAAGGTGTATGCGCAGGAGATCAATGCCACGTACGTCGGCAACGACCGGTGGGAGATACTGTTCGATAGCCTCACGATGCCCATCACGACCGGCTCGATCCCGCAGATCACGATATACGGGACCTACCAGAACTACACGACGGCGACGTTCCTGTTCAACTTGTGGGTGAAGGAGATATCGACCGCGATATCGGCATATTATGACCAGTCGGGCATCGGAGGAAACGTGACGCTAATCACCGCGAGCATATCCGTGAACTGGTCCGAGTGGGTGGTGCTGAACGTGTATTACAACAGCACGCTGGGGACACCGACGCCAATCACGACTGGAACGGTACAAGCAACCTTCGGCATCAGCCCCGTATACGTGGTGAACGCGACCTTTATACCGCTCACTCAATACTACCAGATCTCGTTCGACAGTAGGCTGCTGCGCGGCGGGAACACCCACACGATCATCATAACGGCCAACGCGCTGAACTACGTGGGCGCTGAATTCCGGTTCAACCTCGCCGTGCTTGAGGTGCCCACGACCCTCTACGTCCAGAACGAGACGAGCTACATAACGGCTGGTGACACTCTACAAGTTTACTGGGGCGACACGCTGAGGCTGAACGTGACGTATCAGAACCTCATCACAGGCCAGAACATTTCCATGAATGGTCCCACCATTCGTGCTGTCGTCCTCGGCACGACGATTCCCGCCGTGAACATCGGTGGCGGCTTGTGGTCGATCGAGATCAACACGAGCACGATCGGCGGCATCTTTGCCGGTTCCACGCCACAAGTGCTTGTATCTGCATCTTGGATCAACTACTCCCAAGCGGCATTCAGCTTCAATATGCAAGTGCTTGACCTCCCCACCGAATTGATCGTCCCTGCATCGTTCCTGAACGTCACGCAATACATCTGGGGGCAAAGCTTTTCCATAGCGGTGAAATACAACGATACCCACAACGATGCCCTCATCAACGGCACGCTCGTGGCGAATTATCCTGCAGCCTCGAGCACCTTCAACGGGACGGATTACGTGCTGGCCTTCAACACCACGCTGATCGGCCCGCCGGGCATCTACCGGATCACCCTGACCGCGAGCAAGTTGAACTATGCAGCCGCGAGCTTTACCATCACGGTACAGATCCTGGAAGTGCCGACGACGATGACCGTGCTCTTCAACGGCCTGCCATTCTTGGCAATCCCGCTGAAAGAGGTCGTCACCATCACGGTGAACTATTCCCGGACAATAGGCGGCCTTCCCGTGCAGAACGCCCAGGTGACGGTCACGTACACGAACGACAAGACAGGGACGACGTTGAATCGCACCTTGTCATTCGTTGGCGGTGTATACCAAACGGCGATCACGCTGGATCTCAACACGTTCTATGCCGAGCCCAAGTTTTTCATAGTACAAGCCTATCGCGCCAATTACACCATCGGAAGAGCAGCCCCCGTGATGCAGATAGATCCCGTCGTGGTATTGCCACGTCAAAACCAGACGCCGGACAATCCAATGCAAGTCACCATCACGAACGTCGACCCGCTAACCACGCTCCGGTTTGATTTCCAGCTGCTCGACAATTCAACGGGCCTCGGCATCATAGACGTGATCGCGTATGCCCTCGTCGTCAATATATCGAGCAGGGATCTCAAGATCTATGACGATCGCATGATCTATGTCGGCAACGGGACATGGCGATATAGCATTGCCATACCCGAAGGATTTGGCTTGAAATACAAGATCTCCATCAGCGTCTACTTCGCTGACCCCGAGATAAAGCGCCAATTCGACATCCAGAACGGGTACGAGTACGAGATCTACACCAAGACCTACCAAGGGAGCACGATACCGGAATGGGTATTCTACTTGATTCTCGTAGCGCTGGTGGTCGTGGTCGTCTACTTCGTGCTCTACCAGGTCAGGTTCAAGTACCCGCCGATCATCCGCAAGATCCACGACCTCTCGGGGGCCGTCCGGCGCGGCAAGCCCGCGGCGAAGATCCCCGTGCAAAAGGTCGTTTCCCGCGAGGAAGGCATTTACAGCGAGTTCGCCAAGCTGCTCAACGAGTACAGCTTCTTGCAGACGCAATCCAAGAGCATCGCCGCGCTGGCAAAGAAAACCAAGCAGAAGGGTTACGTGCCGCCGGAAGCGAAGGACACCCTCGCCAAGGACTTCGAGCTCACGGTCAAGGAAAAGATCGTCGAGGTCAAGCCCGTCGCCCCGGCCATATTCCCCAAGGAGGGACCGAAGAAGATCACGGTCGGCCCGCCCAAGGCCGAGTACATCGAGCCCGAGAAACCAGCTGCCGCTGTTGCACCGCCGAAGCCAGCCGCGCCAGGCGCTATTACCCCGCCTGCTACTCCCGGCATGCCCGGAATGCCATCGGTTCCCAAGATCCCGGCACCGGGCGCGGCCCCTGGCATCGCGAAGCCGATCTCGATAAGCGAGCTGCCCAAGCCCGCGGCCAAGCCGCTGCCTGCCAAGCCCGGCGCGATTGCGACTGCTGGGGAGGGCCAGGAAGGCTTGTACGGCGAGCTGGTCAAGATGGAGCAAAAGAAATACAAGGCGCAGCGCTCGCTCCGCGACCTCAAGGCCAAGAAGGAAAAGGGCATCCTGACCGACGAGGAATACGAGCAATACCGGGTCAAGTTCGAAGAGGCGCTCGACAAGATCAACGAGAAGATCGGCGAGATCCGGCGCAAGCTCGTGAATTTCTAAAATCTCTCTCTTTTTTTTCTCGTATCCTGTTCTTGCATTCAATCCCGAAGATCAGAATCGTCCACTGCCTTGGCCTTGCATTCACGTGAAAAACTTGTAAAAATGAAGTCATGAAAAAGCAGACTAGAAAAAAAGAGGGTCTTTAACCGTTCTTTAGCAAGAGCGTCTTGATCTCGTGCGGCTTGGCCGTAAACGACACGGACGTGACGAGGCCAGACGAATCCTTCTCCGTGGTCATGGCCGTGGAGGGGATCGGTCGTTCCAGGATGTCCGTCTCGACAATCGTCTTGGCGTTCAAGGATGCATGCAGCCGTAGAGTTACCTTGCCGCCCGCGGCGGCGGTCTCTACCACCCGCATGACACGGCCGTTCTTGTCCTCCGCGTCCTTGATGGCACCGATCTCGGCGTTGCTACCCTCGATCCACGCGAGCCGCTTGCCAAGGAGATCGGGAACGGCATCGGGCAGCGCCAGGCAAGCCACGTAGCCCTCGTTGAACCAGCGGGCGATCGCGGGGATGAAAGGCTCGGACTTTTCGAACGTGCCCTCGTGTGGCACGACGATGTACTTGAACAAGTGGCACGCGAGGTCGTCGTGCGCCGGCGGGGCCTCCCCCGTGGCCTTGAAGCGATCGGCGCGTTCCGCGTGCACCCACGATTCTCCCGATGGCTTCGGGCAGAGGGGCCCGCGGACGAGCGTCATGCCGATGCGGTTCTCCTTCGTGTCGTGGCCGTAGCGGCCGTTGTTGACGAACGCGACGCCCCATTGTTGGTCCTTCGAGGGAACGTCCACCCACGTGTTGTGATATTGCTCCCAGCGGGGTACATCATGGTTGGCCGTGGGATTGGCGAGCCGCTTGATCGTGCCGTAAGGAACCTCGGACACGACCTGCTCGCCCATGGAGGCCAGGTGGAAATCGATCTTGGCAATGCACTCGCACGTGCGCCAGTCGAGCAAGAACTCGATGTGCACGCCGGGGACGCCCTGGACGAGGGAAACGCGCTGGAGGATCCTGGACTTGCCGTTTTCTTTTGATTCACTATCCTCGTTGAATGCCTCGCGCTCGATCTCCACGGTCCAGCGCACCGGCCCGCTTTCGATGATGGAAACGCGCGACGGCGGCGGGATCGCGATGGGCATCGCCCGGTAACCTGGTGATATGTTCCATGCCTGCTCGGTCACGTGCCAGTCGAAGTACAAGTGGAGCTGGACGCCCGGCGCGGCGAGTATTTCCTTCTCGAGTTTCTTGTCAGTGATGGACGTGATGTCGCCGGTCTCCTTGCTGACCTTCACGGCATGGAACTCATTCTCCAGCACGAACACCTTCCCGCTGTCCTCTGCCTTGCAAGCCGGTGCTCGCGTGGCCGGGGCTTCCTTGCTGAAGGTGACCTGGCTGAACGCGTGCTGTGGCGCCGAGACCTTGAAGAGCAGCCGGCGGGGCCGCTTGATGAAAAGCGGGTCGAGGCCGAGGGAATCCGCTTCCACGAGTTGCACGGGCACGAGCTCGCCATTGACGATGGCCTGCTTCGGGACGGCCTTGCCATCAAAGGGCATCTCGACCAACACGTCCTTCACATCGTGGCCGGACGCGTTGAACAATATCGTGCCCGCACCGGAAGCCGGTGCTTTCGCGGGCTTGCCGAGCAACACGTCCCATGCCTCCTTCTCTACCTCGTCGACGAGCATCTTCTGGTACTCCCAGAAATCGTAGACATCATCGTATGCCTCGGGAATGCTGGATCCCGGGAGCACGTCGTGGAACTGGTTGAGCGCGAGGAGCTTCCACGCGACCCGGAGCTGGTCGGACCACTTGGCCGTGTCGACGCCCTTCATGGCGCCGGCCGCGACGACGAGCTTCTCCACGGCGCCGAGGTGCCACTCGAAATACCGGTTCATGCGCTTGACGAGCGCGTGGGTCGTGAGCGTGCCGCGGTGGTACTCGTAGTAGAGCTCGTCGGCCCACACGGGCAAGCGGCCCCTCGCCTTCTCGAGCACCTTGGAGAAGTAATCGGTGACGTTCATCCACTCGGCCTTGCCCTCGGCCACGAGATGTTCGAGCACGGCGACCTCCTCGCCCGTGGGGCCATGGCCACCGTCGCCCTTGCCGACGAACATGCCGATCGGCGGTATCTCGTCGGAATACACGTCCGCTGCCTCCGGCTTGTCGACGGTGTAGTCCGCCCGGAGTCTCTTCCCGGGCTTGAGCAATCGCCGCACGGGGTCGAATCTATCATGGCGGCTCATGGCGCCGAACCCGCCCGGGCTGAGATTTGCCAGGACCTGGGACCCGTCGGGCGATTCCCACAAGAAATTCACGAACGGGAACTGCGTGTACGAGTTGCCGCACAGCTTGGTCGTGTGGAAGTAGGGCGAGCCGCTCTTCGCGAGGATCTGGGGCAGCGTGCTCGCGAAGCCGAAGCTATCCGGCACCCACTCGACGAGCGAGACCCGGCCGAAGTGCTCGAGGTAGAAGCGCTGGCCGTAGAGCCGCTGGCGGCAGAACGCCTCGCCGCTCGGCAGGTGGCAGTCGGGCTCGACCCACATGCCGCCGACGAGGTCGAACCGCCCCGCCTTGACTTGCTCCTTGATGTCCTCGAAGAGCTTCGGGTCCTCGTGGAGGATCCATTCGAGCAAGACGGGCTCGGACGCCGCGAACGCGTAGTTCGGGACGTTCTTGGCATGCCAGACCGCCTTCTTGAAGGTCACGATGGCTTTACGACAAGTTTGCCAGTAACGCCAGAGCCACGCGACGTCTATGTGGCTCTGGCCGCAGATGTAATATTTTCGCTTGGTGAAATCGATACCTTTCCAATTTAGCGACCATCGCTCTGCGAGGTGCTTCTTGAAATCGTCATCGAAGCGTTCCTCCTTGAGCCACGCCTCTGGGTTGTCCGGGTCTGGCTCCACGTACTCGTTAAACTCGGCGGCTAGGTCACGGGTGTTGCCCGAGTAGGCGCCCTTCTCGCGGTGCACGGGGAAAAAATCCTTGATGTACTTGACCATGTGGTGTCACTTTCATTCGTGATGGGTCACGGGTGACGGGTGGACTATTTAACCCGATGGTCGGCCGCGTGAGTATCAAGGATTTGCGATGGAACTGGTCGATGAACTCGTACCTGGCGTGCCGGGCCTGGCGTTCCTTCGGCTTCCGGGATTCCCAGTCCTTCGACGGGATGCCTTGCACCTTGATGCCTTCCTCGCGCAGCATGGTGGATTCTCCATTGGTCGTGTATGATGTTCAATTCGAGTTCCTAATAGAAAAGTGCGCCCTCACCAAAGACGGAGGAAAGAGAGCATTGGTAACGAGAAGGAGAACGGATGCGAATGAAAGGACATGGAAGCCCCAGTTAACTGCCTATTTCTTCCCGGGCTTCTTTTCCGTGATGGTGTTCGTCGCGGGGGCGGGGCCTTCCGCCGGCTTCGCCGCGGGCTTGGCCACGGCCGGGGCGGGCTTGATCGCGCAGATCGCCTTCCGGTCGATCGTGATTGCCTTCGCACTTGCTGCCTTCAAGTAGAGCTTCCCCTTGCCGCCGATGGCATTGTCGCCCGCGTACGTGACGAACGGCCCCTTGATCTTCAACGCTGCCAGCTCAGGGACATCCGCGCCGTCCTTGCTGAACGACGCGAGCGGCTCGGTCTTGCCGAGCACGATGATCTCGCCGCGACCCATCTCGCTGCCAACGTTGCCTTCCGCGTCGCCTTCGATGATCATGAAGCCGCCGTGGTTGTGGTGCCCCGCGTGGAGCTGGACGCTGCCTTTCACGTGGATGAGCGGCTCGCCCTTGTCCTGCGATGCCTTGGTGCCACGCATCCACGCGCCGATCTCGAAGCCCGCGTTCCCATCGACGAAGATCTTGCCGCCCTTCATGCCGCGCCAGTCGCCGCGGTAGGCGGCGCCGAGGTAGTCGCCCGCGTTGCCCTCGATCCAGAGCTCGCCGCCCTCCATCATGCTAGCGGCGTAGTGGTCCGCGTTCCCGTGGACGAAGATCTTGCCGCCCCTCATCTTGTCGCCCACGTGCATGCCCGCGTCGCCGAAGATCTCGACCTCGCCCGCGGTCATGGCCTCGCCGATGCGCCGCAGTTTCATGGTCGACCCTTGCACGACGACCTTGGTATCGGCTGCCGTTTCGCCAGCCTTGCCGGAGATGTCGAACACGGAGCCGAGCTCGTGCGTGGCCTTGCCCTCGTAGGCGAGCATCTTCTTGATCTCGTCCGTCTTCTTCCCCGCGAGCTTGTCGGGGCTCACGGCCTCGACCTCCAGCGGCAGTTCCGTCGTTTTCTTGAGCTTGAACGTTATCGTTTCGACCATCGTTGTCACCATGTCAGAGGATCACGCACGCATATCACGTGTTCATTGCTTGCCGTGGTAGGCCACGAGCCGCTTGACGATGTTGGGCCAGAACGGGTCCTGGAACTTGCCCTCGTGGTTGATCTTTTCCCTGAATATCTTGATCGCGCCGGTCGGACAGGAAAACGTGCAACCACCGCAATAAATGCACTTGTCCCGGTCGATGACGAACTTTTCCTTCTCCCAGCCCTCCCTTTTCTCGAACTTCAAGGCGCCGGTCGGGCAAATCTCGACGCACGTGCGACAGCCGGACATGCACGCCTCCTCGGCGTACTCGAGGTGGCCGTCCATGAAATGGCGCCCCTTCTTGCCGTCCTTGAGCGCCACCTCTTTCACGACCAGCTTGGGCAGCGCCTCCTTCTGGACGAGCTGTAGGGCCGCGGGGGTGACCTTTTCGCCATCGATGTAGAGGTGCAGCGCGTCGTAGGGGCACAAGTAGGAACATACCCCGCAGTATGAACACTTGTTGGGATCGAGTATGACGCCGGCCATGATCTGGTTCTTGCCCGGCTTCTTGACAGACGCGCCGGGGGCACCCTTCTTGATAACATCGTTCGGGCACGCATTCAAGCACGTGCCGCAATTCCTGCAGCTTTCCTTGTCCAGCTCTAGCCGCACGTTGCGCACGAGAAACTTCTTGGTGGCTACTTGCTTGTCGCCGGAGATCTGGTGGTCAAGGCGTGGGAACATGTTCGATCGATCTCGAAAGTAATATGGATAGTTACGCGGGAGAGTT
>JAUQYZ010000196.1 GCA_030587475.1 Candidatus Sigynarchaeum calidifontis
CGTTCGGCATATCAGATCTTCGCAACCGCATTTGGTACAAACAGACGGCTTGGAATCTTTATCGGAGACAGTGCTATACTCCACTTTTACTTCTGGATTCTCTGCGATGACCATGATATCATACCCGTCTTTGAAGAATTTGAATCTATCGGTCGTTCACGGGCTGAACGTGGAATGCCCGGCCGAGAAAGGCAGAGTTTCGTCGGAGAGACAAAAATAAATGGTAAGCGACCTAAATTAACTCCCGTATTGTCTAAAATATCTCAAAAAACTGTGTGAGGTCCGGACTCTTCTCTCCATTTCTATTCTCAAAAAACGGAAAACTCCCCCTCTTTACACTGTACGACACTTTAATGGGCAAACCAAATTCCCGCTGTTTGGCGGTAAATAAAAGGATCTCGTCTATGTCACCTGGGTTGACCCCCTCCATCAGCAATTTGATCCGGTCGTCTAGAAGTATTCGTTCATCATGTTCCACTATACCTAACTCCTCGAGTACAGATGAAACGATCAATAATTCGCGGCGCATTGGGCTGAACGGCCGTTCCTCAATCGTTTTCACATAGAACACGCCTTGGATACCATATCCCACATGAGTCTTCTCCTATCAATATCCAAAAATCTCACCCCTTATATGTTTAACGAACGCTGAACGCTCGTGAACATATCAGAGAAGTGCATATTCACGTGGGTCAAGAAACTCGTGTTGAAGCCGGGCATTCCGGCCTTCTTCACGACGTAGTGCTTGCGGGGAGCGTTCGCCTCGGGAACCTGGGCGATGTCGAGGCTCGTCTGCCGGTGGGTCTGGATGTTCGCCATGGGGCTCACTGCCTTCATAATAGAAATTTATCTATATAAACGCCGACATTTTAGCAACGATGCATCGCACGATCGCTTCGCACGATGCGAAGCGATTCGATGCGCCGTTCTATGTTGGATGGCCAATATTCCAAAAGGAATGGAAGGGGAAAAAAGTCCTAAAAAGGGCGGGCACGCAAGGCTGGCTGGATTGCTGGCCGGCTCAGATCAAGCCGAGTTCTTGGAGCGGGTTGATCCAGCCGCAGTCGCCGCAGCGCACCACGTCGGGCTCGAGCGAGACGCCGCAGCCGGGGCACGTGATCGTGCCCGTCGTGTCGGCCTGTCTCAAGAGGGTTCGTATCGACGTCATGGGTTCGCTCATCTCTCGCGTCGCTCGTGCATCACGAAGATCTCGAAGATCTCCCGGTCGTCTCATCGTGTTCGTCCGCGTCGCCTTCGTCGTCGTGCATATCCCCATCCTCGTCATCGAAGGCGGCCTCGTCCAACTCTTCCCATCGAGCAAGGATCCGCCTCGTGTCGCGCTTGCGGGCCTCGGGGTTGGCGCGGCACAAGTGGCAAATGCCGTTGATGGCCATGGAGAAGTCGTCCCGCGGCCACAGCTCGCCGCAATTGCGGCACGGGGCCATGAGGCGGTGGATGGAGACTCATTTTGTGGCTCTTGTTCCATCAGCGAAGGATTGGGAACATGGACGAATGATTGGTGCTTTAACCTTTACGGGCACATTCCATGATTTAACAGGATCGCTAGTGACGTGGACCCAGGCTGTCCAGATAGTCCTCACGATGTCTGACTGTAGGTTGACCTTTGAAAGTTGTTGGGCGGATTCGATTGATATTCTTCATACTTTGATTGCTAACAGACTTGCTTCTCTCCAACTAGCCGGAATTCCACGGATCACCCGGATTGCGAATGATATTGGTTTGGAAGTGAAATTGAAGATATCGAATAATTATCAAGTCATTGCCGCCATTTCACTCACAGATGATATGATAAGGATAAGGGGAATTTCGATAGATGGTGGAGTGACTTGGAATAGCCCGTCTTCTGGTGATCGGTTCAATCCACGTTTCGCTTTTTCCGAAGTTTCATCAACTTCCTTTGTTTCGACATTATTGACACAGTTGGATAGTGCGGGGTGTGTTACGTCTGTTTTGCTGGTTCCTAATACGTACGCGGGTGAAAGGCGGATACAATTGTTAATACAGATAGCTCGTATTAGCGGGAATTCACTTCAGTTTTATATCGAATACCACGAGGGTTTCACGGCCATTCGTTACTTTGATTCAAGCTCTGGAGAGTACGTTAATATCGATGCAAGATCTGTTAACGGATGGTATACGATGCCTCAGTACGCAATAATCAAACAATTCTACACTTGGCTTGGGTGGAATCCCGCAAATCCTACGGATTATTCGACATTATCTGCTCCGCCTACAATGGTCCATTTCTTACACTTTATGGCCGGTTGGTCATCGTTTAGCGCGCCATAATCCAGATTTTTTCTCTTTTTTTCTTAAGGTTAACATCGTATTATACGGCGGAGCACTTCGTTGACAAGGTCTATAAGATCGCCAGGAATTGTATGAGCTCTCTGAGGATCGCGACTGCGAAAGCCCATTGGAGAAGTGATTTTAAAAGGGTGTGGATCAAGTGAACCTTAAAATTACTGTCTGCTTGAAAATCACTTGTAATATCGCCGTAACGGCGCACAGGTAGCGAAGTCGAGCAACGCGAATAGCGTCCTCGTCGAATTGGTTAACGCGCCTGACTCGAGCCAAGTGCAAATGTGCATTTGCTTGAAATCAGGTGGCCTCACCGGCCGCGGGGGTTCAAGTAAGAACGGGGCTTCCCCGTCTTTGAAAGTCCCTCCCTGTGCGCCATTTTTTCAACATTTCCATGATTTCCCGCCACGATCGAGGCGTGATCACGATTCAATTCCAAGCCCACAAGTCCTTCTACATCTTCGTCGGGATCGCCTCGATCGCTGCCAGCATCGTGTTCATGGCCGTCTCGGCGGCATACACGGGCGGCGCGATCCAGGCGCCGGACCCGGCCCAGTCGGCCCTCCAGTTTGCCATCATGGGCGGCATTGTCCTCGTGATCGGTATCGTCGGCATCGCCATGTTGTTCAAGCGGGGAACAGGCCTTGTCTTCGGGCTCGCGCTGCTCGGCAATGGCTTGTGGTTCCTCGTATTCTTCGACGGCCCGTACACCGCCATGATCGGTGACGTCACCTTGTCCGTCGGGATCATCGCCATCATCTTCCAGTTATGCTTCTACCGGTTCGTCCACTGGCGCTTGTCCTTCGAATCGGGCTCGCTGACCACGCGCGGCGTCTCGCAAACCCTCGGGTTTTACGGCCTGCCCGCCGTGATCTTCTTCCTCTTGGGGCTCCTCGGCTATTACGTGCTCCTCGACGCGCCCCCCTTCCCCCTTTGAAAATGGTCGTTATCAAGGGCAAAAGGAACCATTTCATGAAGAAAGCCTAAAGTGTGAAGTTCATGATTCTGCCCCCCTTGTTTGTCCCGCGATAGGCCCCTTTTAGAACCCGCGGCGGCTTCTAGGACGCATGGCCACGGACGCGAAGCCGCCCGGCGGCGTCTTTTTCCAGGACAAGAAGGCCGGCATCACGGTCGTGAACGACGATTTCATAACGACATCGCTGGTAGCGGATGCCTCCATCGACCTCCTCGTCACATCGCCGCCGTACAACGTCGACATTGCCTACGGCAATTACAAGGACGACATCTCTTATAAGCAGTACCTCGACTTCACGCGGGCCTGGCTCGGCAAGGCCTATGCGGTGCTCAAGGACGATGGGCGCGCGTGCCTCAACATCCCGCTCGACAAGAACAAGGGCGGCCAGCAAAGCGTCTACGCCGACATCATCACGATCGCCAAGGACATCGGCTTCCAGTACCACGCGACCATCATCTGGAACGAGCAGAACATCTCCCGGCGCACCGCGTGGGGCTCGTGGCTCAGCGCCTCCGCGCCCTTCGTCATCGCCCCTGTCGAGGCGATCCCGGTCCTCTACAAGAAGGTCTGGAAGAAGGAGCGCAAGGGCGAGTCGGACGTCACCCGCGACGAGTTTCTCGAGTACACGAACGCGTTCTGGACGTTCAACGGGGAATCGGGCAAGCGGGTCGGCCACCCGGCGCCGTTCCCCGTGGAGCTGCCCCGGCGCTGCATCAAGATGTTTTCCTACGTCGGCGACACCGTGCTCGACCCGTTCGTCGGCAGCGGCACGACGCTCGTCGCGTGCGCGCAGAACAGGCGCAAGGGCATCGGCGTGGAAATCAACCCCGAGTATTGCAAGCTCGCGCGGGAACGCCTCGTCGGGGAGATCCAGCCCGCCCAGAAAAAGCTCTTCTGACTTTAGCCCTTGAAGCAATGGGAAGGCGAGCTGTACGTTTCGAAAAACCGGCACCGGGGAAAAGACAGAATACTTTTTGCAAGAAAGTCAACATTGATTGATCAACCACGCTAGCACCTCGAGAAAGGCTGGTAAACCATGGAAAAGAATGCGACGTTCCAATTTTACAGCGGCGGGCGGTACCATTTCCAGGGATTCGGCGAGTGGATCTTCTCGCTGGAAAAAGGTGGCCGCTTGCACGTTGAACAGCATGTTGGAGACCAGAAAAGGCACGACAAGGTCTATACCCTGACGCGGGCCGACAATGAAAGGTGCTGGGCTTGCATCGACGCCCTGAAACTTCCATCGATGAAGGGGTCCGGCCGACCGGGCGTGCCGGACGAGCCCGAGTACCGGTTCTTGCTCGACGATGGAACCCGCAAGGTAGAGGTGAAGATATGGGCGAACGACGCCCGGGAGCGGCCAGAGGTCAAGAAAGTCGTCGACCTCGTCAAGGAGATCATCCACCGGCACTCGAAAAAGGACGCCGTGATCTGATCGCGAGGACGGGTTCGTCTCTCTTGAATCGACCTGGCTGGGAGGAATAACGCGTTCACGAGGTCAGGTCCAGCCTCGCCTCGGCGTTGGCCTCGACTTGCTCCCGCGTCCACAGCATCGGGATGTACTCGCCCTCGAGCCAGCGATCGAACATGTCCGCGTAGTGCGGCGATGCCAGGTGACCCGAATTGCCGGGCGGCAGGAGGCAGACCGCTTTCGACGGGTCCGACCAGTCTATCGCGAACCGGAAGCTCGGGACGGCCGCCTTGTCTTGCCAGCGGTTATCGAGATAGCTCGAGCTCTGGCAAGGGGATACCGAGCACCCGCCCATGGACCGCAAGGGCGGGTTGAAAATGGCGTCCATCGGCTTCATCGCGGCGAACGCGTGTGCGAACGTGACCTTGTTGATGCGAGCCCATGCCCACTTGTTCGGATCCTTTCCCAGTTTCTTTGACAAGAAGCGCACCGCTTTTCGGAGCCCGTGCTCGATCACGGCATTCTTCCCGCCCGCGTTGCGGATCCACGAGGAATCCGGCTTCTCGAGCAGCCCGTGCAGCATCAATGGCTTGCTGGCGCAATACTCGTGGATGCTCATCAGCATCGGGTGGAAGCCCTTTCCCATGGCCGCGTCGACCATGGCCGGGGTCTTGAAAGCATCATCCCTTTGCTCTCCTAACCACCTAATCCTCTTAAAGGCAACTCGTGCCGCGCCGGCCGGAGTCACGCATCATAGAATGACCGAGAGGAACCACTTGATGAGTTCGTTGTAGGTCTCTGCATCGTCGATGTTGACGATCGCCTGGGTCGCGTGCACCTTGGCATTCTTGTACGCCGATAGACTGGTCGCCACGTCGATCAACGTGGTGATCTCGTCGCCGTCACGTTCGCCCTCGTCGATGCCCAGCACGAGGAAGGGATTGGTGATGCCGGCGTCGAGGGATGCTATGTGGCTAAGCACGTCCTCCAATTTCCCCCTGGCATTGCCGTCATCGACGCCGAACATGAATATACATGCCGCGGACTCGATGTACCGCCGCTTGCACACGGAACAGTTTTCCACGTCGTCCTTGATCAACTCGCAGTTGTACTGCGTGAACTTCAAGCGAGAGAGCAGGAAGAGTAGCAATTCCTTCCGGATCGTCTGCGGCGGCGCGGCGATGGCGCGCCGCATCCGGTCCAGCACCGATATAACGTCGAATCCCGTGGGACTCATGATCCAGACGTTCTGGTGGATGACGCTCTCGGCGACCAGACCCGCGGCGTTCTGGATGAACACCTCTGTGTAGAAATCATAAAGCAATCGCTTCAAGCGGGTCTCGTTTGCGCAGCTGATTCCCCCTGGCACGCGTAAAGACACGTCGTTCTTGAGCGTGGCAGCCATCTTCACGAGTACCGGCTTCTGTTCCTCGAGAAATGAGATGACTTTTCCGATCCAGTCTTTATCGTCCACTTGCACGCGAAAGACGATGGATAATAGCAAGTTTTCCTTGTTTCCCCTTTTTTTTTCAGAGGGAATCTCGAAATAATAGTTTGCTGAATAGATGTTGCGATATCTGTGCGTTAAAAATTCATCAGCATCGATGATGTCCATCAACCTCGGGATGTTCGCGAGATCAGCTGCCACGTCTTCCTTCAAGGCTGGCATGCTGCACGTGATCGTCGGTCCCAGGCGATCATCGAACCGGGAAAGCAAGACAGCGCGGATCATCGAGGCAATGTCGCGCGAGCATTCTTATGAACCCAGCAGCAGCGAAGCGATAAGGACCGGAGAGTATCCGATGATCGATCGATCGTATCCGGTGGTGCCGAGGCCGCGGGAGACCATAAAAGCAATGAAACGCCGGAAAAAGCAATGAACCGCGAGAAACTCCGGCCCGCGCGGGCGGGGGCCGTCTGGCTCGTGCTCGTCGCCGTGGCCTTGAACGCCTCGGCCTTGTTCTTGAATCCAACGATTTCAAAGAACTTGTCCTTCTCGGTGGATTTTGCTGCCCCCACGGGTAAATACGTGACGCCGGTATGGCGAGCATTGAATATATGGGACATCTCCCAGGTGCCGGGGGAGCTTGCAGACGTGAACGCGTTCAAGGCCCGATACCCGGCGATCGACACGATCGTGCTCATGACCGCCACGGGCGGAAGGCCAAGCTGGTCGTGGTACACGCTATCGAACGATTACGTGTATCGACACCTGAACGGCACGCTATGGTATAACTTCACCCACCTGTTTGCCGCGACCGACTTGATCGTGGCGGCAGGCTACAAGATCGTGCTGGTCATCGGGAACGTGCCGCACGCGCTGGCAAACAAGACCACGTTCACCGTGGCCGATTACGGGGCGTTCGAGGCGCTCACGCTCCCGCCGGCGAATTACACCGAGTACGCTTGGTACATCGGCAATTTGACCGCCGCGTGCGTTGCTCGATATGGCCTGCCCGAGGTGTCATCTTGGGAATTCCGGCTTATGACCGAGCCAGACAACCGTGACTGGTGGACGGCCACGGCTGGCGAGTACGTCTCGCTATGGCTGTCGACGTTCGGCCCGCTCAAGGCACAGGTGCCGGCGGCTCGGATCGTCTTCGGGAACCAGGCATGGCACGATGACTTGACCTTCATGGAAACCGTGCTCGAAAGCGTGAAGGCAGCGAACGCGAGCCTGCTGCCCGACACGGTGTCGTTCTCCTACTACCACGACCTGCGAAGCCCGGAGACCCCTGGCGACCTGCAGCAGCTCGTGGCCCGCTGGGAGGCGTTCCTCGCGGGTATGCAACTCGGGAAGCCCGTCGACATCACGTGCGAGGAGGGCATGATCCTCGTCGACGAGGACGGCAACCGGCTGTGGGGCGGCGACGGTACCGAGATGGGCGCGGCCTGGGACGCGTGGATGCTCGCCTCCGTCGAGGGCACGAGCTTTCGGCGGTTCGTTCAGTGGTCGCCGCAATACGACAACTGGCTCGGCACGAGAAATTACGTGCACCTGGCAGCGGAACGCATGGCCGGGACCCAGCTCGTCTCCATGGAACCACGAAACACGTTCTTGTTCAGCTCGTTCTTGCGAGTCGGTGGATTTTCGGCCAAAAACGAGTCGGCCGGCGTCTACCGCACGATGATCTACCAGTATTCCCCTGTCCGCGGCAAATTGCAGCAACCCCATGTCGACCTCGACATCACGGGGCTCCCGGCGGGCACGTACAACGTGACCGAGTACCGCATCGACCCGACTCGCCACAACTGGTTCAACGAGTGGCTCGTGGCGAGCACGGGGCTGAGCCCCCGTCCCGATTGTTCCCGGTGGGATCTCTCGATCGGATCGGCGTATGATTGGAGCGCGTTGGTAGGCCCATGGACGGCCTTCAAGGCGACGCACGTGGATCCCAAGCGTCTTATCCCGACCTCATCAAGCGTGGTCACCGTCGGCACGGACGGGCGCGCGGCACGCCGCGTGCTGCTCGACGCGAACTGCGTGGTATTTCTCGAGATCTCCAGGTCGTGAGTGCACGAATACCCCGGCAAGTTGATTTTTATATGCCGGGATGGGAATCATTGAACGAAGAGAAACAAGCGAAGTTGCACGAGCGTGAAACCGATGGACGTGATGGAAGCGATACTGAAACGGCGATCGATTCGGGCATACCTCGATAAACCGGTGCCAGCCAAGGAATTGGAAAACATCGCGATAGCCGGGTTGATGGCGCCATCCGCGAGCAACATGCAGCCATGGAACTTCGTGTTCGTGACTGACCCAGCCAAGCGCCAGGCGATCGGCAAGGGCTTGCAGCAATTCATCGCCCAGGCACCCTTGATCGTCGTTGGCACGGTCGACAAGCAGGTGAACAAGAACTGGAATGTCGTGGACTGCGCGATCGCCTTGCAGAACATGGTCCTGTATTGCACGTCGGTCGGCCTTGGAACGTGCTGGATCGGCGCGTTCAACAAGGAAAACGTCCGAAAAACGTGCCACGTACCCGATAGCCACGAGATCATCGCGTTGCTCGCGGTCGGGTACGCGTCTCCAACGTTCCCGACGGGTAGTTTTTTCCGCAAGGACATGGAAGACACGGTGTTCTTGGACGAGTGGGACAAGCCGTTTCCTTGCCAAGATTGAACGCGGGTGGTGGGGCTGGAGATCGCCCTGCCGCGAGGGCGAAACACATTTATGCCCTCCGATGGGCTATGACGTGGTGAACGACATATGGGCATGACGATACGGTTACTGGCGCACGCCACGGTCCAGGTGGTCGCAGGGAACAAGAACATCTACTTCGACCCGTCCACGAAGGGCACGGGCCTGAAGGACAAGGACTTTTCGCCCGCGGACCTCATCCTGGTCACGCACGGGCACGACGACCACCTCGACAAGGGGCTGCTCAAGAAGATACGGAAGGGCGGCAATCCCATCATCGCTCCCGATAACTTGAAGAAGGAGATCGGCTTCGGGGTCTTTCCCGTCAGCGCCGGGTCGTTCATGCAGCTAGGCTCGGGCGAGAAGATCATCGGCGTTGCAGCCTACAACGTGAAGCGGTTCCGCTCGCCGGGCAAGCCCTTCCACCCGAAGGGGGAAGGTGCTGGCTTCATCCTCGAAATGAACGGCAAGAAAATCTACCACGCGGGCGACACGGACTTGATACCGGAAATGGAGTCACTTGCCGAGCGCGGTATCGACGTCGCGCTCCTGCCCGCGGGGGACACGTTCACGATGGACGTCCACGAGGCGGCGGAGGCGGCACTGCACATCAAGCCGAAGGTGGCCATCCCCATGCACTTGAAGGGCGCGGATCCCCAGGCCTTCAAGAAGGACGTCGAGGCGAAGTCATCGATCAAGGTCGCCATCCTGGCGCCCGGCGGCTCGTTCCAGCTCGATTGATGGAACGCTCGTGCAAAGGTTAATTGCCACCAGACGTTGGAACCCGTGATCTTCATGACCGAGACCAAGCCCGAGAGTGAATCTCGATTCAAGGGGTTATTTGGCAAGAGGGGGTCCGAAAGCGCGGAATCGAAGGCCGCCACCGAGCAGGAAAAGTATGACGCGATCGACAAGCAGACCGAAGAGTGGCGCAACAAGCAGGCCCGCGGGTACCAAGAACACCAGCATTGCTCCGTCTGCGGGCGGGCGATCCATCTCGGTAAACGCTATTGCTCGATGGAGTGTAAAAATAAGTTTGAAGGCGTCCAGAAGAAGCAAAACAAGAACCAAAAGCTTATGTGCTGCGTCATGGGCGCCGTGATGCCGATAATGCTCGTCGTGATGATGCTCTTCCAGCGTTAACCGACGAATGTGTTATGGGTTCAAGTTTATTTTTCCCGAGTGCCCACTTGGATAATCGATCGATCCGAGGCTAGGATAAATGGAAAAACGACTCGGCATCGGCAAGAAATCGTCGTGGGAGGCAGCGTTCAAGGACCAGCTCCGCAAGCATCCCGACCCGGCGCAGTTCCAGGCCGACGTCATCCGCATCATACTCGAGATGCTACCCGCCCCCGAGGATCGCGTCCCCCGCGCTATCGACAAGCACCAGGCCGGTAGCCGTTCCGGGTTCCTCGTGGCGGTCTTCGGCGACGCGGCCCGGGTCAAGGTCATCGAGGCCCTCCTCCAGCACCCCGATGACTGGTTTAACCTCCAGGACATCGCCACGATTTCCGGGACGGGCAAGGCGAGCGCCAAGCGGATCGTCGACGAGCTCCTGGCATCCAAGCTCGGCATCATCGATGAGAAAGCGAGGGAAGGGAAGGAAATCGAGCGCCTGGTCAAGCTCAAGGACTCGCCGCTGGCCAAGGAACTTCGTTTTTTTTACGTGAAGCTGCGCGGCTTGCTCTGATCAAGAAAAATCCGAAAGCGACGTCTGCTTCCTCGTGCCGTTGAATATTGTCGACTCGACGCGCTCGGCGAGGATTCTCATCTTTTGCTGCGTGTACGGTGGCAAGTTATACTCTTTCGCCATGTTCAGCGCGAGTTCCAGATACTTCTTGATGCTCCCCGCCGGCACGGTGAGGGCCAGGGTCGGGCCACCGCACGTGCATTTCCCCGACAGTGGCGGCCGCCGGTACTTCACGTTGCACTTCGTGCACCGGAACTGCTGGCTCGTGAACGCGCGCAGGTTCCCCATGATGTCGGGCGTGAAATGCGCCGAAATCACGCGCTTGGCCTGGTCTGCGCTGTCGACCGCCGCGATCTTCTTGGCAAGGGCGAACTGGGCCACGATCTTGTCCTCCATCGACCCGAGCTCCTTGTATGCCGACGTCTTCGGCCCCTCGTTGATGCTCGTGGTCGGGTGCGTGAACCCGGCACCCTCGTACTGGCCCTCCGTGCCGAGCCTGTCCTTGACCGTCTCGACGAGCGAGACCAGTTTCTTGGGGTCGGGATATTCCTGCGATTTCTCGTAAAACTCGATCGGGTAGCTAAAACACGTGTCCACGTTATGTGCTTCCGCGTCGACCTCCTCTGGCACGACCCGGCTGGAGATGACGAGCGGCGTGTCCATCTTCGCACCCGTGCTGGATGGCAAATAATACCTGGAAAAATTCAAGATGACATCGAGGAAGAGAAGGATCCCATCTTCATCACCGTCGCATTGATGGGTGAGTACATGGTCATTGATGAGTATCGTGTGATACTTGTCAGCATTCAACGAGTAGATGAATTGCTCTTTACTAGGATGGATGTTTATTTCCTTGACCGCGACCAACCGGTTTGTACCTGCTATCTCTTGATCCTTCATAATATCAGTTAGACCACGAACAACTTTATGAAGGTCTGCAGACTTCCGCTCAGACGTGAAACCGATGTATTTCTCGTAAGTCACGACGTTCTCGCCTCGGATTCTGATCTTATGCTCCATATGATCGCCCCGGTCTGACGAATCGATGGCAGCAAAAATACCAAAACGTCGTAATAAGAAATCGAAATCGGCGAGCAAGTCACGGTTTACTGATGTGCATTCAACGGTCCTGCGTTCCACGTCGACACCCCCATCACCGCTGAAGTAGGCATTTATCATATTGCCGATCTTATTGGGTGGGAAGTTGAACATAAATGGAGGCACCCGTTTCGTCCTGGCAGTCGGTTTAAAACCAAAGACATCCTTGAACACGTGTAAAATAGCTCGATTTGCAATCGTGATGCGATTCTCTTTGATGTAGGGATTGAATCCATCCCCGAACACGGCTCGGATACACGCCATCATATCGTCCCGCAGATCTGGCTTCGAGACGGCCAGGTCTACTTGATAGGTATCTTTTTCTTGCCGGTAGAAGCCCTCAGACAAGAAATAACCTGCAAGCCGCATAAAGGCGTTGTTGACGGGAATATGACGATTTACGAGTGTATCGTCGCGTTTAAACCCGATCTTGCATTCAGGGATATCATCGACGGTCATCGAATGCATAGCGAGCAAACGGAGCAAGACAGACAGAGGAATGGAGTCCCTTTCGCCATAATAATTAAAAAAAGTTTTTTTACTGATGCCTAATTCGATCGCAGTCTGTTTCAAGCCTTTCTTGTCGACCAATTCCCTTATGAATGAATTGATACCGCGAATCGCGCACGCGTCATGCAAAAATGAAAACGCCGGTTTAGCAAACTCCTTTACCAAGTCGATGCTCTCAACGTCGACTTCGGGTACGACTATCCGAGGTAAAACCATTCTGTCGCCTTCCTTGACCTCGAATGCTCGTTTTTCAACCAACCGATCACCCTCACCCACTATCACGGGATGATCCGGGGTCGTGGTGAATGCCCGTCCGAGCTTCAACTTGAAAGTGACAAGGTGATCCGTGGCGGGTAATTTGATCGCATCTATCACTGGCGTCAGTTTCATCGCGCCTGTCTCTAAATCCACTGATAAGGCGTTGATAATGCCTTTCGGTTGATCCCTTGTCGCGATTCCATTAACTACGGTCTCGTTTTCGAAGAAGTTTTCGAAGAGTTCCTTGATGGTGAGGCGTCGAATTATCCCGTCGATTTCGACGGTCACGATGGAATCAGCGGGGAAACAGTTGCGCCTCTTCGCGGCGTGATAGGTCGGATTAGCGTATCCGACGTTGGCCGTCGTGAACCCGATGACCCGGCCGACGATCCCGGCTGACGTGTGCGGCGCCAGGCCGATGACCAGCTGCCCGATGAAGTCCCGCTCGGTCTTGATGTTGTAGTAACGCGGCATGCCGTACACCTTCTCGAGCAAGTCATCGACGAACGAGGCGACCTTGAACAGGTACTTCAGCGACGCCTTCGGCAGGAGGATGTCTTGGATCTTCAATTCGCATACCTGGTTCGGGTTCTCGAGAGGTTTCCCGAACACGTCATGCGTGTAGCCAAGCTTCTTCATGTCGTCGACCGTCGCGAAGATCTCCCGGGGACAGAAATGCGTGAGCGGCACGTCGGTCGTGTCGAATCGCGCGGTGCCGTCCTTGTACACGTAGACCTCGTGCTTCGCCCGCAGCATGCCCTTTTCCAGCGGTTCGGGGATCTTGTAAATGCTCGATAGCCCCTTGATTGCCTTGATCGTGGGCATGTTGAAGTTGACCCGCTTCATCGCGGCGGCGTACAAGTTGACCAGGTTCACCTCGCGGTTCGAATAGTATTGCCCGCTGGCGCCGCACGAAGGGCACGTGTCCTCCCCGTCCTTGAGCGCCTTCTTGCAGTTGTTGCAAGTCATGAAGATGACCGTGTCTTTCTTGCACTTGTGGCACACGGGCAAGAAAGTCACCGCGCCGCACTCTGGGCAAGCCCGGTTTGCCAAGTCGACCTTGATGACCCGCTTCTTCATTGCATCCTGGAATATCCGCTGGGCACCCGAGTCATGGCCGATCGGGAACAAGACATGCACGGGCGGGTTCATCTTGCGTTCCTTGGCCTTTTCAGGGCGGCCCATGCGTAGCCCCATGAAGTACGGTGCCTTGTCACGCACCTTGATTTCCGAGAACTTGTTGATGGCCTCCACGGCGCTCGCGGCGGCGGGATCGATGGATGCCCCGGGATTCCGTAGCCCGAGTGTCTCGATCAGCGGTAAACTCTCGTCGAGGAAGTCGTAGACATCATCGTCCACGACGTGCGGGATGCAAGCACGCTCGAGCAGCTGTTTCATCGCGGGATCTTGCGGGATCGTCAAGTGCGTATTGCCTGCATCGTCTATCCTGACCAGCTTGCCCGTCGCGAGCCAGGTGCGCAAGGAATCCAGCTGCGGGAGGCTCAAGGCGTTCCAGAAGTACACGTAACGTGGATGCAGCGGCACCCCGAGCGCCCTGGACAGATCGATGGCGTGCGCGGGCCCTGGCTTCTTGTAGAAAAAATCCGCGATCCACGATTGCACCGAGCCGGGATCGGCCTTGATGGCCAACGCGAGCCCCTCGGCGTCCAGGGACTTCGCCGCCATCGCCCGCTTCACCTCGAGGATCCACCACTCCTCGACCCAGGGCGATGGCATGATCTCGTGGTTGTTTTCCGCGAATTCGCCGAAACCGATGAGCACGTCCCCGAGAAAGAGGACCTTCTCTATGGTTGGAACGATTTTCTCGATCCCTTTCGTTTTTTCGAGCCGGATCACGTCCCCGCTCTTTAAACGCACGACGGGGCCCTCGATCGAGTCCACGGGCATGCACACGGTGCTCTTGCCGGGCCGCTCGACGCGCATTTGCGTGCCGATGGCCATGAAATTGTCCGTCGCGTACATCGTGGCCGGGTGGAAGCCGTAGCCGGCCATGCCCATGTCACGCGAGTGCCCGTACCTGATACGGAATCCCCCGTGCGCGGAGGGATGGGCGATGATCGGCCGGCCCGCGATGACCTCGGAGATGAACTTGTCCCTGGGCTCGATTTTCTTCCTGCCCTCCTTTTTTTCCTCCTTTTTCGTGCCCTGGAACAGCTCATCACCGAATTTCTTGTCGGCCTCATTGCCATATTGTTTGTTGTCATGATTTCCTTTCGGAATATGCTTGAGCCAATCCCAACCATCGCTTAAGGCCTTGATACCAAGGGTATCGATGAGCTTGTTGAGCTTGGGAGCCTTCGCGAGCACGCCATCGTTGACGACGAGGCAAGCACCGCCCCGGATCGCGTTCGTCTCTATGCGCGGCAGGTTCCGGTGGGCCGAGACTTCCTCCGGGTTGGTCTGGTCGCCGGTGACCTCGACGGTCAGGTGGCGGACGACCCAGTCGAGTTCCTCGGCCTTGCTCGTGTATTGGAGGTTTACGACCTTGTCGTAGAGCTTGATCTCCTCGATGTACCGGGCGACCTCCTCCTCCGTTGGTATCCACTTGCCAAGGCCGAGCATCTGTCGTATTTGATCGGCGATGAGCACCACGTATGCCTGGGTCGTGCCTCCGGCCGCTCGGATGGGCCCTTGAAAGTAGAGCGCGAGGTAAGTGCCATTAGAATCTTTCTTGATCTTGATCTCGCCGATACCTTCCAACGGGGCCGAGACAACGCCCTCTGTCTTGATGGCCAGCGCGCAGCGAATGGCTAGATCTGCAGCGTACTGAGGGTCCTTGTCCTTGTAATCGTTCACGATCTTCTCGGCGACTTTAAAAGCGACTCGATCTCTATCGAAAGTCTTCGATAGCTCCCGAATATACGCGGCGATGCCCTTCGGCCCGACGAGTTCTTCCACGCGGCCGGCGATGTCCGGCGCCACGTTGACCTCGGGCTCGGGCACGGGATCGATTCCCCCTTTCCTCCTCGCCTCGCGGGCTATCGTGTACATGGTCTCGATCTTGTCGTCGATTTCCTTGAAATAACGCACCATTGCTTCGGACATCACGACCATGGATCAAACCTTCACCCGCGCGTTGACAATCTCGTGCGACGAGGAAAAAAAAAGGTTTCTGGCTTAATATTGCACGTTGTTAACGCGCCATTACCGGGCGTCCCGCTCCCCCGCATTCTCGCCGCGTTATTAAACAATTAATAACTCGAAAGATTGATGCACCTACATCAAGAGTTGATTTTCGTCGCTCGTCAACGCATGGTGCAAATGCGCAGAGACCCGCGCAACCGTTAACGCGAATCCTAATATGGGTTTGTGAACCATAGTTTCTTACATCAATAACCCGCGTGGCGCTGGTCGGGCACCACCTCGCGCCCGTGCACTTGATTTGCGAGCCTTCCACGCGGGCCGAGACGCGTGATTGGGCGATTGAGCGACTATGACCATCGAGGAACCGCTGGACAAGGTAATCATCATGGATTTCTTGCGTGCCGGTTTTAACATCACGCCTGGTGCCTTGTCATTCATAAAACAGCGCGATAATCCCTCGCAGTTCGCCCAGCTTCTCTTGAAATCGTTCAAAAGCACGCGCCAGCGCCAGACCATCACCCGCGAGATGCTCGAGTCGATCGACAGCGCGGTGACCAAGCTTGTGGGCAGCTTGGCCAAGAGGAAGGCCACGACCAGCGATGCGATAGCCGGGCGCGCGGCGGATAGCCTAACAACGGGCGAGGCGGCGGCGAAGGGCAACACCGTACAAATCATGACCCCGTCTCTGGCAAGGGGAAAGCCCGTCATCGAGGCACGTGCCTCCACGCTGGAAACGCCCGCGGGAAATGAACCAGTTGAGGCCCAGGTTCCCATCGATCTCGTCTCTGTCGACGAGGTCGCTCTCCCGGTGAAATGCGAACTATCCCCTGCTCGCGACTTGACCTCCAAGTCCACCTTCACTCCGCTCGCCAAGGAACACGCTGCCAGGGTGAAGGTCATCGAGGACTGCACGGGAAAGTTGAGGAACGATGGCGAGTTCAACGATTTCTTGCACGTGTTCTCCGACAGGTTCGAGAAAATCAAGAACATCTTCAAGAACAGGAGCGACATCCCCCGGATCGTCGATATCGAAGACATCGCCGAGGCATCCCGAGCGGGGGAGGAGTTTTACATCATCGGCATGGTCATCAACAAGCGCCAGACCAAGTCGGGCAACCTCATGCTCGAGATCGACGACAACACGGGATCCACGAACGTGGTCATCTCCACGAAGACCAAGGATCCTAGGATCCTGGCCACCATCGTGCTGGACGAGGTCCTCTGCTTCAAGGGATTTAACAAGGAGGGCTTTTTTTTCGCCAACGAGTTTTTCTGGCCCGACGTGAAGCGAAACCGCAGGCCGCAGCTCGCCAGCGAGGACTTGTCGATCGCGCTCATTTCGGACATCCACGTCGGGAGCGACAATCACCTCGGCGAGCTATGGGACAAGTTTAAGCGTTGGATGCAGGGTGAAGGATTATCCGAGAAGGCGCGTGAATTCGCCGGGAAAGTGAAGTATATCGCGATTGCCGGCGATCTGGTCGACGGCGTCGGGGTATATCCGACGCAAGAGGACCATCTCGTCATCAAGGACGTTTACCAGCAGTTCGATCGTGTTGCCGAGATGCTACGGGATCTCCCCGATTACATCACGTTCATCGTCTCGCCGGGCTCGCACGAGCCTGTCCGCAAGGCATTGCCCCAGCCCGCGATCCCGAGGTCGTACGCGAGGGGCTTGTACGACCTCAAGGCGGTCATGGTCGGCGACCCGGCCGTCGTCGAGACGCACGGCATCAAGACCATGCTATTCCACGGCGAGAGCTTCATCGATCTTTCCATCGATATCCCGGGCATATCGAACAGCGAGCCCGAGAAGGCCATGGAGAAGCTCATGATGTCCCGGCACCTGGCGCCCTCGTTTGGCAAGAAGACAGAACTCGCCCCGGACAAGAAAGACTGGTTGGTCATCAACGAGGTGCCAGACATCCTCCACACGGGCCACGTCCATTGCAATGGCGTCAGGCAATACCATGGCTCGTGGCTCGTCAACTCTGGCTGTTTCCAGGGCCAGACCGACTTCATGAAGGGCCTGGGGATCGAGCCAAGCCCGGGAAGGCCGAATATCATTTCCCTCAAGACCTTCAAGCTGACCACGCTGAACTTGTCTAGGTGACGAAGATGGTTTCATTAAAGCCGCAGTCGAACCAGCCGAAGGACGTGCTAACACACGTGTATTACTGCCTCGGGAAGGATATGATCCCGTTCCAGGAACTCGTTTTTTATATGGCCTTCGATCTCAAGCTATTCCATCCGTCGGAATGCGAGAAAACGCTCGATGCGGCAAGGAAAGACGGGTTGATAGACATTGCGGCCGACAAGATCGTGACGATCAACACTCGATTGCTCATCCAGACGGGAAAAGAGGCAACTATGCAAGATATCGTGAACGCGCTCGCCTTCAACGAGGCGGAGATCACCAAGGCGGTCAATATCAAGCCGGATTGCATGAAGTCCTTTAACATCGATGGCAAAACGGGCGTGCTGACGATAACCTTCACGGGAGGTCCCCGAGCGAAGGATTACACGATTTCGGTCGATCCGGGAAAGAAAGTGCTACACCAGGAATGCGACGAGGACGTGTCATCGTTGAAAAACAAGCGCGTGCTGCTGAAGCACGCGCTGCGCGCCGTCATGCTGCGCAAGGACGACAAGCAAGCGCTCGACATCTTCAGGGACGTGCTAGCCACGGTGAAGGACTGGAAATTCACTTACACGGGCATCTGAAGGTCAGGAAAAAGGGAAAGGGGGCTTTTGGGGCGTTCGTCACCCCTTGGTCACGCCGATGGGGACGAGCTTGACTACTTTCTTGACGATACCAAGGTCGTGGCTGACCTGGACTACTTGATCGATTGACTTATATGCCCCCGGGGCTTCTTCGGCGATGATCGTATCTGTCTGTGCCTTGACATAGATACCCCTCGATTGCAGCTGGTTCGCGATCTCACTTCCCCGGTAGTTGCGGATGGCAGCCTCGCGCGACATCGCGCGGCCTGCACCGTGGGCCGTGGAGCCGAACGATAGATCCATGGCCTTCGGTTGTCCAACACATAGGAAACTGGACGTGCCCATCGAGCCGGGTATTAACACCGGCTGCCCAGTGGACTGGAATTCGTGGGAGAGCTTCGGGTGCCCGGGAGGGAAGGCCCGGGTTGCACCCTTGCGGTGCACGTTGAGCATCAGCCTCTTGCCGTCAACGACATGTTCCTCTTTTTTCAAGATATTGTGGCACACGTCGTAGATAAGATGCAGATCCATATCCTCAGCTTTCTTCTTGTAGACATCCGAGAAAGATTTCCGCACCCAGTGCGTTATCATTTGCCGGTTCGACCAAGCGAAGTTGGCCGCGCAACACATTGCTTCGAAATAATCCCGCGCCTCGGGCGTGCTCCCGTGCACGTACGCGAGCTCGCGGTCGGGTAGCGAGATGTTATACTTGCGCACGGCTTGCTCTATGATCCGCAGATAATCCGTGCACACTTGGTGCCCAAGGCCGCGGGAGCCCGTGTGGATCATTGCAGTGATCTGGCCGACCTCGTTGATGCCGAAGGCTTTCGCCGTGGCTTGATCGAAGATTTCGGCGACGCGCTGTATCTCGAGGAAGTGGTTGCCGCTGCCCAGGGAGCCGATCTGAGACTTGCCGCGACTCTTGGCCTTTCCGGAGACCTTGGCTGCCTTGCCGGGCAAGCATCCATGTTCCTCGCAGAAGATCGCGTCTTCTTCCCAGCCATATCCTTTCTTGATTGCCCAGTTGACCCCGTTCTCGAGGATGTCGTCGAGGTCCTTTGGCGTTATGGCGCCGATGGTACCGGATGAACCGACGCCAGAAGGCACGTTGTCGAACAGCGCGTTCAAGAGTTCCTTGATCTTCGGGCGGACCTCCCCCTCCTTCAAGTTCGTGCGCAAGAGGCGGACCCCGCAGTTGATATCGTACCCGACGCCGCCGGGAGAGATGACGCCCGCTTTCTCGAACGTGGCAGCCACGCCGCCAATGGGGAACCCGTACCCCTGGTGCGCGTCGCTGAGGGCTATCGCGAACTTCAGCGTCCCCGGCAAACACGCGACGTTAGTCAGCTGGTCGAGGGTCTGGTCGGTCTTGATCTTGGCGAGCAAGGCATCGTTGGCGTAGACCCTAGCTGGAACCGTCATCTCGAAGGACTTCACTTGGCCCTCGATTCGGGCCATTTTCTTGGTTTTTGGTATCTCGTAGATGTTATCCGCGAGCTTGACCAAATTGAACTCGTGTTTCATGGTTCCTTTGTCACCACCACGGACTCGGTGGTTCTTTTCTGAGAAGTACTACTACGGCAAGGTTTTTTTGGTTTTTGTCTTGGAAAAAAAGGCAAGGCGGCTTCGATTGCTGGTGCGCGGCAACTTATTATTTAATGCGAAGCGTAGTAGCACATAGCCCCGCGTAGAAAAACACTACGCGAACCCACCGGTGCCCGTTATGGACGCACTCTACCTCATTCACGCGCATTCTGGCAATTGCATCATCTTCAAGAAGTATGGTAACCTTGAATTCAACGAGGACTTGATTGCCGGGTTTTTAACTGCTCTTAAAGACTTCAGCTCCGAGGTGACCGGCGGAAAGGGGCGCATGAAGAACCTGGACATGGGCGAATACACGATCTTGCTTCTCAACGAGTCGGGCTTGCTCATCGCCGCTGCGATCAACCCGCGACGCGATGACGAGAGCATTGCATACAAGGCATTGAGGGAACTGCTCGAAGCGTTCTTGAAGGATTACAAGGACGTCCTTACCAACTGGAACGGCAATCTCAAGATTTTCAAGGATTTCGAGCCGAAGATCGACAAGATCCTCAAGAACGGCAAGATCGCCGAGAGGGACGTGTTCGCGGCCGTCTTGAAGAAGAAGCTTCCCAAGCAACTCGTCGAGATGGGCGCGTTGAGCAAGGAAGAATTCGAATTCGCCGATTACCTGAACGGCACCGACCCGTCTGACGTCCTCGCCGAGAAGCACGGCATTCCGAAAGAAAAGGTCGAGGTCATGCTCGACAAATTCAAGAACCTCGGTCTCATCAAGCTCAACAAGCTATAGGGGCAATGGCGCGCCTGTATCACTGCCTTTCATCTAGTTCTCTTTTGATACGTGCTGGAAACGAACACGGGTGCTATGAATGGATGGAAATCGCTTTTTTCAGCGATAAATTCGTGCGCGACGTTCTCGTGGTCAATTCTTTTCTAGCATGCATCCTGGCCATTCAGCATGTTTATCATTTCGCGAAGGCCGGCGCGATTTTTTTCGATGTCCTCGGTTACTTTGCTATCTATCTCCTTCTCGCGGTAGCGAGCATGTTCGGGGCCATCTACCGGGCCCGCGCCTTTGTCTCCGTGCTCGACGCGGCGATGATGGCAATCGTCGCAGGGGCTGCCTTGCTCCTGGCCCTCATCTTTTCCGGTCCCTTCGATGGCATGCTGCGCGCCGTTTGCTACATCGTCATTGGCTTGAACGGGGCCGGCGTTTGCTTGGATTTACGAATGCTGGCGAGGCGTCCCGTCACCGACTGGAAGGTCAACTGGCACCTGGATAGAACCAGGAAGGAGAGCCTCTTCATCGGCACCGCGGTCATCGCGTTCATCACCGTCCTCGCCATGGCCTCGTTTTCCTCGTTCTGGTTCTCCTATTCCGTGCGAGCGCCGGATGGTACCAAGACGCGAAGCAGCTTCTGGGGCACGCCATCGTTGACCTTGGTAAATGCCACGAGTCACGTCAACGTCATCGACAATTCCACTTTCACAATCTCGAACGCCACGCTCGATGTCGATCCCCCGCGTTTCGCCAGTAACACGTTCGCCTATGTCGAAAGCGTTATGGCAGGAAATGGAAGCGACCCGACGAACTACGCGAATTACACTGCGGGCACGAAATCCTACCCTAACGGGACAGTTTTCTTGCACGCCCCGCTACAGTCCATTACGAACGTCACGGTCACGTTCCGGTACGTTTCAAACCACGCCGTGCTCCAGGCCCTGCAATTCACCAACGCGACCTTGATCTTGAATTACGAAGGGGCATTCATCCACGATCCCGATCCTTTTCATTACATCACGTCTACTTACCTGTTTCAACTGCTCGACGCGTGGGACATCGATTTCTACGTCAACGTGGGTAATGGCCTCGATTTTCCGCACGCGTTCAATTATGGGAGCACGATTCCTGCATGCTACGAGACATTGAACTGGGCTTGCCAATGGGAATGCTTCGTGGGTATCAGCCTCGATTTCGAGGGCGGCGAGGTTGCCATTCCTGGCGGGAGCCCTGGCGGATCCACCTTGCCTCCCGGTTACGTGCTCCCCGATATCCCGTTCTTGAACCTGGATCTACTGCACTGGTACTTCCTCAACGAGCAGAACGAGACATTGTTCAATGATGCATGGCTTGCCTACGAGGGAGTTTATGCATATGCGAGTTATCTTGGTTACAAGTCTTATTTCATCATCGGTGACGAGAGCTTGCATGAATTCATCGATGATGACATGGATTGTCACCGTGAACCCGTTTACCCGCGATCATCCAACAAGGACGTCTTGTACGGGACCATGTCATATCATGAAAGCGATGCCGAGGGCCGGTACAAGCTCTACCGCGATTGTATTGACCAAATAGGAATGTTCGGGGATCAAGGCATGTCGTTGCTCACCGGTTGGATTCAATCCGGCTCGTCCTATTACACGGACGACCAGGCCGGGCTGGAACGCTACATCGATGATTGCTTGATCGCACAGGCCGCGGGGATGGTCGAGCTTTTCCATGCGCCGCTGTTCTGGATCCAGTCGAAATGGGGCGATGACGCCATCATTGTCTTGCATGATGCCTTGAACGAGTCGCCAAAAAAGACAATCACGTTCCAGGTGCCGGGATTCGTGTTCCAAGATTATTTTTTCTTCGATTTCCTCGAAAATATTAACAGGCCATGGATTGCTGCGGCCATCATGATCTTCGCCGGGGCGTGGATCCTGGGGCCGATCGCGTGGCATATGGCGCGGGATCGTGCACTTTCTCGTGGTCCGGGGTAGAAACAAGGAAGGTTAGCCACTGGCACTTGAACGACAGGATGCGTTGAGAGAGATCCGCTCCGCTTCCGCTTCTTGGTAAAACGGGAGCGGGAACCTGTTGTGCAGCGGGGATCGCTTGGCCACGGCGTGGATCACGCGGGACATGCTGCGCATGATGAACTTGCTCGGTCCCGCCAGGTTGATGGACTCGTCGAATTCCCTGGCCGTGTTGTCATCAAAGCCTCCAACAAGCGTGTATAGCGGCGTGAAGATGAATATGGGATAGATGAACACGGAGAATACTACAGTGAAAGCGGTTGCAAGGGCTATCGCGACGATCCCGGCCTCGATCCACGCCGTGATGGCCGAATTTAGCAGGAGCAAAAGCGGGATCGTGATGCCGGAAACGATCAGCGGCGCAATGGCGCATTGCCACAGCACGCCCTTTTTCCAGAATGGCAACTTGAGAATCCGGGCGTGGAAGTACACGTACTTCAAGCTGACCTCCGCGATTGATGCGAGAAACCTGGCCCAGATGATCGCCTCCCAGGTTAATCCAAGCGGGGTCAACATGAAAAGGAATACCAGGTACAAGGGACTTGTCAATAGGCTCAAGATCACCCCGGTCGCGGGCTTGTCACATGCCGGGAATAGTCTTCCCGATAGCGAGATCATCGGCCCGTAAATCGTCTGGGTGATGATGATCGCGCCGATCATGCCTTCCAGCGGCGCATACGGGGCAAGGGCAGGCACGATGCTGACAAACCCTTTTAATAGCAATGGGAAGAGGAGGGTGCTGGGCAGGATCATGTACGTGGAGATAAAGCCGAAATACTTGAGAAGGGAGGAGACATAGTATTGGAAGAGTTTTTTCTTCCCGTTCAAGTAGGATTCTGAAAATGGTGCGGTTGCATTCCGCATCATCTGCCCTTGCATCGCCGTGAGGTTGGAAAACATTCCTCCAAGCGCGATCAAGCCAATCCAGATGCTATAGGACGAGATGAGCGAGATTATGACCAAATTGTTCACCATTTCCACGAACTGCCCTGCCAATTGCTGGACCCACAGCTTTCCCGAGAACGAGAACAATTTTTTCACGATGCCTCGATCGAAACCTGGACGGAAAAGGTCCACGAAGGATATACCGAGGGATTTCCCGAGTTTCGATCGAAATACCCGGGCTCCATACAGGAATCCGGCAATCTCGACGATCCAGAGTGAAGCGATCCACGCGATCGTGGCGCCCATCAATTCGCCGAGTGCCGGGACTTGGGCCCCGAAAAAGCGTCCTGCCAGCACCGCGGCGATCTGTATCACGGGCTTGATCAATTGATCCTTGTAAAACGTGTAGGAATTCAAGGCATCGAGTCGCTGGAACCCCTTGAAGACGGAGTCGAAGAGCTGCGTGCAGCCAGGAAACTGGATCAGCAGGTAAGCCAGGATAAACCATGACATGTGCACGAGATTCGTGAACGGGAGCCAGAAAAAGACGACGCAGCTGAGCAGCGTGATCTGGATGACACCAGTGAACATTTGAAACCACGCGAAGAGCTGGAGATACTTGATCGCGTGGCCGGGGTTGGTGGTCGCCGATTCACCGACAAAACGCAATAGCCCGTCGTTAATCTTGGTATTGCTGTTAATTTCAGCGCCGTGCGTGCTCCCGAAATCGAACAAGCCGAACGCGAAACCCAAGAGGCCATAAACTATGTTGGCATACCCTTCTATTTCTGGATATGGCATGTAGATCGGGAGCACGATGGGAATGACCGCGACGAACAATATAGCCCCTATCAAAGTGTAGATCACGTTGTGGTAAAATCCACCGAGCAACCGGTGGAATCCTACTTGAGAATAGCCGTCTCGCGTTGGTGGTTCTTCATTTACGCTCGGCATGGGATTCACGACGGGTTTGCATCTATCTTCTCGCGGCTTTCCGGCCTACCAGCGCCAGCAAAGCATCGGCCTTTCGTTCCAGCAGCATGACTTGTTTCAACCTACCGCGCCATTCGGCTGGAATTTTCGAGTAGCCGTGATAGCTCCCGGCGAGCGCGCCGCAGATTGCCGCTGTCGTGTCGTTGTCGCTCCCGAAGTTGGCCGACTCGATCACCGCGTCCTTGAACGACTGCGTGCAGTAGAACGACAGCAGCGCGATGCCGAGGGTCGTGAGCACGTACCCGCCCTGGTCGCGGAATGGTTCGGAGACGTCCTTGAAGGACCTGGCGCCCGATACCACGTCGATGATGTCGCGTGCACGTTCGTGCAAGAACGCGCCTAGCTTGTCGCACTTGTGACCCACGAGATCCGCCATCTCGGAGAGATCGGCGCTGGCGTGCGCCGACGGGAGCTCAACGTTGTCACGGGATAGGTTCTTCGCGATGAGCGCGTTCAGCACGACGCAAGATTGCGTGCATCGAGGGTCGTAATGCGTTATTGCCGACGTGGTGACCGAATCCCGCATGAGCAGTTCCTGGTCGAGATAGCGGAACAGGCCGACGGGGGCGCAACGCATCAGCGAGCCGTTGCTCGCGCGAGGGTTCCGTTTCGGGTCGTTCCCGCCCTCGCTCTCCCAGATCTCCTTCGCCGCGGCAGACCAGTGCCGCCCGGCCTTGATCGAGACGAGCACTTGCTTGATGAGCAGGCCGATATCGGGCGGTTTCGAGTCCAACCATCGCAAGAAGTGGGCGGTCACGACACCTGGATCCACGTCCCGGGCCTCCAGGATCGCGTCAACGACACACAACGCCATCTGCGTGTCGTCGGTGAACTCACCGGGGCCTGCCACGCCCCCGACATCAAGAAAATCGGTAACCTTCCCACCAAACCGCTCTGTGATGCGGCGGGTCTTCAAGAACTCGAACGGCGCTCCGAACGCATCGCCGATGCCCAGGCCGACGAGTGTACCCTTGAACTTGTCGGAGAGAGACGTGCTTAAATCTTCCATTATCATGATCCTCCACAACGAGAACGGAGCCGGGTCAGATATCGAAGATGATATTCAACCGGTACGTCCCGTCCTTGCCGTTCTTCTCGATCGTCATGTACGAGTAGGTGATGGCCTTTACCTCCCTGCCCGGGACATGGTGTCCCTTCTTGAAGGTCTCGCCCTTGAACGTGCTCGTGACCCGGTACTTGTCCCCGGGAAGCCGCTCGACAGACTTCACGTCCACGTCGCCGAGCACGAACAGCTCAGAGTCCGAGTAGAACAGCACCTCGGTCAACCAGTCGAACAAGGCCGCCTTGAGGTCCTCGGCCTCGGTGACGACCTTGATTTCCCGCTCCAAGGCGATCGCGGGTTCGGGCACCATGACGCGCGCGAGCACGAGAGCAGCCTCCCGGAACAGGGCCTCGAGCGTCGGCGCCCACGCGGCGACCTGGATATCTGCGGTGTGGCTGAGAAACTCGTGCCCGGTTGGAGGACCTCGTGGAACTCGTGCCATGGTAATCAGTGAGGGAAAAAAGGTGGAGGCAGGCCCGATTTAGGCCTTCATCTTCTCGCAGAGATCGTTGAATAGCTTTGTAAATTTATCTAGCTCCTTTGCGTACTCGTCGCGGCGACGGGTGATGTCGGCCTTGGCCTGGTCGAACGACCGGCCAGCCGCGTTCTTGTTCTCTTCCATGGCGCCCTTTTTATCGCTGAGCTTGTCCTTCTTCTCGAAGAGGGCCTGGTCGGCCTTGATGAACTTGTGAAGCCAATCGCCCATGATCTCGTATCCTTGCCCGATCGCGGCGAGCTTCTCGATTATGTTCTTTGCTTGAAACGTGGATGTCTTGATGGCTTCCGACAAGGCGACATAGTACTTGATATCCTCGTCGAAACTCGCGGCTTCTTTCTTGTAAAGATCCACTTCCGATTTATCGATCTTGGACTTGTCAACGCCCGTGTTTTCCCCCTTGACCAGGGCGATGTCCTCGATCTTCTTTGCCAGCTCCTCCAGGAAACGCTTCGCTTCTCCCTTGATCCTGACGAGCGCGTCGTATTCCTTGGCCAGGTTTTCCCGGATGTCCGCGAGTCTCTTTTCCGCGCTGGCAAATTGCTTGTAGAACTTCCCGATCTCCCCTTCCGCCTTCGCGAAGGCGAGGAGGTCGGCGTGTGAATCGATCGGCATGGTTTATCTCTCGATACGTGTGATTGGTAGATGTGATGTTTCATGCAATGATCGGTACAATTCAAGATAAAAGTAATGGTAATGGTCCGAGGAGCTAGCGGGATATAAGAAAAAAACAGGAGGTTACTGGCCCTCCGACAAGGATCGGAAGATGCTTGCGAGCTCACAGTTTTTTGACTCTGCCTTGACGGAAACTTGGGCCTTCTTGTAAGCCTTGTCGATGCCGTCGGTGAATTTCTTCAAGTACATGCGGCTGATACCCATCTGGACCGAAGCGTCCGATATCGCGGAAAGGATCACGTCATCGCCCATGATCGTGAAGAGCTTCTCGCCCGTGGCGAACTCGAAGATGCTCGAGTCGAGAGGTTTCTCGCTCGCTTGAGATAATTGGTAGAGCGTGCTCGATAACGCCGCGACGTTCTCGATGTTCTCTTTCCGGGCGAATTTTGACGCCGCCGCGATGACGTCGCCCGATCTCTTGCTGGAAACGATCATCTGGTTGACGCCGATCAGCTTGGTCATGACCGTCTTGATGTGCTTCTCGATCACGTCTTGCATGTCTGCCATGCTTCTCATCTTGGAATGGTGTTCTTGCTTGGCAGAAGTGGCTGCGGCTGGGGTAAAGAAACGTCATATGACCCGCGTATGCCAGGCGGGATACATCGAGCGGATGGGGGCCTTAAACGAGAACGTGTGGAAAATTAAGGGAGAGCAAGGTCATTCAGAGCGCCGCTTCGCCAGCAAGCCCTTCAACTCGTCCATGATGCTGGCCTTGAGCGACATCGGCCCGCCAGCACCTGGCGGGCGTGGGCCGGGGGGTGGTGGCGGCCCACCTGGTGGTGGCGGCCCCATCCCTGGAGGCAAGGGCATGCCTGGATTGCCCATCCCGGGAGGCATCGGGGCACCGCTCATGCCTGGCGGCATCGGAGCCCCGCTCATTCCCGGCGGCATCGGGGCACCAGCCATGCCGCCGCCACCCGCGTTCAGCCTGGCGTTGAGGGCGTCGATCTGTTGCTGCAACATCTGGACTTGTTGGTTGATGATGGTAGGAAGCTTGTCAGAAACGATCGACGACAGAACCTCCATGGTCTCCATGATGCGCTGCAGCTTCTCATCGACCGAACTCGTCTTTTTAGTGCCCAAGAAATCTAAGAATTCTGAGGACATTCGTGAATCTCTCGTTGTTTTTGTTTGCTAAGACGATTCTTGGACTCCGTTGGACTTGGATTGCTTACAACCGATTTTTTTGTCAATTCAAATGTCCAATCCATAGTTACATTGTTTTTTTGACTTAAAATAGACTTCGCGCGCGTCGAGATAGGCAATAGCATCCCAATATCTCGCCTCGTATAGAGATTCGACCCACTAGAGAAGGTTAATACAGCCGATCGCGTAGGACCCGGTGAATGGTGTGCACCTTGTTGCACCATTACAGCTTGCTTCGTGGAAAAAATGGTCCGGCCAAACACCCCCGAAGGCCTTTGCCTCCGCTGCAAGGGGTCGAGAAACCTCTGCGGGAAGAACCCTTGCCCCATCCTCGCGAAGCACGCCGTGTTGAGGTCGGTCAATTTTTCGTCCGAACTCATCAAGAACCGGGGCGGCAACCTCGACATCGCGTCGGCCTCGCCGCCATCCTTCTTCGTCGGCCACAACGGGTACCCGCGGGTTTCGATCGGGCCGATGCTGCCCCACTCGCTCGACAGTCCACTCGAAGTCCATTCGATGGATGCACCCGAGGAGTGGCTCGTGCCGGGTTCGCCAGCCAGTACCCACAAGAAGCTCATGGACGTCGTCCAGTTTCGCAGCTCGCTCATCCGGACGACGCACCCGCTCCATGTCAAAGAATGGAACAGCGACAAGATCCTCGACTTGAGCCAGCAGATCGCAATGGCCGAGAAACCGGTCGGCACGGAGGTCGCCGTGGAAAAACTACACGTGAACGTTCAGGTCGACGACCACGCTGCGCCCAACGGCCCGTCGGGCTCGCTCCAGAAGCTCGCCATCACGGAGAACCCGAAGGTGCATAAAAAGGTCGATTACGTGGTTTCCGACAAGGATTTAAAGGCCACCGAGGCAATGTCGAAATACCTCTACGCGGACGGTCACCTTCCTGTCTCGGACATCTACCGCATCCTTTCCGCGGGCCTGCTTGGCCTCGGGAGCAACCGCAAGCTCGTCCCCACTCGCTGGGCCATAACGGCCACCGACGACACCGTGTCCAGGAGCTTGATCGAGCGCGTTAAGTTCTTCCCCGAGCTCGGCGAGCACCTCTTGCACGAGAGCAATTACCTCGGTAACTCGTTCCATATCATTTTCGTCCCTAGGCCATGGGTCTACGAGATGATGGAATGTTGGGCCCCCCACTCGATCTGGCGCCTCTTTGACCGGGACAAGAGTTACGTGATCGTGCAAGATCACGAGCTCTCCGACGGCCGCACGACGTACGCGTCGAACATCACCGGCGCCTACTATTCTGCACGCCTCGGCGTCGCGGAATACCTCACGAGCATCAGGCGCCAGGCCGCGGTCATCGTCATCCGCGAGGTCAACGAGCAATATCTCATGCCCCTCGGCGTCTGGGTCATCCGCCAGGCGGTTCGCGATGCGCTGGCACGCCCGCCTCGCAAGTTCTCGAGCCTCAAGGAAGTGCTCGCGGCGATCGCGCCCAGCCTTCAAGTTCCCCTCCGGTACTGGCTCGCCAGGAGCCAGATTTTGCCGTACATCCGCTCGCAGCGGACGCTGGAATCGTTTCTCCCCCGCGTGAAGACGTGATCGACCCCGGCACGTTAATAACAATTTTTTTTAGATATCCAAGCTGATCCATCTTTAACATGGAACACTATCTCTCCACCATCATAGCCGCCAAGGGGGCGGATCTGTCCGCCAACAAGCCCGTCCACAACCACTTCGTCCGGTATTCCAAGGGAACGTTTGAAGGGCCGACGGCGAAGATTTCTCGCAGGGGAAAGAGCATCACGGTTAAAGCTGGTATCGATTACGAGAATATCCTCGGTATCCTTGTGCTGTCGAACATCAAGTCTGGTCCGGTTAGCGTTGAGGGGAATATCACGGCATTCGAGGATCCGAGGCCCGTGATGGGCGACGTGATACCCGCCGCGAGGGAGGGCCAGGTCTTGATGGACGAGAAGAAGAACAGCTGGATCCTGGACTTTACCGGTGATTGGACAAAAGCTGAATTGAACAAGATATATGATATCTTCGATCAAAGGCGCGGGTACATCCTCCTTTCCTTGTCGGACGCCGCGGACAGTTCGATCTCCTTCAAGGTCAGCTCCAAGCCTCCCCAGCCGAAAAAAGGCAGTGGAAAGGGCGAGGTGGAGGACGCGAACGAGGCGGACAAGATCGCCAAGGCGGTCAAGTTCAGCACCGCCAAGTTCCCGAACGAGCCAGGTATCTCGGCTGCCATCATCGACGCGCTGCTCCCCGATGCGAAGAAAGAAGCGGTTAATTCCAAGGAAATCACGATCGAGAACGCCTACACGATCAGCGACATCGTGATTCCTGCCAGCGCCGTCGACAAGCGGCTCGCGGCGGTACGCAAGGGCGTGCTGGTGCGCAAGATCACGATCGATGGCGCGACCAGGAGCTTCCAGTACCCGTTCACTGTTTGAGTAACGCACGCCGTGTCAGGCCTTCTTGCTTGCCTGCATCATGCCACCGCATTTCTTGCAAAGCAGCTGATGGGGCTTCAGATCCCCGGAAACGTGAAGCTCCTTCTTGAATTTACATGCAGGGCAAGAGAGGACGTATTTCTCCAGGCCCATGGCCTTCAAGACGGCTCCCCGCGGGATCGCCGGGCCCCCTTCCGCCACTCCGGCCTGGTCCCCTTCGTCCTGGGGCGGGCCCTCGATCTCGCCGGCACATTCTGCATCGACCGGGGCCGGCCTCGTTTTTATCCTGGGCGGTGCCTTCTTGGCCGGCTTTTGTGGCTTCTTGCCCTCCGTGGCAGATGATTTGTCGGCTGGCTTCTCGGGCACCTTCTCGCCATCTTTCTTTTTCTCAACCTTCACGAACTTGTCAAGACTCATATGTTTTTCTGTCCTCCTCGATCATGAATCAAGCCACAATGTATCCTAGCTCCTGGCAGCGTATCGCCACAGGGATGCCATATTCTTTCACGTTATCGGCGATGATCCGCAGCTTTTCAACCACGACCGTCTCGTAGGATTTCCGGTTCGCTTCCCGGACACCATCGCTTGGTAGATACTGCTGGATCACGTAATAGCTTCCAAAGTTCCCTGAAAATCCCGCGTACTTGAGATGATCGGCGATCGCCATTATATCATCGATGGAATTCGCGGGCGGGGCATATGTCATGCGAAACTCTACACGTCCAGTCTCGCGGGATCGCTTGCACAAGATATCGATGCTTTTTCGCACGTTATCGACGTTCACGTTCTTGCGAACGACTCTTGGGTAGTTTTCGAGCGATGCCTTGACGTCCATCGCGACGCGATCCAGGAGAGGGGATAGTTTTGCGAGCAGCGCCGGGTTGGTGCCGTTCGTGTCGACGGCGACGAACGGGATCTTCGCCTTTACGGCTTTCACGAAATCGATGATGTTGGATTGAAGCAGTGGTTCACCGCCCGTGAACACGACGCCGTCGATCAAGAAGTTACCTTCGAGTTTCTCGAGTAGCTGCTCCACCGTGGTTCTTTTCGATTCTCTCGTGAACATGGGGATGAGCGCCGAGTTGTGGCAGAACCCGCAGTCGAGATTGCAGCCTTGCAGGTAAATCATGGCGACCGTCTTCTTGGGCTCGTCAACGAAGCTCTGCGACCTCATCCCGGCGATGTAAAGCCCCCGATCATCGTCCATATGCAGCATTCGCCTCCTTCACGCGGAGAAGCCGTCCGTGCCGATCAGCGGGACGAAAACCACCCCGCAGATGTCCTTCTGGGAGATCTTCCCCTCCTTTTTCGTGACCTCGTAGAGCGTCTGGTAGCCGTGCATGTCGCCGACAGGAATCAGCAGAATCCCGTCCTCGGCCAGCTGGTCTGCTAGTGCTCGCGGGACTCGCGGCGCCGCCGCAGTGACCAGGATCCGGTCGTATGGTGCCTCCGGGGCGTGCCCGAGGGTGCCATCCGACACGATCACGGTCACCGTGTCTCCATACCCGGCTTTAGCTATATTCTCCCGTGCAACTTCAGCTAGCGATTGTATTCGCTCGATTGTATACACATGACCGCCGGTTCCGGAGAGTTTTAACACCTCGGCGCACAAGGCAGCATGGTACCCGGAGCCAGTGCCGATTTCGAGTATTTTAAGTGGTTTACCACCTTCCAGCTTCAGACCAGAACACATCATGGCGTTCATGTGCGGCGCGGAGATGGTTTGGCCTAGTCCGATGCTGAGCGGCCGATCCTCGTAGGCCGAAGACCTTACCTCGTCCGGCAGGAAGTTCTCCCTCGCCACGTTCTCCATTGCCTGGCGCACGAACTTCGTTGCGATGTAACCTGCTTTAACGAGACGGTCGAGCAATTCCTTTTTTTGTTCCTTGACATCCATGGTGGCCTTCATCCCGCGTGCCAGGCAGCGAGCTAAGCGGCGCAGCATGATTACTTACTCGTTATCTTATATCTTCAATTGCGTATTTGACCTTAATTATTCTTAGAATTCGATGCACCATCCAGGAAAAAGGAATCTCCATGACAAAAACACCGCAACTCATCGGGCTGGGGGAGATCGTGCTCGACTGGGTCGACGAGATCCCCCGTTTCCCGCAACCGGACGAGAAGATCGATGCGATGAGCCAGAACTTCTTCATGGGTGGCGTCACTGCCAATTTTCTCGCGGGTGCAGCGAGGCTCGGGGTAGACACGGGCTTCATCGGGGCAGTCGGTGACGACGAATATGGCACGTTCCTTCTCGAAGGGCTAAAAAAAGCGGGCATCGACGCGTCGCTCGTGAGGCGAAAGGAAAAATCCCCCGTGAACTTCATCATGGTGTCCAAGGACTCGGGGGAGAAGATCATCATCCAATCACCTTACATGCAAACCACCAAACTCTTGCCAGGCGACATCAAGGAGGAATATTTCTCGAAAGCCAAGGCGCTCCACACGACTGCCATCCACGAGGACTTGACGCTCGAATGCTTGCGGATCGCCAAGCGGAAGGGCATCACGGTCTCCCTCGACCTCGAGAAGCAGATCGCCGTTCGCGGCCTGGCCGCGCTGAAACCCATCATCAAGGACGTCGACATATTGCTCCCGAACAAGGAGGGGGCGAAGGCGCTCACCGGCGAAACCGACATCAAGGCTGCGGCGAAGAAATTCCTTGGCTGGGGACCAAAACTCGTCATCATAACCCTCGGGGGTGAAGGATGCCTCATCACGACGTCGACGATGCAAAAGCGCATCCCGGCCTACAAGGTAAAGGTTTTGGACACGACCGGCGCGGGCGACGCGTTCTGTGCCGCGTTCATCACCGCACACGTGATCAAGGGACTCGATATCGAGGCCGCGGCGGCATTCGCCAACGCGGCAGCGGCCTTAAAGGTCCAACACCTTGGTGCAACGAGCGGACAGCCTACGTGGGAAGCGGCAAGACGATTTCAAGCAAAAAACGATGTTAATTGACGCCCAAAGATTTCCTATTAAAATATTTTCATTCGGGCAAAATTTTTATTTTTTTAACGACTCCACCGATTATTCGTTTCTATCAAAAAAATTGCTTGCAAGCTGGTAACCCATGGTCTTGAAAGTCACAAAATCTGTATTACCTCCAATCGAAAAGTCCGAGAGCCCCGAAATGGTCGAGCGCAAGGGCAAGGGCCACCCCGACTCCGTGTCCGATGAGTGCGCAGAGGCCATCTCCCGCGCGCTGTCGAAATACTATATCGACAATTTCGGCCAAGCGTTCCATCATAACGTGGACAAGTTCTCCATCATCGGTGGTATAGCAAAGCCGAAGTTTGGCGGTGGAGACATCATCGAACTCCAGAAATTCCTCGCTATCGGCCGCGCGACCAGCCAGGTCATGGTCAAGGGAAACATCCACTACGTCCCCGTCGGCACGATCGTGGTCGACGCGGTACGGGACGTCATCAAGAAGACGTTCAGAAACCTCGATCCCGACACGCATTGCATCATCGACCATGTTTTGCGGCCGGGTTCGCTGGATCTCGTCGGCGTGTTTGATGCGGGCGTCAACGCGGTCCCACTCGCTAATGATACTAGTTTCGGCGTCGGTTTCGCCCCGTTCTCCGATGCAGAGAAGATCACGTACGAGGCCGAGCAGCTGCTGAACAGCGACAAGTTCAAGAAGAAATGCCCTGCATCTGGCGAGGACATCAAGGTCATGACACACCGCCTCGGCAATGATGTGAACGTGACGGTATGCAACGCGATGGTCTCGAAGTATTGCCCCGACAAGAGCGCGTACTTGAACGCGCGGGACGAGGTCAAGAACGCTGTCCAGGATCTCGCTGCCAAGCTCATCCCGAACAAGAAAGTAACGGTCAACGTGAACACGGGGGATATCATCGACAAGGACGTGTACTTCCTCACGATCACTGGCACGTCTGCCGAGAACGGCGACGATGGAGTCGTCGGCCGCGGCAACCGCGCGTCTGGACTCATCACGCCGACAAATGGACGCCCGCAAACCCTCGAAGCGGCGGCTGGAAAGAACCCCATCAACCACGTGGGCAAGATATACTCGATCATGAGCAACGAGATCGCGAAGAGAATCGTCGATGCTGCCAAGGGCGATGCAATTGAAGTCTACGTGCGCTTGCTCAGCCAGATCGGCCACCCGATCAACGATCCCTGGCTCGGCGACATCGAGATCAAGGTCGCTCCCAACGCTGACTTCAAGAGGCTGGAAAAACTCGGCAAAGAGATTGCCCAATCCGTGCTGGACGACTGGATGGGCATCAGGAAAATGTTGCTTGAAGGCAAGGCGAGGATCTGGTAATTTTTTTCTATTCCCCCAACTTTCTGTACCAAAATCTATTTAATCTTTCCCGCATGAATGCCGTATATACGTGAAGACCCGGTGATGGAAACGTGTACGACATTCTGGGCTGGCTGTTAATCATCGTGGCGGCGATACTGCTCGTGCTCGTCGTGCTCCACGTTGAATCCGAAAAGAAGCTGTCGCTCAAGTTTACCATCATCTCGGTGGTCATCGCATCTTTCTGCATCGGCTACGGCATCCATTTCTTGCTGCTTAACTCGGGTTTATGAACCAGTTTTTAGAAATTCGCGGCTCTTGCATCTTTTTTTGCTTCCTTTCTCGAATGTTAGTAAATTAATACATGCCCGTCGTATTAAACGCCGCCGGGATAGGAGATGTCAGCAAACCATAGGAGGTCATCATTCTTGAGCCAGGATATCTCGTTGGAGGAGGTCATACGCACCATCGTGTCACAAACCGGCCTTTCCCGTGAAGAGATCAAGAATCAAATCGATGAGACAATTGCAAGTTTTAATGGATTACTCACGGAGGTCGGTGCCGCCCTCATCATCGGTGACAGGCTTGGCGTGAAGGTTAACGCCCACCCGCCCCAATCGGGATCACAGGATGATGGCTCCGGGATGGATTCCGCCGTCAAGATCAAGGACTTGATCGACGGCATGAAGAGCATCAACGTGTACGGGCGGGTGGCCGGTATCACCCCGGCGCATGAATTCCAGAAAAAGGATGGCCGGAAAGGGACTGTTGCGTCGATCATCTTGAAGGATGCGACTGGCCAGATCCGTGTATCGTGTTGGGATCAGAGGGCAAACCTGGTAGAGGCTTCCATCAAGCAAGGGGACATCATAGAGGTTTGCAACGCGTACACGAGGATCGGAAGGGAAAACACGGTCGAACTGCATGTAGATAATCGTGGCATGTTGAAACCGAAACCTAAAGGCCTCGACGAGTCTGCCTTCCCTGCCGTTCCAATTGCATCCAACGGCGGGTCCATCTCTGCCACGGGCTCGCCAACCACCGTCATGCCTGTTAAAATTGCCGAGGTGAAGGAGGACGCGCGTTTCTGCAGCTTCGCGGCGCGGGTGCTCGAAAAACTCCCGCCCAAGGCATTCACGCGGAAGGACGGCACCGACGGGTCGGTGGCCCGCGTGCGGGTCGCGGACGAGTCCGGTTCCGCGTTCGTCGTGTTCTGGGCGGATCGCATGGACGATTACAATGGCCTGAGCACGGGTGACGTGTACCAGTTCGAGAACCTGGCCGTGAAGAAAAACTCTTTCGGCAACAGCACCACGCTCGAGTTCCACGCGAACCGGGCCTCGAAGATCGAAAGGCCGGCAAAAACCATCGAGATCAAGGTCGATCCAAGCGCTCCCGTTATAGGCTCTGGTTCACCGGCTCCTGTCGCGGTGACCAGAATTGCCGAGGTGAAGGAGGACGCGCGTTTCTGCAGCTTCGCGGCGCGGGTGCTCGAAAAACTCCCGCCCAAGGCATTCACGCGGAAGGACGGCACCGACGGGTCGGTGGCCCGCGTGCGGGTCGCGGACGAGTCCGGTTCCGCGTTCGTCGTGTTCTGGGCGGATCGCATGGACGATTACAATGGCCTGAGCACGGGTGACGTGTACCAGTTCGAGAACCTGGCCGTGAA
>JAUQYZ010000349.1 GCA_030587475.1 Candidatus Sigynarchaeum calidifontis
GTCCGTGAGCATGGCGAATCTGTGGCAAGTAAGCCTCGGGTTTCCAATAAGAGTTTTTTAATCAGTAATAGAGATCTGGAACTAGCACGATTGATATATGAGGAGAATTGAATTATGAGTAAAGTCATACGTGTCGGCATTGTAGGATCGGGCTTCATCACCAAGGCATCGCACGTCCCCGGTTTTGCCAAGTCAAGGAAGTCCGTGATCGCGGGTTTTTATGACATCAAAAAGGAACTTGCGGAAGCTGCGAAAGAATTGTACATCAAGCTACTTTCGAAGAACAAGAATCCTTTGCTCGAGGTCGCGAGCAAAGAAACGAAAGTACATGATAGTTACGAGGCCATGGTGAAGGACGTCGACGTGGTCGACATCTGCACCCCGCCCAAGTACCACCTGGAGAATTTGAAGGTTGCCGTCGACAACAAGAAGCACGTCATCTGTGAGAAGCCACTCACCATCAACTGGTGGTCGCTTGGCGTCTACCAGGACGTGTTGAAGCGGTTGAAGGGGGATAGCTGCAAGTTCATGCTCCACACGCAAGGCATTTGGCATCCCATCATCAAGGCAGGGCGTGACCTCATCGCGAGCGGCGTGATCGGCGACGTGGAGAAGGTACGCATGCTGCATCAAGGCTCGGATCCAAAGCACACGGTAAACTTACCCGTCCTTTGGGACAAGCACCACGGGGGCGGTGGCGCCCTCGTCGACATAGGGCCGCATGCCTTCGCGGGGATGTGGTACTGGCTCGGGGGAAATTGCGTGGCTGAATCGGTCGAAGCCAAACGTATCAAAGCCGTTATCCCCGAGAGAGCTATTGCTGGAGCTCCGGTGGCGGAGGTGACCGTCGAGGACGATGCGCACGTGTCAATCACATGGAAAGATCCCGCTGAACGCACTATTATGGGTGATCTCGAAGCTTCATGGAACAAGAAGGACTGGTTCGAGGGCAAGCCAGCGGGTGCCGACATCTTCTACGAAGCGCGTGGCACGAAAGGCACTCTCTCCTTCCCGCATGTCGTGGGAAGCTTCCCCAATCCGTTCTTGCTCGCTGTCGCGATCAAGATCATTGATGCCGGGGGCAAAACGAAACTTGTCAAGTTCCCGATACCGAAAGCAAAGGTCGAGGACGACGTGTTCTTCGACGAGGTGGCGGACGTGGTCACGGGCAAGGTAGATAGTAGAAACAACATCCAATTTGCCGAGGACATGTTGGCTGTATTTGGAGCAGCGTATCTCTCGAGAAAAAACGGCGGGAAAGTGACCAGTCTCGATGAATTCAAGAAACACGCTGCCGAAGTCGCGCGCGGTGCTTCCTCGCCCACCGAACAAGTTAAAGCCATCATCGACGACTTGTACGCAGATTTTTGAAGTGGAAGTAAATAAAAAAGGACGGAACGCCCGTACTAAGGCACTGTCCGGATCGATAATACCCAGTTAGTCGATCCGACATAATTCTCCTTTCTTTTCAAATCCCGTGATGATCACGTGGATTTTTCGCAAGCAAGCGCAACATCCGGCAGCACGTCGAGGAAAGTCCGAACAACCGTGCGGTCGATCATCGTGCCGGGGACGTCGAGAACGTACAGACGCATCCAGGTAGGATCCGTGAAGATTCAAGCAGATCCTCGCGTGATTAATCGTGAAAAAAACGAAAACTTGAAGAATGAGGGCTCCAAGGAAAAACATGCGACTGTAAGACCTTGGAAATCCAAGCGGGTGATGAACACTCGTGGAAACCCTCATGTACACCAACTCATGCGATTTTTTATACTTTCCTATCAACCCCTTGACGGGTCCTTCGCGAATACGATGGACGGGCGAGAACATTGCAGTGAAGCGCGAGATTGTCGACCTCAAGATGCGTGATCAATCTTACAACCAGATTGTAAACCATTTCGCCGAACATCGCGGCTTGATAATCACCAAGCACGATATCTCGAAGGTCATAATCGAGGCAGGCGAAAGGGCGAAACACTTGAATGGGATCTACGATTCAATGGTGCGCCGCAGGTTTAAGGTAATCGAGATCGATAAGGCGTTTCAAGGACGGTCGACGTGTTACCTCGGTATCGTCGACAAGGAAAGTCAATACGTGTACCGATTCGCCCGGATGGAGGATCGTAACCGGGAATCGTTCGTCCGCGAGTTGGAAGGACTCGCTGACGTCATGGACATGCTCGAGGTTATCATCACTGATGGTCATCCCGTGTACAAGACGATCATTCCCGAGTTGTTCGACGGGATCGTGCATTTACTCTGCCACGTCCATTCCTATCGCATCTTCTTGAAAGATGCAGACATTTATCACCGGGCCGCCGCTGACGCGTTGAAGTCGCTAAAAAAGGCGGAAGACACGTTAGCAAAAGCCAAGCACGAGCTAGCGCTCAAGCGTAGGCAACTCCGCCGACTTCGCGACAAGGTTCAACGAATCGAAACCGAGTATGACCTGTACCGGTCGGTGCACGGGGTCAAGAAATATTCTAAGAAGGCACGGTGGACCACCGAGCGGCGCAACATCGTGAAAACGATGACGTGTCTTACGTCATCGTGTCTTACACGTCACTATGCTCGTTTCTCGATAAGTGACGTGTCTTACACGTCACTATGCTCGTTTCTCGATAAAGAGTCGATCGAGCGCCACGATGTCTATCTCGGGAAGCGCTTGAAACGCGGGCTGTATCGATCCGCGACCGGGATCACGATCAATGCCGACGTGAATGGATCGTACAACATCTTGCGAAAAGCATTCCCTGATGCGCCCTGGATCGCGCGAGGGGATAGAGGGTGCGCGTTGCACCCCGTTAGGATCAACATTACCTAGCGAAGAATAATATTCGATAAAGTTCTTGGATGAACTTGGACAAAATGGATATTATTCATAACGTGGCGATAACGATTGAGGCATTCTATGAATATGCAAAATCCATCGCGTTAAAACAAATCTCGCAAGATATGCAACTAAACGCTATAATAGATGACTTGTTCGATGGTCCTACGCTGGTTGGTCTGGAGAGCATCGACGTCTCTTTTCCCGCGAGAACAACGCTGGCGACTGCTGTCCAAACTCGAAATATGCTCCAAAAGCAGTTGGAGATTGGTCCATTAGGGCTGTTTATAGCCTTTAAGAAGGCATTAATACTCAATTACTTGCGTAAGGCTCGTTTTAAGTCCGAATGATGATCAGCCTCCTCTCATTTTTCCATCTTTTAAGCCTTCGCTTGCACCTTGATGCTGCAGATCGAGCAATCTGCCTTGTAACTTGCCCCAGCTATCCGCTTGAAGTGAACGCCCGCCCGATGCCGCCGATTATCTTTTATTTGCAACTTCAATAACGGCTCGTTCCGCAACAAAAATATGGAATGGACGCGCTTGCTAAGAGCCTCGGCCGACCGCAGCCCACCTAAATG
>JAUQYZ010000131.1 GCA_030587475.1 Candidatus Sigynarchaeum calidifontis
GGGATTTCAAGTATTGGAAGGACGACTCTGGAAAGATGCACGTGCCCAAGAGAAGTCTTGATGAAATTATCTTCAAGCTGTTTGAATGAGGGCGAAAAATATTCGTTTCTAGGCCACGGGATTGGCCTTTTCACCATGTTAAATACGCCAGAGGATCGATTTCTACGGCGAAGTTACATGGTTTCTCTCCTTCAAAAAGGATGGACGCGCTTCCGGATGGAAGGCACCTTGAGGAGGAGAGACTGGAGGAATGCCCAGCAGTACACCAGGTGCCCCTCGTAGCCCGCGGGCCTTCCTTCCCAGTCGAACACTTCCGCGCCCAGCCCCATCTTGTCGACGAATCCGTTTTGGAACCCCCCGCCATTCGGAAACGCTCCATCGCGCTGGCGTGCGAGCATGGCGTCCAGAATCGTGTTCGCTTGGTCGACCATTCCCGCGCGGTAGAGCCCGTCGATCAGCCAGCTGGCGTTGCTGACGCAGCACCCGCCGTTCAAGAATTGCTGGAACTCGAAATACGCGCTCATCTCGGCGCGGGGAACCGGCACGAGGTTCAGCGGCACCCCGAGGTCGAAGCGACGAAACCCGGTTCGTTCCAAGGCCGCCCAGAACTTCCGGAGCATTTCCTTCCCCACGGTCGCGTCAACAAGGCCGTAACTGGTTGCCATGCTGGTAGGAGAATCGTTGTGGATCTCGTGCAGCTGGCCATCTTGACTGCGCCATAATCCCAGCCATCCGGTGGCAGGGTTATGGAACGCGGACACATAACTCGACTTCAACCGCTCCGCCCAGCTTCGATAATGTCTCGCCTGGTCGAGGCGATCGAGGCGCTGCTCGAGGGCGGCCATGCAATTCCAAGCCCGGTACGCGAGGGCATTAACGTAGGCGTTTTTGTAGCCGCTGATATAACAGTCCCACGCGCAATCCGGATCACGGATGGACTGGGAGCCATGATTGCCGCTCTGCTTGGACTCGATGATGCCATCGCCGTCGACATCCCGATCCTCCATGTAGCGCGCGATGTGTTCCAGTTGGCCAATCCGGACGGCGAGCCATTCCATGTCATGACTCGCCTCGATGTAACACCACGCCGCGATCAGGATAGCAGGATTGCCGTCCATCACGTTCTGGTTCCTTCCCCCCGCGGTGTACGCGACGAGCCCGTCGGCGTCGGTCTTGCGATCGATCCAATACTCGATCGCTCGACGGAGGAGGGGACGCATGGAGACCCCGGGACACAAGTCTGGAACCAGCAAGGTCGCGTCCCCGAGCATGTAGAGGACGCTGCTCACGGGGTCGCTAAGCGTGTTATTGGCCCACACGCCCTTCACATGGGCAGTGCCGCCCGATGCGCCGCAGCTGAATTGCAACAAGTTGAACCATCCCCTCCGGGCGGCCTTCCACGCGGGCTCGTCCGTGAAGCCCGCAGGTTGCGCGAGCACTACCGGGGCGAGATCCAAGACGGCTGGCGCATCTGGCTTGGGTATGGGGACGTGTACAAAGAGATCGATGCATCCCAATTGCCGATTTCCCTCGAGATTGCATTTCATGGGTGATCCCGAGCGTCCCGTGGCAAGCACTTGTCCCAGATCGGGCGCGCTCAAAATGAAGGGTGGCTCGAACCAGCCCGCATCGTCCCATGTGTTGGCGATGATGGACATGATAGCAGTACGCGGATTGAAGGGCACGTACAGCACGATTTCCGACACGTCCGGCTTCACGGACTCGTCGCAAGAAAATTGCATTTGAAGCTTGCCGGATTGCATCCCCAATTGCCAATACACGTGCTTGTTCCCCTTAGCAGTGATCGTATATTTGAGCAAGCCCCGCCGCGCTATCGCATTATCAATAACGGATCGGACCTCTTCACCCTTGCTAGCAAGCGTGAGTTCGGTCGGATAGTTAAGCAAATTGATCCCTTGCCGGCTGGTGCCTTCCGTGTCCCAGCCCAGCCGGGTGATCCCGGCGGTTCCGGTATCGGCTTCAAGGCGCAATTGCCATCCGGGGCCAGGATAGTCGATTTTAAAGGTTCCCATGGTCATTCGCTATCCATCTGTTCGCTGGCCTCGAGACTTGCCATGCCGGTGGATGATGGCGTCCATCTCGCCAGCCGTTACAAATCTTGCTTTTTTTATCCTAGCGCGAGTTTCGACCAGGATTGCTTGAACCTGTTGGTCTGAAAGGTCAAGATAGCCTAAATGGCGCGCTCGTGACCGGACTGCATCGCCATGAAGCGTGGTCGGCCCGAACACGACTTTTTCTTCTTGGCCTACCACTTCGGGCTTGAAAGGCGTGAAACACTTCCAGCTCTCTTTTTCATGTGCTCCCATCACGTGGAGCTCCGACTCGTGGATAAACGTGTTGTATCCTACAATTGGCTTATTAACAGGCAATTTCACTCCACTTATTTTTTCAACCAGCTTCGATAGGCCGGTGAGTTTCTCGAGTTTAATGCCCGTTTTGACCCCGTATAACAGTTCCAGCGACGCGACGGTCTCCTCCAGCGACGCGTTGCCCGCCCTGTCTCCTAGCTTGTTCACGACCAGGTCGACATACTCGGCGCCAGCCTCGACCCCCGCGCACGAAGATGCAGTCGCCATGCCGAAGTCGTCATGCACGTGGATGCCCACGGGGATTGACCCGGCGATTGTTTTGATCTCGCCCGTGAAATAACGCATGATAGCAGGGATCAACGCCCCGACGGTGTCGTAGATATTGATCAAATCGATACCAGCACCCATTGCCGTTCTCACCGTTTCTTTAACGAGCTCAAGGTCTGTCCTCGTGGCATCGACAAGATCCAAGATGATCTTGGCGCCGGTTTTCTTCTGGATAGCCTTGATCATCCCAGGAACGATCCGTAAAATTGACCGCACGGGTGGCAAGCTAAAAAGGTGGATCTGCCAGTCGTTGATTGGCAGCCCGAACCCAACGTAGTCAATTCCCGCGGCTTGAATCTTTTCCAGCTCTTCCGGGTACCTCGACGGCTTGGAGCTCAGGTGGCAATGCGTGTTCATGCCGATACCATCGTCTTTTATCCACGCGGCGAGCTCGTGTTGCTCTTCCACGACGCCCACGTAGCCACAATCGATGTCTCTTATGCCGATGTCATGCAGCACCCTCACGATCTCCTTTTTCTGCTCGAACGTGTAATACACGCCTGGTGTTTCCTCGCCCTCGCGTATCGTGGAATCCCGAACACGAATCCGTTCGGGAAGGTGGGCGCCGAACGCTTGTTTCCGAACATCTTCATCGAAATTCAGCTTGGACACCCAAACGCGGTCGTTCTGGGCCCGGTCCTCTATGATGTCCATCTTGTATCGGATCTCCGTTGCGGAGTATGATTTACTTGTTGGTTCTTATGTCCTCGAGGAAAATCAAAATAACGCTCCGATCGATCCAGATAGGTACACGAGCATGTGAAGGCTGGAGTGCCCCCTATGAAAAACAAGTACCAATTCACGTTTATCGTCTTGCTGCTGCTATCCTTCTTTTCTTTCGCGCACACGAGCATTATGGGACCCATGGTGGGCAAGATGCGCATTGCCTTGCAACTGGAGAGCGAAGCCCAGGTGGGGGCAGTCAGTGCCTTGTTCTTGCTCATCGGTTCGACCAGCGCGCCGTTCTGGGCGATATTGGGGGATCGTTACAGCCGAAAACTTCTCTTGCTTGCAGGCATGCTTGAATGTGCCATTTTCTCCTTCCTCACGGCCTTTGTATCGGATTTAACAGGGCTCGTGACGTTTCAATCCCTCGCTGCGATAGGGTTCGGCTCTTTCCTCCCTCTTTCCTACTCGATGGCGACTGACCTGTTTCCGGTCGAGCGGAGGGGGAAGGCCTTTGGGCTCTTGAGCGCGGGCTTCGTGATCGGTGTCGGGATGGGGATGATCCTGTCAGGATTGATATTCGAGAACCTCCCGTGGTTTTGGCCCTTCATCGTGATTGCCGGGTCGGGCTTCATATACTGTGTCCTGTTGGTACTAGCAAAGGAGCCAGCCATCGGCGGGCAAGAGCTTGATGCCCAAGGCGAAACTGTCAATTACAGAATCAAGATCGCCGATTTGAAGTTGATCTGGAGAACAAAGCCAAATATCACCTTGTTACTATTCGATTTCGTGATGTTCGTCGCGCTCGGGGGTACCACCTATTATTTCGTTGCCATGTTAATGGCGGACAAGCAATTCGCATCCGGCATCGCGACTATAATGTTGATAATCGTGTACATCAGCCAGTTATTTAGCGGGCCTATCATCGGGTCGCTCGGGGATTATTTGATTCAAAAAAAACGAGATGTGAATGGCAGGTTAAAAATAATTTCTGCATCCCTTTGTATCGGTTCTATACTTTACGTGCTTGCCTATTCGTTTTCTTTTACATTCGACCAAACGGGTTTCGTCGTGCTTTTCATCGCCATTCTCTTCGCTGGTGCTTTTTGCTTTTTGCTTTTTGCTTCGCGGTCATTCAACGCCTTGAACTGGTCCTCGACGCCTTTCTGGGCACGATACGTCCTGACGATGTCGACCGTGCTCCACTTGTTCTGGTTCGTGAAGATGAATGACTTGCCCGCATCCTTCAATGCCTCTTCACGGGCAGCATCGTCGATATTCCACGTCAGTCGGAGGCCAGAGCTCGTCTCATCTATCACGTACGGGATCAACGCCTTCAACTCCTTCGTTGTAAGGATATCGCGGTCGATCTTCGTGGCCACCTTTCCCTTGTCCCGCCATTGTGGTTTGCTGTTCAGCTGTTTCGAAGAAAATGCAGATAGCTCGTTGA
>JAUQYZ010000147.1 GCA_030587475.1 Candidatus Sigynarchaeum calidifontis
TTCTCGCCGCATTTCAACGCCTTCGCCGCGAGCCTGCGCTGCGCCGTGAGATTCACTTCTTGCCACCCGCCTTTTTGCTATCGTCTTTCTTGCTATCGTCTTTCTTGCTATCGACATCCACGTCCTTCAGATCATCAGCGGTGACCGATGGTTCCTCGACCTTGCCGACTGTGGCGTCGACATCCTCGGGCGCGATGATCGCTGCCTCCTCTGGAGCGGCCGAAACCCTTATACCGGGATTGAGCAGCTTGAAGCCCCTTGAGAGTATGGCGTCTTTTAACATGATGCGCTTGCGGCGGCCAACCGTGGAGCCGATTATAATCGCGTGGTTCTTCGGCTTCAGCGGTGCGAGCTCGCCCTCGTTGTGCACCACGACGCACTCGTAGCCGCTGGGATGCAAGCCACGGACATCGCGGGGCGAACGGTAGCCGACCGCGGGAACACGAGGGAGACCGGGCTTGGTGCCCCGTGCCATCACCCAGCGCTGCTTGTTGTCCTTGCCCATTGGCTTGCGCCAGGACGACCGGCTGAGGCGTGCATAACGCCAGCTCTCGTTGCGGATGAACCGTTTCCTCGAGTGCCCGGCAATTATCTTTGCCTTTATTTTTTCACGCTTTACCATGAATGATTACCTCGCTTCTTCAAATTTTCACGTGCCAGAGAAGGGCATCGCCAGCCCACTTCTCCATGATATAGATCCCGTCCTGGAATATGCGTCGATCCTTGAACCGGACCTTTGCGGCTTGCTGAAGCCGGCCAGCATTCAATGAGACTTCCTCCTTGTCGATGCCCTCGATTACCACGTATTCCTTGGTTGCTGTAACCTTCACGTTGCCCAGGATAGGCACTAGCCGCGCGCCGCGCTCGCCCGTGTAATTCGTGATCTCCAGGATGTCCTTGTTAACCTTGACAGTTAGGGGGAAGTGGGAATACGCGATGATCATCTTGTATTTGAATCCGACCGTCACGCCAAGGATCATGTTCTTGATGTGACCCTCCAGCGTGCCGAGCATGGCCAGGTCGGCCTTCCGGGGGAAGCGGGACTCGATCAAGATCCTGCCCTTCGCTGGCGAGCTGAGCTCGACGTTCTTGGCGTGCGAGAAGTCGCGGGTCACGGTGCCCTTCGGGCCCTTGATCTCTATCCGCTTCCCATCAAGCTTGAACGTGACCTTGTCTGGAACCGTCACTTCCCGTTGCGAATACGCGTATTTCATGATTTTTCACTCGGTTCGGTTGGTAGTGATGGATATTGCTGGTTTTTCTGGTTAATACACGTAAGCGAGGAGCCTGCCGCCGATGCCCTTTTGCTTGGCGTCGTCGTTGGTCATGATTCCCTGGTTCGTGCTCATGATGAGGAAACCGAAACCCTTGCTGGGCAGATACTTGGTCTCCCATTGCTCGATCTCGGTCTTTCGCACGGCGTACCGGGGCTTGATGCTCTGCGCCTTATTAATATGGCCTAAGAGCTCCACTTTAAAAACGCCGGACTTCCCATCGTCGATTAATTCCACGATACCGATGTATCCGCGCTGCATGAGCACATTGAGCACCTTTCCGATGAGCTTCGACGCGGGATGCAAGAACACGTAGTTTTTCGATCGGGCTTTCTCGGCGTTGTTAATTATCGCCAAGGCGTTGGATAGCGGGTCTAATAACATTTCCGATTCTCACCTATCGTTCTACGTGTATTTCTTGAAATGAAGGTCGTTTCCGACATCTCGGAAGCATCGCCTACAGATATCAAGCCCGTAAGTCCGGATCACGCCGCGATTCGTGCCGCATCGCTTGCATTTCACGCCGTTGAGTATGGATGTCTTTTTTACCATATTTTCGATTCACCATTAATCTTCTAGTACATGTTGACCTCGATCACGTCGACCACTTCGGCCTTGAAGTTCTCCTCCATAAATATAATGGCTTCTGCCTTCGTCACGTATTGTTTCTTGGCAATGCGCGACGATCGAACCTTGCGCACGCGGACGCGCTGGCCTGGTCGCACGATCTTGCACGTCACCTCGAAGCCGAAAATACCGACGTTGGGGTCGTACTTCATCCCTGGGATGTTGATGTGTTCCTTGACGCCCCACGAGACGTTTCCCGCGTTGTCGAAGGAGCGACGCAAGATCTTGAAGTCGTGCTCGACCATCGCTCGCTTGATAAATTCTACCGCCTTTTCCCCACGAAGGGTCACGACAGCGGCGATTTTTTCGCCCTTGCGGATGTTGAACTCCTTGATCGATTTCTTGGCGCCGACGAGGTTTGGTTTTTGCTTGCACATCTCCTCGAGGACTTGTGCTGCCTTCTGCAGCGTCTCGCCTGCTTGGCCGACGGCGAGGTTCACGACCACCTTGTCGAGGCGGGGCTTGAAGTTGGGGTTTTTTTCCCACGACGCTCTGATCTCTTGTTTTTTGATCGCTGCAACTTGTGACATCATGATTCATACACCAATGTTTTCAGCCAAGTGAAATGAGAGGCTTGCTATCGCCCAGCACGAACAAGTAATCGAGCTTTGTCTCGAACGATTCGCCCTTGTCCTCCAGCGTGGCGGTGTCGTTCTTCATTATCTTCGTGATCTTGGTAATCTTGCCCATCCGGCCGTCGTTGATGCCGTCCACGACGATTGCGAGCTTGCCCTCCTCAAGCTTCACCGAGTCAACGATCTCGCCCGATCTCAGATCGATCTTCACGGTGCTTCCGACCGTGTATCTGGTGGCTTCTTTCGGGTTTTTCGGGTCCTTGACCCTCACCAGGACGCTGCGGCCGTCGTGTAGGTTCACTTGCACGTTGCCGCCAGGCTGCATCGTCTTACCGATAATCTTACAGAGTTTAAAGTGCGCGTCCTTGTCGATTTCAACTAGTTTGTAATAATACAACTTGTCAGTATTCACGCGGAACGTCTTCTTGAGCGCAGGGATCTCGATCACGTCCATCAAGCCGACGGGGAAATGCACGTCCTTGCGTGGTTTGCCGTCGACGATCACGGAGCCCGCGACGACCACCTTTTTCGCTTCCGTGGCTGTCGTGACGACCTTGAGCAAGTCCCGCAGCACGTACAAGAGCGTGAAACTCTTGCTAGCCTTGTGGGGACCCGGCATTGCCTTTGCAGCGAACGCGTACTCCTTCTTATTGATGTGCAGGTACGCCGGCGCGGCGAGCCGCCGCACCGCAAGGCTTTGTCCTTTTCTTGCCATGTGTCGTTCACTTCCCCCGCTTCTTGCCAGCAGCGGCTTGAGCAGCCTTCGCCTCCGCGGCCAACCTTCTCTCCGCCTCGGCCTCGCGAGCGGCAATTTTCCTGCGCTCGATGATATGCTGGCGACGCTTGTCAAGGTCAACCAGCTTCGTAATTATTACCTTGGACGGGTGGATCGGATAATAATGAAGGGAGCCATCGGATTTTTCCTTCGTGATTTCCTCGATCGTGATCTTGTATGCCTTCTTGTCGATACCGAGCACCTTGCCTTCGAGTTCTTTGAACTGGCCCGCGGTCACGCGGACGTGATCGTTCACGCGGATCGGCATACGCTTCACGTCATACTGTTCCGATAGGGTCTTCTCTAGCTTGGCGTTGAACTGGGAGCCCCGCCGGTGGAGCGGCATATCCCTGAGCCAATTCCGCTGCTTCCTCGGTTTCTTTGATGTTGTCGTCATTGTAATCGCGCCTTTGGTGCTTTCGTTAGACAATCAGCGATGCGATCGTGGCGACCCGCGGCCATAGCACAGCCGCCTCGCGTGCCACCGGTCCGGAGATTTCCGTTCCTTTTGTCTCGCCAGTCTCGTTCACGATGACCAACGCGTTGTCCTCGAACTCGATATGCTGGCCGTTCGCCCGCCGGAAGTGCTGGCGCTGCCGGACGATGACTGCGCGGAGAATCTTGCGCCGGGTGTCCGGCGTGCCTTTCTGGACCGCCACGACGACCATGGAGCCGATGGTCGCGAGGGGTACCTGCTGGTAGTGCGCCTTGTACCGGGGAACGGCAATGATCCTGGCGGTCTTCGCCCCCGAATTATCGGCAACCTTCAAGACCGAGCCGATTTGCAGGCCACGGGTTATTTTCGGGAGGAAGATGATCCCTTTCTTGCCTAGCTTGCGCTTGCCCATGAGTCATCACGCTTGTGCTTCTTGTTCACCTTTCGTTTCCGTCGCGGCCACCTTGCCGGCCGACTTGTTCTCGATGATAACCGATGCCACGGTCTTGGAGATTTTCCGTGTCTCCATGAAAACGACGGCATCGCCGACCGCCACGTCAATACACGGGGGACAATGGACGCTTTGTTTCGAATTTCGGCGCTCGTACCGCTTGAACTTCTTTACCTTGAACAAGAAATCTCGGCGAACCGTGACTGTCCGCTGCATCTTCGTGCTCGTCACGACACCCTCGTAGAGCCGGCCCCGCAAGCTGATCCTGCCGTGGAACGGGCAGTGCTGGTCGTTGCAAACCTTGGAGGGCGGGTTCGAGACCGAGATGCCGATATTACGTGCTGCCATGATTGATCACGCTGAATAGTGTTTTTTTCCGATGTTCTTTATGCGGTCCCACGGCCGGCCGACAATCAAGTCGCCGGGAACCAGCACGCTCTTGCCTGAAGGCAATATGATGTTGAAATTGTTGTGTTTCTTGAGCACGCGCGCGATACGACCGTCAGGCCGCCGCACGACTATCAGATTGGCGGTCTCATCCACGATCGTTCCTTCCAGCCCGATGAGAGATTGGCAAGCTGGCAGGTACATCGACACGTGCAAGCCGACCAGCTCGTGGAACAGGATGTTGTGCGGGGTGATGGGCATCTGCGCTCATCTCACCGCGTCGTCGCGTGTTTTTTGCATTTGTGCTTGTTTTTTATTATCGATGCTTATGAATGTATTGAGACGGGCGATGATTTTCTTGATGGAGCGGATCTTGCCGGGTGATTCAGACGTGTTGCCCGCGGCGAGCAAGTTACGCTGATACGCGAGTTCTGCCTTGTATTCCGTGAGTTTCTTCTCCTTGTCTTCAAGGCTCATTTCCTTGATGCGCTTATTGTTCATTTTCACCATGTGGTTTCACCGCTCATTCCGTGTCATTCTCGGCAGCGTCCTTATCCTTTTCGACGTCATCCTCATTTTCATCCACGATGGTATCTTCATCATCGTCCAATCTTTCCTCGCCTGCATCCTTGTCCTCCTCGAGGGCGTCTGCATTGGCATCGTCAGTTTCAAGGATATCGTCTACGCCGGGCAGCTTGCCCTTGATCTTGCCAGGCACTGCCTCTATGGAAGGCTCCTCGATCTCCTCCAAGGGAGGCTCGGTGCCCTTCGTCGGGGGGATAGGTACCTCGGGTTCTTCCTTTGGTGTGATGCGATCTTTATACATGGGGCTCAGCTTGTCCGAGCCGAGGTAGAGGACATCTTTCGGGTTGTCATAGCCTTTTGGAAGAATGTTGATACGGACACCGAGAATGCCCGACTTGAGCTTGGCGTGTGCACAGCCATGACTCACGTGCTTGACGGGGTCGCCGCACCGCTTGATGTTTCCCTGGCGCATCTTCTGGTACCGGGCGCGCTGGGACGTGATCTTGCCCGTGATGACGATCTCGGCTCCCTCGGCACCGGCTCTTATAATTCGACGGAGCAAGCCATAGCCAGCGCGGCGATAGTGCTGCCCCTTCTCCAGGGCGCTTGCGAGGCGCTCGGCCATGATCTGGCCATTGAGCTCGGGGTTTCGGACCTCATCGACGTCGATCTGCGGGTTCTCGATCTTAAAATCGCGAGCGAGAACTTCCGTGAGGCCCTTCACGTTGGCTCCTTTCTTGCCAATAACCAGCCCAGGCCGCGCGGCCTTGATCGTCACGCGCGTGCCGAGGGGGGTCTTCTGGATGTCAAGGCCAGCAAATCCGACACCGTCGAGGTTCTTCCGGAAGTACTCCTGCAATTCCATCTGCTCCCGGGCTTTTACGGCGAAGAGTCGTTTGACGTTTACCAAGCTAGTTTCATCTTCTTGATGTTGTATTGCTCGTTACCGAGCATTTTGATGGTGATCGTGAATGATGTCCGAATTATAAGCGATCCATGGATTCCATTTGCCGGTGGGATTCCCGATCGCAAGAACTAGCCTCGCGCGCCAATTTCCTCGCTTGCCGATGCAGGATCTAAACGATCGAAAAATTCACCGAGGACGCCCCGCAATATTACCACCAGCATGTGATGCCAATGGATCGGGGGGCTTCTCTACTAGGTACTGAGATCGCCTTACGGTTAAGCATTACAAGAATCCGTCTTTATTAAGAGCGACATGAATCATTACGAGGGATTTGCTAGATGTTTTCGACAGCGACAAGTCAAATCCAAGTTGAAGCTCACGATAGTGGTGCGTGGTAAGGAAAAAGGTCGAAAAGCCTCCAATTATTTTAGCAAATTGGGAAAAAAAGGAAGGTCCGACCATCATCAAGTCTGTATTTCCTCCCGAACTAGCCGGCACAGCACATGCCCTTGAAATCTTGATCAGCCGTTGTTATTTTTCCACGGAATTGATTTTTGCAAAGGGCTGCAAAGGGCTGCTGAACGTAGCGTGTCGCCCGATAACACGCCGAGACCCCCTGAATACGTGGGGATGTCGGGTTCGAGGGCGACCTCCATAGAAAAATATGCTATGCTATTCATGGTTATCACCAGCGCCGATTTATTATGCTCGATCGGCCTTCCACCATTTCTATTCACGATGGTAAAATATATACATTGGTTCCCGGCATTTCGCGCCAGGGGGCGTTTGTCCTTTGCTGTAATCGATAACGAATGGCAGTTTATACCCGTGAAAGGATAACCATTATTACTTTGTACTCGCTTGTATCCGTATCATGAACCGCACGAACCGTATCGCGTTCACGCTGGTGACCCTGGCGCTCGTCGGGATGCAGCTAGCCGTCTTGCCCGCCATGCCCGCTAGCGCGATCTCCCCGACTGCCTACTACGGGCCGCCACCGGCTGGAACGTTCACTTATAACCGGAACACGACGTACTTCTACAATTACACCTACACCATCTCCAAATCCGGGTTTGGTCCGTTCCTCACGGAGCGCTGGATCCCCATGATCACGAATCGCACGATCCTCAGTGGGTCTGGGGTTCGCCAGCAAGAGTTCGTCATGAAGAGCATGACTTATGGTTCGAGTCTGTCCCACGTCTTCGACACAGACGATTTCGGGAACGAATTCCACTACTTCGATCTAAGCGTCGCCAGTGGAACAACGTGGACCATGAACGTGCAAGGTAACTTGACCCTGCGCGATGTCACCTGGAGCTCGCAATCCGGCGTCACGATGGCGGATTACAACAAGACCGACGGGCTTTACGCGCTGTACACGAAAGAAGAGCTTTACATCAACAAGAGTTTTGACCCCATCGTCACCGCCGCTTCTTCACTGAATGCCTCCAACCCATGGACAACTGTAGCAAACGTTTACAACCATGTCAAGAATTTACTGACGTATTCGGCGCAAAGCGAGGAACACGGCGCGGAATGGGCCATTACTTACCACACCGGGGATTGCACGGAATATTCCTACCTCATGGTCGCGCTGCTGCGATCGTGCGGGATACCTGCCCGTGTTCTGCGGGGCCTCGTGATCGCCGATTCGGCAGGATCGGCGGTCAATCCAAACTATGGTGCGGCCGTTGGAACCAAGTGGCGCTTCGTGTTTGAAACCTCCGATTATGACACCACCAATGCTAACTTGACAGGGCACGCGTGGGCAGAATACTTCATCCCCGGCGCAGGCTGGGTACTCTCGGATCCGACCTGGGGGGACGGGGGTGGTACCGATTTCACTTCCCGTGTCGACAACGTCCACGTGCCCTACACGGTCGGCGTGTGGATCGGGCAAGGGCTCAACCCGCCGCTGTCCCCGACCCCGTCGGAGAACGTGTCGACCATCCCGTACCCGTTCTGGCTCGGGGCAAACGTGGATCAAGCGGTTCATTACGACTTCATGGTGCTGAGCCAGCAAGCACCTCCCTCGATATGGGATCAGATCCTCGATTTCTTCGTGAAGAACCCGTGGGTGCTCTATTGTCTCGTCGGGCTCATCGCGATCGTGATCGTGATATACGCGATCCGCAAGCGCCGCAAGAACAGCGGTTACTCGGATAGTGGCTCCTACCGGGAACGCGTGACCTTCAGCAGTTAAAAAGAGAGCGGGATAGATCCTTCTTTTTTCCCTTTACTTCACGAGCTTGTGCAAGTCTTCTTGCATCTTCTTGATAGCCTTCGACGCGGCGAATTCATCGAGGGCCTGCCGTTCTTTCGCGATGTCCTCGGAGATCGCATTCAAGTCGGCCTTGATCGCGTCGCGCGTGGCGACCATGTCCTTCCCGAATTGCTGGATGTGCCCGTTTACCTGCTCGGTGACGCGCGTGTCGAGCCCCTTGAGCGCCGCGTCGACGCCCTGGTTGACCATTTGGAATTTCTCATCTATCTTGGCCTGGATGCCCGCTTCCATGCCTTCCACCTTCTTCACGATGTCGTCCACCCGGGCGGCGAGCGACGCGACGCTCTCGACCAGCTTGGCAAGCGTGTCCTCGGCCTTGGCAAAGTCTTGCGTGAGCCCGTCGAGCGACGTGGAGAGGCCCTTCTCTTGCGCGGCCAGCTTGGTTTCCAACCCGGCCGCGAGCTTCGCGTGGGTCGATTCCACGAGCTTCTTCAAGTGACGCTCGCTGTCGCCGAGCTGCGCCTTCGTCCACTCGTTGACGTTTTTCATGGACTTTTCCAGCCCGCCAGCGATCGTGTAGATGCTTCCCAGGACGAGCTTGTTCGTCGTGATGAGCTTCTCGGCGGTGGAGAGTAGCCACTTGTTGAGCGAGGAGACGACGTAGGGGATAAACGCCGAGTACCACTCTTCAAGCGCCGGGTTCATCTCGACGGCGAGCTTCCCGATGATCGAATTGCCGAACACCTTCTGGATGAGTGCCTCGGTGCTCTTGAGCATCTTGTCGAAAAGCGCGTCCAGGTCGATGGGCGGCGCCTTTTCCATCTGCGGCGTCGCGCCCGGGAGCATCAAGTGGGCGAAAATGGACGGCACCTCGCTGAACTCCGGGGAGAAAAGCTGATTCCCTTGGATGCGCTCGACGATGTTCTGGGCCAGGTAGATCACGTCGACGACGTCCTTTGCGAACTTGGCCTTATCGAACTCCACCTCGATGTAGTCACTGTCAGGAGCAGCTTCCTTCAACTTGAATATCTTGAAGCCGAGATGCTTGTAAGGGACGATCTTCGTGTGGTCGAACACGACCGCGATGCTGTTCGGGTTCGGGCCCTGGAAGCCAAGATGGTTGGTAACGTCCGTCGGCGAGAGAAACAAATCGAGACCAGGGTGGCTATGGTACCAACCCACCACGAAGAATCCCTTCATTGTCGGGTTCTCTTCAGCCTTCTGGTAGAGTTGTTCGTCAAACTCGGCGGCACGGACGTAGGCATCGGCATCCCAGGTCACCTCGATGTCTTTCCCGTGGTGGATGGGCACCGCGTCGTAGACGTGAACGATGTTGTTGTCCGCCCCTTCGAGCTTGCCGACCAGCCAGCCATAGACTTCTACCCACGAGTCCTTGGCAAGGCCGTTGGAAGCAAAGCGCAATACGTGGAGTAATGCCTTCAAGTAAGCCTCCGGCTCGAAAATTACCGGAGCCGGTTTTTTGACCTCTTTCTGTTCTCCCATCGAGACACCCGATCCGTTTATGTGTTTGGTGGATTGCATTAAGGGTTATCTTGCAAAGTTAAAAGGATTCCTCCATTCTCCTCCATAATATGGAGACGTTGGACGAGGTTGGCGGCCTCTTCAAGCAGCTGGAAGACGCCGAGTACTACAGCGATGCCGAGGCTGTCACCATGCTCTCGCGACAGATCCACGCGGCGCTGAACTCGATCGGGGAAGCCATGCTTGCCGAACCCAGCCAGCGCGTCGACGCTGCTAACGTGTTCATCTCCAGCGCGGAGGTCATCCAGCCGATCGACTTCCACGCCGCCGTCGCCGCGGTCCTCCGGGCGCTGCAAGTGCTCGCAGAGGCCGCGAGGGCATCGAGGGCCGAGGGCGATCTCCGCCAGGCAGCCGACATCTACAAGAAGATGGGCGATCTGCATGCGGAGATGCTTGACGATGCCCTCGAGGCCCGCCGCCATTATCTCGTCGTCATCGAATGCAACGAGAAGGCGTTGAAGTTTTCGGAGGACGTCACGAAGCCCGTGAACGAGGCGTTGTACAACCAGTACTACACCCTCGCCGAGCTGTACTTCCTGGTCTCAAATCTTGCGCGGGCCGAGCAGGTCGCCCGCGTGGCCATCGCGGCGTCCAAGAAGGCGCGCAAGTATTACATGGTGGCCACGTCCTACAAGCTCCTCCTTCAGATCGCCATCCAGGCCGGCCAGAGGGAGCAATTGCTCCGAGTTTTCTACGAGGCGCGTGATTACTTCGAGCACGTTCTCAAGAAAATAACGGGGAGCGAGAAAAAGGCAAATTACCTGCAGATCGCCGAGGTATACCACATTTTCGCCAGCTTTTTCGATCTATTCGAGCACGCCGGGGGGTCGGAGGGTGCATTCGCCGACCTCTCCAGGAAGGAGGCGGGATGTTATGTCGACATCGCGGCGGATTACGAGCGCCAGGACGATGACATCGGCAGTGCCCTCCATTACCACAGCGCGGGGCTCGTGTTGAAAAAAATCCGCGATTACAAGGGCGCGCGTGATGCGTTCGAGCGGTCAGCGCGCCACTACGAGGCAATCGGCGAGTTAGAAGCAGCGGCTGACAATTATATTGAAGCTGGCAGTTGTTCGGAGAGAATTAACGAGTTCCTGGAGACGATCAAGTTCATCCAGAAGGCCAACATCCTCTACGAGCAATCCGGGTCCATCGAGACCGCCGTCGCGAATGCATATCGGGCCATCGACGTCCACGACCACCTGGTGCAAGAAAGGACCATCTTGCGCCCGTCGCTGGTCTCCATGCTGGTGAAATCGCTCGAAAAGCTGGCGGCGCTCAAGGAAGGATCGGGAAATTACCGCGACGCGGCGCGTCACGTGGCGGAACTCGCTCGCGTGTGGTTCGAGGAAAAGCAGGCCGAGCGTTGCTTCGAGCTCCTCAAGAGGGCCATGGACTTGCTCAAGTCATCGCATTCCGGGGGGAAACGGGGGAATGCGGCCACGTGCAACGATATGCTGGCCATCGTGGTCATCGGGTTGATACTCGAACGCGACGCCGAGGTGACGAAATACCTCTCGCAGCTGCAATCGGAGGGCACGACAACCCCGGTCGGGCGCGATTACGCCGCCGTGGCCTGGCAACTAGTCACGGAAGCGAGTGGTGGCAAGCCTGGGCCATCTTCCACCGTGAAGGTGCCCCTCGTCTTCAACCATCCCCTGCTGCGGGACCTCCTCGTGATATGGAAGAGCGTTCACGAGTCACGGGTCCAGAATCGATGATAGCCCGACACGCGCACTCTCGCCAATTGTCACGTGGACAGAAATTTATTACATATAAACGAGTCAATTACCACATACCTACGGCAAGGATCCGGAGCCATAGGCCAGGCTCTTGTGGTGCAAAAAAAAGCATAGAAATAATCGGCGACCGACGTTTGAGCATAATCATCTGTCCAAGTTGCGGGGCACAATTCTTGGCTCGTGGAAACCGTGAAATCATCTGTCAAAAATGCGGATTCCCTATTCCCGCCATCTCGTTCAAGAACGAGCCTGCCGCCGCGAGGTCGAAACCCGCCGCGACGACGCCAGCGGGGCTGGCCGAGTTTACCGACCAACCCAGCCCGTTCGGCTCCGCGCCACGAGAGAGCAAGATGCCTGCCAGCCAGAAGCCGACATTCATACCGTTTTCAGCGTCTGCAGGGCCGCAGCAAGCCAGGCCCTTCGTGCAGCAAGCGCCCGTGCCGCAACCGCGGCCAGCCGACGCGCAACCCCCAGCACAGGGCCGGCCGAAGAACTTGTCATCGATCAGCGCGCTCGCCGCCAAGGGCGGCGATGCTTCGCCCGCCCCGGCTTCGAGACCCGGCCGGGCAGCAGCCACGGTGAGCATCCCGGGCCACGACTCCCTTCGCGACGAGCCAACGCGCTCGGCGTCGCCCGCCCCCGTGCTCTCCGTCGAAGGATCGAGGCCCCCCTCCAGAAACCTGAGCAATCCGCTTGACCTCCGTGGGAAACCCCCCGCAAGCACTCAGCCGGCCCCTTTCCCCGGCGGCAAGGACTCGCTCGAGAAGACCATGAAGCGGGAACTCGAATCCTTCAAGGGAAAAATGGAATTACTCCCGAAAACCCCCCCGGTCCAGAAGAAAGAGGAACCCCCGGCGGCGAAGGCCGAGCTGCCTTTCAAGGAGCCGGAAAACCTCGGGGACGTGCTGCGCGACCTCATCAAGATCGACCCTGTCGTCAAGGCATCGGCGCTCGTCAAGCGGGACGGCACGATCCTGGCGTCCGCGATCTCGTCGGCCCTTAGCGATTCGCTCGTTGCCATCATCGCCACGACTGTGACCACTGTCGGGAGCGACATCATGTTCGCCACCGAGTCTGGCGAGTTAAAATACATCACTTTCGGCGGCACGGCGGGAATTATCCACATCGTACCCACTCTCAGCGATATATTTCTCATTATTCTCACGGGCCCGAATTCCAAGCAAGGCATCATTTCCGTCGTGGCGAAGCAGGTCGAGAAGGGTGTGAAGACCTACCTGAACCTCTGAATAGCGCCCCGTTAACATGCACCTTCTTATTTTCTCGTTGGTTTGTCCATCCATCGACAGCAGTGCATTGATGCCATCTTGCAAGAAATAAACGCGGACTTTCACATCCATGGCCCGAGATCCATTGGCGTGAGCAAGAACATGGATTTGCCCCACATGCTGCACGGGGCACACCAGAAGGGGCTTCAGCTCGTCGCAACGGGCGATTGCTTCCAGCCAGACTGGTTGAAGCACTTGAAACAGAACCTGGTGCCCGTGGCGGGCGGTGGGTTCATGCACGGCGACGTGCATTTCATCCTCCAGACCGAGGTCGAGGACAAGGAGTCCGTGCACCAGATCTTGCTGTTCCCCGGCTTCGACGCGCTCGAAGCGGTCAAGAAGCGGTTCAAGCCCGCGTCGACGAACATCGATCACGAATGGGGCGGCCGGCCGCGCGTGAACCTTTCGCCCGAGGAAATCGTCGAGATCGTGACCGACGAAGGGGGATTGGTCGGCCCCGCCCACGCGTTCACACCCTTCAAGTCCGTTTTCCGGCAAGGGAAGTTCGACAGCCTCCAGGCCGCCTACGGGAGCCAGGCCAGGAACGTCCACTTCATCGAGCTTGGCCTATCCGCGAACACGGACTATGCCGATCGCATCGGCGACCTCCACCGGCTCACCTTCATGACCAACAGCGATGCCCACGCCCCATCGCCCGTTTCGCTGGGCCGCGAATTCAACACGTTCCTCGCCGAGGCTCCCACGTTCGAGGAGGTCGAGCTCGCCATCACGCGGAAGGACGGCCGCAAGTTCACACGCAACGTGGGCTTCGATCCCCGGATGGGGAAGTACAACGTGCTGTTCTGCAAGGCTTGCAGGCGCCGGGTGCTCGTGGAACCTGCCAGAGCAGGTAATTCGTCCAGCCTCCTCGGCGGGGACAAGTTCGACGCCGAGTTCATCCACCACGTGGCGATCTCCGACGCGGATCACATGAACTACATCAAAAAGGTGAGCGCCGGCAAGGTCAACTGCATCGCGTGCGCCAAGGATGGAAAGAAGTCCCGGATAATGCTCGGCGTGTCGGATCGGGTGAAATTACTGGCCGATCACCAAGAGGGTGAGCATCCAGCCCACCGGGCGAGGTACATCACGATCGTGTCGCTGGTCGAGATGCTGCGCGTTGCCATGGGCATCGCGTCGAGCGGTTCTAAGGTGCTCGAGGCGGTCTACAATGCCACGATCGAAAAATTTGGCACCGAGATCAACTTGCTCCTCTCTGTCGACTTGAAAAGCGCTGACGTCTCATCGCTGCAAGATCAAGTCAAGAAATACCCGGCATTATTCAAGACGCTGCTCGAGATCATCGGGGCTTTCCGGCGGAACGAGGTCACGTTCAGGCCCGGCGGGGGCGGCACGTTCGGCGAGCTCGTGTTCGGGGCCGAGGAATGAGGCGTGTCATTAAAAAAGAAAACTCTTTTGAATCGTGAAAGCAAGATACATCCGAGTTCAACGAGACCCGACAGGCACCCGAGACGATGACATATTTTAACAAATCATACCAAAACTACGCAATGAACCTCACCCTCAGCCAGGTTCCCGAGTATTTTTCAAAAAAGAAGGAGGAGGGAGACGCGCGGAAAGGCTTGTATTATTTCATCACCGCGGATCTCGACGACGTGTACGGCGAGGTGGCGAACCTCGAGGTCTCGTGGGATGAGACGAACCCCGTTCGCTACCACGTCGGGAAGGAAAGCAGCTTGCTCGCCAACGACATGCTCGTCGGGGTGGGCATCACGGACAAGAAAGTGTTGAACGTGCACGGCCACGACGCGTATTACCTGGTCGGCGCGAAGAAGGAGGTTCGTAAATCGCGCGTCTACATGACAACGAGCGTTCTGGCTAACTGGTGCTGCCCGCAGACCAAACGCAAGTTCGTGGTGAAGGCCAGCGTTCATCGCGAGAACTTTCCAGGCATGGAAGAGCATATAATCACGATAATCATGGGCGTTTTATGCCATTGAGACCCTTTTTATAACAGCGACCGGGGCACGTCCATGAAGCCCGAGACGAGATCGCCGGGGCCGGGCGACGCGGCTTTTTTCCAGCGGGCTCGTGATCTCTACGAGGACATCGCGCCCGCTTTCGACCGATCCCGGGGGAAGGCGCCCTGGGAGCCCCTTGTCGAGTTTATGTCTGGCCAGGCTGCGCGAGACGTGCTATCGACGGTGCAGCCTGCCGGCCTCGTCATGGATCTTGGCTGCGGCAACGGTCGCAACATAGCTTTCATCAAGACCACCTTCAATGCAAGGGCGTGTGTCGGGCTGGATATCTCAGCGTCGCTGCTGCGCGCCGCGAGGTCGCGAGAAGGAAGCCGGCCCTTCCCGGACGTCGTCCAGGCCTCCATGAGCGCGCCGCCGTTCAGGGACGGGACGTTCGCCGCGGTCGCATGCGTCGCCGCGCTGCACCACTCGCCGAGCAAGGCGTCGATGCGGGAGATCATCGGCCGCGTACGGGACAGCATGCGTGGCGGCGGCGTGCTCGTACTCTCGGTCTGGCGGAAGTGGCAGAAGCGATTCCGCGGGCAGGTCGCCAGGAACGTCATCTCGCTGAAGCCGCGCCCTGGCCTCGTGCATGTGCCGTGGAAGGACGCACGGGACAGCACGGTGCACGATCGAGAGTATTACTTGCTCTCACGCCGGGAAGCCAGCAAAATCTTAAAGGAATATTTCGCACTCGCCAGCTGGTCGGTGCTCGGCGGCCCCGGTGGCGGCGACAACCTCTTCTTCCTCGCCAGGTCGTTGAAGGAGCGAATATAACGAATAATGTGGAAAAAAGGATATTGCATATTGATATCGCATTCTATTTTTTCCTAAACGACAGAATACCAAGCAATCCCGGCGACGCGCACATGGCGTAGTCCCCCGCGTTGAACGCAGCTAGGATCAAGTGGCGCCAGCGGTCGCCGGCCGCCTTGTCGTCGCACGCGAGCATTTGCACGTACGCGTACTCGAGCTCTGCCAGGAAGGAATCGACGTCGCCCCCGTGCGTGCCGAGGAACGCTTGCTCAAAGCGCGACTTGAAACTCCCCTCGAACCACTTTCCGAGGGCGTTTGCGTCAACGCCCGCGGGGGGACTCATCGGCTGCTCCACGTGCAGTTCCGGCGGGAACGGGACGAGCGCCAAGTGTTTCGTGAGGTCTTCCCACGCCACGGCCTCGACTGGATATCCACCGTACGCGGGAGCGAGTACCTTGTTCATCGCGCCGCTCTTGGCGAGTTCGGTATGGTGTGCCACGTTTTCCGGGGTGTCTTCCTTGAACGAGCCGGAAGCGGCGTCGAAGACGCGGATGACGACCCCGTCCTCCGGCACGACGCACCAGAACCCCTTCTGCATCTCGCCGCTCCGCTTGACGTTCACGTAATGCGGGCCCGCGCGCACCGAGGAGAACCCGCGGAACCCGCCCTCGATATCGTAGGCCAGCAAGTCGAGCTGGGCCTTTTCCTTCGGGATATCCATCAAGATGATGAAGCCGGTCGTTTTTTTCAACTCACGGTGATCGTGGAAAATCTGATATTATGAGGTCTCGGTTCTTAGCAACGAACCGCGCTAGGGGATTTCAAGGAGTGAAAGTTTTATTGCAATAGATGCACGCGATGCCCTCCCTCGCGGCCACCTTGTATTGCTCCGGGGGCAGCGCCATGTATTCGTTGCAATGGGGACAAGGGAACACGTGATTTAGCTTGACGGCGCAGGTCGGGCAGTCCGGTTCGTTTCCTGACTCGGTCTCGTCTATATGGAACTGGTGCTTGCACGCTGGGCACATGAAGTTCGGGATGGTGTCGACGAGCTTCCCGTCCTTCTCCGCTTCCTTGCTCTTCCAGGCAGAAAATTGCTTGTCGAGCGAGTCCATGATGCCATCTTGTTCCGCGACGAGTTGGAATGTGTCGTTATCGGTGAATTCCCCCTTGACCTTGCCCGCGCCCACAAGCGAGTAGATCGCCACCTTCAACTGCTGCCGGGGCAATCCTAGGTCGTTGCTCGCGTCGTTTAAGGAAACTTTTTTCACGGTTTGCAGCATCCCGAGGACGACTTGTTCCACGTGTTCCTGGGAGTAACGCGGCTGTTGTTCCTGTGGCAAGCTCGCGCGAGGGGCCTCCACTGCCGCACTTGCGCGGCCAGCAATTGGTCGCTGGCCATAATCTTGTGCGGGACCGGGTTGCAGCGGTACCGGTGGTTCCCTGCCGCGCAGCTGGTAATATCCCTTGGCATCCTCTAAAAGCTTGTCATAAAACACTTGTTTGGCTATTTCCGAGTACCGGTTCTTACTCAGCAAGTCAACCAGTTTCCTCGTTATGGCGTCGACCTGGCCTCCTTCGAGGCCCGTTGGGAGGTCCAGGAGGCCTGCGTACAAGCTTTCGAGGAAAGGCTTCACGTGGTAATTTTGGAAAAAATCGTCGGGCGTCGAGATGCTTATCTCGTGATTCTTGAACGTGGTACCATCTTTCAACCGGATCAAGTCGTACAACTGGAATTTCATGACGTATTTACAGTGCTTTTCCTTGGCCTTGTGGATCCAGCGTGAATCGAGCAGCTGGCCCGCGTAGAACTCGAGCAGTGCCGTGTTCAGCACCTGGCGTTTTTCTGCGAGTTCCATTATCTTGGTCCTGTCCGTTAATTCCATCGGTATATCGAAGGAGAACTCGATCATGGCGGGCATGCACCACGTGATGTTTACATCCTTTAGCTGATATTGCGTACCCCCCATGTTCATCTTTATCTCCTTCGCGCATTCCTTCTGATAGAACAGCGTGATCTTGAACACGAAATGCTCATAGAAATCAAGCATGAGCTCAAGCAACGTCCGGTAAACTAGCAGCTCCTCTTCCCGCCGCGATGTTCCCGAGAGTATCAAGCGTGAATCGAATAAATCATCGATCTTCTCAGGCCAGATGCGAAACCAATCCTTCCACACTCGCTTCGAGTCCTCGATCTCGCTCGAAGCATTGCTTTTCCCTTGCTGCTTCCATGCGTCGATGACTTGATTTACCATTTTCTTCTGGATCTTGTCACCTTCGTAATGTGGCATGCGATTCGGGCACCACTGCATTTCCGTCGTGAATTGGTATCCAACGTATTGCCTCATCCAGCTTTCTATGTTGTTGCCGATGATGGATTCTATGTTTTGTCGTATCTCCTGCAAGAAGTCATATTCCCCGAGAAAACTCACGTCAACCCATCCCTCCACCCTGGCGCAAACGTCCGGTCATTCTGTTATTGTTGTATCCCTCTCCTCTTTTCTTCCAATAATATAACTATTTCTATGGAGCTTGTTCCCGAAAAAATAAAGGGCGTTCGTCCTTGTTCTTCAAACGAGGGGCGCCTTTTCCCTGCAGAAAAGAAAAGAACCGTGCTCGAGGGCAGCACGAGGGGCAACGTCATTAAGTTAAGGTATCTTTTTGGATTGAGGTCGTAAAGATAGAGTTTGTCCATTTTTCGATCGATATATAGTATCACGCTTCCATAATTGCAGTTTAGGCTTAAAAAAAAGGTTTTGTTCTTTATTCATCTGATCAAGTTTGAACCGTGGCTGATTTCTGGATCAAGTTTAAATTTCCGGCACTCTTTTTCCATCAATGCCCCTCCTCCTAAACGCAAAATCCGTCGAACCCACGCCTGCTCCGCTT
>JAUQYZ010000161.1 GCA_030587475.1 Candidatus Sigynarchaeum calidifontis
GCCTATAAACCGTCACGACGATGTAATTTTCCCCCTTCCCAACGACGTGGTGCGGTTTCGACCTGGCTTGCACCTTCATTTTTCGCCCGCACAACTCGCACGTCGGCGTGGGATTAAAATCGAGCTCGATCCGCTTTCCATGAAACCGTCTTTGGAATTTCTGCACCGCGCGAGACATGTACCCATATCCGCACGAGGAAATTTGAATGTTTCGCCCTTTTTGTCGCCGTCAGGTGCCTTTGTTAAGCTTTTTATGCACGCGCGCGGAGAAAATCACCATACTTAGACCATTTCTGTGGAGATGAGGCATATCATGCCACTTTCAGCGAAAACGAGGTATTCGATCCTGGGACTCGTCTTGTGCATCGGTTTGGGCGGCTTCATCATAAACCAGATTGCCATCGAGGTGGAGATCCCCGGGATGGACCTGAACGTGAAGGACGCTCGCTTGTTTACAGACGATTACGCGTCAAGCTTCAAGCTCGAGAACGGCACGAAGGGCGTTAGCACGCAGTTCACGCTTTCGACCAAGGTACTCAACCAGACGCACACGAACGTCTCGATCACCCTTGGCGGGAACACAAGCTGGTTCCTCGTCCATCCGAATGGGACGCTCTACCAGGGCGGCCAGCTGCGTGGTAACTACTCCATCTGGTGGATCTACATCCCCAACGTGCTCATGGGCTTCGGCGTCAAGGGCGGGGAGGAGTACGACGTCGTGGACCCGACGGGGTTCCTCGGCATCCCGGGCCGCGCCTACTTGCTGGTCGTCGACCGGAAGGTGACCTACTGGCCATCCGACCCGGAGTTGATGGCCCTCTCCGGGGCCCAGGCCAGCATCGCGTGCAGCGTGTGGGACAAGGCGACCGGCCAGCTCGTGTCACGGGCGACCATCGACATCACGTGTGGCATGATCGAGACGTGGGAGGGCGCGCAATCGTCGTACATCCGCATGACGCTGGTAAGCACGGACTTCCCGATCTCGCGCAACCGCCAGATCGTGCTCGCGAGCGCGGTGATCTTGAGCATCGTCGTGTTCGCCATCGCGTTGTTCCTCGTGCGTGTCCCGAAAAAGGCCAAGTCACTGGAACCAAAACAACGCGAGCAGATCCTCGCTCTCGTGGGCGCCGGGTCAGGAGCCATCTTGATCGAGATCGTCGACATCTGGTTTTACTTGTACCCCGGGGAACTCGGCATGTTCCTCCTCCACATCGCCTACACGGTCGTGGCGGGCATCATCTGTGCAAGGTATAAAATGGGGTACAAGTGGCTCATCCCCTCCATCCTCGAGATGGCCTTTGTCTTCTCGTTGAGCACCTTTACCGGCGACGCTATCGTCCCGTCACTGACAGCGTTTATGGGGTCGACGATCACGTGGCTCGGCATGATATGGGCGAGCGGCATCGTGAAGCACGTCAACGATGAAAGCCGTGGCATCAAGAAGGTGCTGGCGGATATCGTCTGACATTTTTCATTCTTCCTAGCTTTAGCTTGTTTTCGGGCCGAGATCCAAAGAGCATCGAGCCGGGAGATCGGGAATCCAGGATCGCGACCCGAATATCCCGGTATATGGGCGGGTGCTGGTGTCGTGCCGCCGCTTCCCGTGCGCGTGTTCAGAAATTCCGTGGTGCGTCACGGTTAAAGAAGCACGGCCATGACATGAGATGCATGGTCGAGCAAGCCAGCTTCACGACGAACGGGCACCAGCTCAAGGACAGTAACCGTTCCATCGGAACCGTGATCTCGTACGGGAGCACCCCTGACATTTACAATTTTTATTTCGTCATCTCGAACTCGCTTGAAACCAGCAAGCATGCCAAGGTCGGGAAATATGTTTGCACGGTGGAAAACGGTGGCTTGGTCGTTGGTCAAATCATCAACCTCATCAAGATCAACGAATATTTCCTCAATGCAAGCACCTTCAAGGAATCACGCCCCCAGGTAAGCTTCACCTCGATATTTCCGACCGACCAGTGGGAATACGTGCTTGCAGAAGTCAATGTAATGGGTTATTATCCCAGGTCTTCCGATTTTCAAGGTTTCAATGGCACGGTCGAAAAATCCATCACTCCCGTCAGCCCCGGTAGTGCCGTGCAAGCGATGGATCATTCATTGCTCTGCAAGTTTCTTGGCTTCAACCAATCAGCTGGCTTGCATCTCGGAATCATGGATGTCGATGGCCTTCCTGTTAAGATCGATCTGGCCAAGCTGTTCCAAAAACACCTCGCGATACTGGCCATGTCCGGCGCGGGCAAGTCTTACCTCGTCAGCGTGCTCATGGAGGAGATGATCAAGTCCCGGGGGCCGATGCCGCCCGTCATCATCGTCGACACGCACGGGGAATACACTGCAATGTTCAACGCCTCGAACGTGAAGGCCAAGTTCCCCCATGCACGGATCGAGATCGTCGGCGGTTCCTTCATCCAGGTGGGCACGCCGTTCTTGACCGGTGGTTCCTTCTTTAACTACATGCCGAGCATGAGCCCGGTTCAAGGCCGGGATCTCTTGCGCGTCTTCAACGAGCTCAAGCAGGCCAAGAAAAAGTTCGACTTGCGAGATCTCATCGCGGCCTTGCAAGCGGATGGCAAGCTCGGGAAGAAAACCAAGGACGCGTTGGAGGGCTGGCTGTACCAGCTGGAACAGTACGGCATGTTCTCCTCGACCGAACATCCCCGTGTCGACGAGATCATGAAGCCCGGGACCATCGTCGTGCTAGACCTTAGCGGCCTCACGAGTGCCAAGCAGAAGCAAATCATCGTCGATTATATCGCCTCCAGGGCTTTTTATTTGCGAAAAAACCGGACCATCCCACCGTTCGTCTTGGTCATCGAGGAAGCTCACCAGTTCGTGCCACAAGCCGCTGCTGAGCACGCCGTCGCGCGTCACACGATCGAGACCATCGCTCGCGAGGGCCGCAAATTCTACGCATCCTTGTGCTTGATCTCGCAGCGCCCGGTCAACTTGAACACGACCATTTTATCCCAATGCAACACGCAGATCATCCTCCGTGTTTCAAACCCGTACGACCTCGATCACATCCGATCTTCATCAGAAAAAATCACGTCGGAGGCACTCAAGATGATTTCTTCACTGCCCGTGGGCAGTGCCATCATCGTCGGTACTGCCGTGAACACGCCCGTGTTTTTCAAGGTCCGGCCAAGGGAATTCTTGGTAGACGGGAAGGAGGGTGGCCTCATGGACGAGCTCGATGCCTTTATCCAGCCGAAATGAAGTCATGAGCGAAACACCAACGAAGATTTTGTATCGCTTCGTTTTCACCTGGAATACAAGAAGGATGCCGAAAAATATGGTCCTGCAGTCAAGCTGTGGTTTCAGGAATTCCGCACGCTCTTCAAATTCGATGATTCTTTCAGCACGGAATATTCCTATTTCATGGAGGCCGTCGATCCTGGCTTGAAGGACGTTTATTTTGAACTCGTTAGTCTTGAATCGATGGCAAGAAAAGCGAACTCGAAGCTGCTTGACGAGGAATTGTCCCATTCGCGAAATGTGGTCTTCGGCAAGCAACTATCCCCGTCTTCCATTCTCCAGAAAAAAGTCCAGATACTGTCGATCCCGCAAGATGAACTTGTCGAAGGTCTCATCAAGCGATACAACGAAATAATCGAAGGAATGGATAAGCTCGAGCCCATCTTCTTGAGCCTTGCCAAGACCATATCTCTAGAAAGAAAAAACATGAAGCAGACTATCGAAACCAAGAAATTCATGGAGTCTTTAAAAAGGTGCATACCCGTGCGGCAACCGCAGGATACCCGCTCCAGCCGTATATTCTAGTCGCTGGCGCTAGCATTGCGGGATCCAACTATCAAGGTGCGCACAACATAATGATATGTTGGCAATAAAGTCCCCTATGCATTAACGCGCAAATATATGACCTAGATGATATTCCCTCTGGAATGTTTTAATTTCATTATTTACATTTGCCTTCTCGGTATCATTCGTTCACCGTGACCGATACTGATACCATGATTGTAGATGATAGCAATTGCGAAAAAGCGGTCAGAATTATACTCTCAAGGAGAAGCTGAACAAGTTTTATGATGAGGGCAAGTATGGAGAGTTGATGGGTGAAGTACGCCATTACCTGGGAACCCTCGCGAAGCACACGAGATCACCACTTGTCATTGAATTACTTGACATGTTCAAGATGACCGTCGACAAGGACATCGAGAACATAGACAAGAACCTTGAGATGCTCGAGACCTTGTTCAACACGCCCGGCTTGGACGTGCAAGTCGAGATCCTCGCAATTTTCTCGCGCCTTGCGGCCATCCCTTCCATGAAGCAAGGCCTTTTCGACAGGTATTTCAACGATGTCCAGAAGCGCTTCGGGACCATGTCCACCCGCGCGCGATCGCTCATCATCGAGATCCTCGAGAACATATCGAGGGGAATGCCCGCGCTCCAGGGTTCTACCATCAAGTTCCTGCTCGCGCACCTCGATGGTGTCGAGCCCGAGGTGCTGTTGGACATCCTCGGGGTTTTCGCGAGGACCCTCGCGGAAGAGCCGGAAATCGAAGCCATTTTCGAGTCCCATGGCCAACTGCTGCTCGACAGGTTCGCTTTCGAGTCAGATAGCAGCGTCGAAACAGCGTTCATAGAATTGTTCATGTACCTGCCGCGCTCCAAGGACACGATCATAGAAACGAGCTTGCACTGGCTGCAATCCAAGGACTATCACTTGAAACAAAAAGCCCTCAAGGTCATCCCCGCGATCGTAGAAAGTCGCGTGGAAATGCACTGCCTCACGGTGCTCCTCGATAACTTGACGGACAAGGATACCGATTTCCAATCGAGCGTGGTCGACACCCTGGCCGCAATCATGTCAAGAAACCCGTCATTTTACACCTCGCGTGCGATCAAGTATTTTTTTAAGCGTAACATGCTCGATGGCGAGATGGCTGGCTTCGTGGAACTGATGACCGCGCTCGCGGGCAAGGACTTCGAGCCCGTGTTTTCCAGGGTGTTCGATTGCATGGTCGTCACTGGAAATACCGCCGATCCTGCATCGATCGCCATTTTCAAGAGCCTTAATGACGAGCATCCTCGCCAACTCGATGCTGCAATCTTCAAGACAATCGAGTCGTTCGGCTCGATGCGAACGGGTATGAAACTTGCCATCCTCGATAAGATCGCGGCGATATCGAGCGGTTTGAAGAGTGAAATCATCACCGTCTGGTTCGCGAAGTACTTGACCAAACTTGCCAATGAAAAGGACGACGACGAGGTTTCCCGCAAAGCGATGGCCATAATCGAGCAGATCCGGCAACATGAAAAGGAACTCGACCAAAAAATAGACAAGGTCAACGAGCACATAAAGAATGTCGAAAACAACATCTCGACAATGAAGAACTATCCCCGATTGCTCCGGGAGCGGGCTTCCGTCTTTACGGAATCCGGCGATCCATCCAGCGCCACGCGGATGCTCGATGCCGAGTACCACTCGATGCTCCAGAAGATCATTGATTTTGACAATTTCATCAATTCCCTGGAGTTCAAGCACTTGATCATAGATCTGGTCGACGAGTGGTGCCAAGCAAAGGATTACATTCTTGATGACATGAATACCGTGAAGGAATACATCTCGGGCCAGATCGATTCTTTTTTCAAAAAAAAACGCGCCGACACGGCGGCCGTCATACACAACTTGACCGGCAAGAAGGAAGTAGTGCTGGCCGAGTTCGACGACTTGCGATCACAACTGGCGCGCATCGATGCACTGGATCACGCCCAAGTGGGCTCGATCGTCGGGAAAATCACGCAGTTCACGACGAACATGCTCCTCTTCGACCTGGAGGCAAGCAAGATGCTAATCGAGCACCCCGTCTCCATCGAGGGTTATCAAGCCTTTCTCGATACGTGGGCAAAATCGAAGGAGGAAATGGAACGTGAGCTCGACGGGGGAATCGCGGCTATCGATCGCTGGGTAGAGAAAAGCACGCATGGCAAGGAACCGGATGCCGGGAGCACGGAACATGCTATGGCTATGCACAAGTTCTTCTCTGGTTTCATCCGGTCTTCAATACAAGACTTCCGCGCCATCCTTGACGAGTTTCAATCAAAAAACGAGCAGATATCAAGCGATTTATTCTCTAAAAAGTTTGAAGACATCGAGAAGGCCATCAATTTCAAGAAAAGCAAGTTGTTCGATCTCATCGAGAACAAAGCATTTCTCATCGAGAAGTACTGGCGGGCGCTCAACCAGGCATCGCACGACATAGAGTTTCTCGTGGGCATAGGCCGGTTGAAGGAGGAGTGGTTAACCACGAAGGAGAACATCGTGGAAAAGATTCAACGCCATTATCATGCCCAGTTGGAACGCATCGATGCAGAGAAAATAAAGCAAATGCTCTACATCGTGAATCCTATCCCTATTGGCTCGTTGAAGGGCAAACTCAAGTCGGTTCCGGACGAAGACGATGTTAAATTCATCGCAAGCGTCATAGACATCGTGCAAAAACACCAGATCAACGCGCTCGTCCAGAACAACACGCTGGTCAACACGCGCGATTACGGCGATCACGACGTGTCCAGCTTACCCGTGAAAATCAAGTCGAGCGCTTTCCCTCGAGGCGCGTTGATGGCGTTGAAAGTCATAGTGGAGAACAGGTCGATTCACGAGATCTACGACGTCGTCGCGTCGCTCAAGTTGCCCTCGTTCCTCGCCTTGTGTGAAAAAAACTGCTCGGATCAACGGAAGACGATTCCTGCAATAGAATCCGGGAAAAATGCGGTCTTTACCTGGGATCTTGAAGACAACAGGGTCAAGGATCCTAAGGCTGGCGACCCCACAATCCAATTATCGAAAATCAGCATCATGGTTGGCGGAAAATTGTCCGGAGAGAAATTTTTCAGCAAGACGGAGGACATGACTATCATCTTCAAGCGGATATGAAAAGATTTTAACGCGCGGGGCATTGACTGGATCGAGCCATGATAACCATCACGGTGAAGAAATTCGAGGATTTCACGAATTTCTTCAAGAATCACAGGGCCACGAATTACTTGTTCTATGATGCCCGCCAGTGCGAGAAAGATACGGGCGGGTTTCGCGTTATCAATTTACATTTTCTCGGCGTGCTCGGGTCATTGAATATCCTATTCCAGCACGTGGAAGAAGTTCCATGCAAGATGGATATCGACGTGGCCATGGCCAGCATCAAATCGGCAATTGCCGTTGACGGGATCGGTTTGGTGGAAGGGGCGATCAAGGAGATATTCTTATCGCTATCGTGAGCGAGGAAAATGACAGATAAAAAGAGAGAGATACAGCTGTGTCCGAAGTGCAAGCAACCGACCTTGCATCAAGCAACGAACGTCTCCGGGTGGCTGGACTCGTCCTCATACAGATGCACCGACCCGAAATGCGGCTACATGGGCCGTTTCTTCATCATGGTGAACCCCGACGAGTTGACGCGGCAAGAAGCGGGCAACCGGCAAGGAGAAGCCCCCAAGGATGGTGCTGAGAATGGGTGAGGACAAGAGATTCCTCGCAAATCTCGAGTTCGGCATCGCCGCCTTCCAGGATCTTACAGACAAGCATGTCCTTTCGGTTTCGCACAACGATGGCGACGGCTTGACATCTTCCGCTCTGGTTTGCAAGGCAATGGCCTTCTTGAAGGTGCCTTGCGTGCAGCGGGTATTCGATCGCTCGGAAGCATGGGAATCATATTTCGCGAAACAGCTTGCCAGCAACAATGCCATCAACACGGTTATCATCACGGATCTGGGATCTGACGAGAAGCAACTCTGTTCGTTTTTTGAAAAACACCCGGACATCGACCTTTTCTTGCTCGATCACCACAAGATCCCCGAAAGCGAGCGAGTAGACACGTACCCAGGCAACTTCCATTCCATGAACCCGACTCGTTTTGGTCTCGATGGCCTTCGGGAGATCGCCGGGAGCACCCTGACCTACCTGTTCTGCGAAAGGCTCACTCCACGCGTGCGAAAGCTCGCTTGGCTACCCGTCATTGGCATGGCCGGGGATATATTGAAGACAGCTGATAAATACACGTCTTATAACAAGCAAGTGCTGGATATCGCTGTCGAAGAAGGCACGGCCGAGCTCCATGATGGCGTGGCACTGCTCGGTGGCATGGCCGAGCCGACGCTTCAGGAATCCGTGATCACCTCGATATTGCCATTCGTCGCGGTGGCCGCTGGCGATAAAAAGCGTGCCAGCGCAGCAATAACGCGGGCCGGGCTCGATCCGTCCGGGAACATCTTGTCGTTCGGCCCGCATAACGCGGAAAAGTTGTCCGATGTCTTCAATAGCCACGTGTCTGGAAAAACCGTGCTGCTCGCCGGCAAGAACGGCTTGCTCCGGCACTCGTTCGAGTTCAATTTCCTCGCTAGCATCATTGGTGACGAGAATGCAGCGGGAGCCCTTGCCTTGCTCGACAAGAAAGGGCCATCCCCGGCCGAGCGCCGTGTATATGCGGATTACATCGCCAAGCTCGTTTCTTACATGGGGCAGATCACCACGCGAGACGGCTTCGATAGGGAACACTTCAAGTTTTTCGAGATGGGTGCGTCGGACACGAGGCAAGTCGTTTCCGACGTTGCATCGTTCACGTCGGTCAACAACCTCCTGGGAACCGAGAAGATGCTCGTCATCGCGGCCAAGGAGAAAGAGGAACGGTACAAGTTGAGCTTCCGGTGCTCCCCTGAATTCGTCAAAGCGCGAGGAATCGGCATGGGCACGGTCATCGAGCGATTGGCCAAGCAATTCGGTGGTCGCGGTGGCGGGCACGACCTGGCTGGCGGCTGGAATCTCCCTGCAAACGATTACAAGCGCTTCAAGGATCAAATCGCAGTCATAGACACGGTCATTCGATGAGGAGATCATCACGAGTTTAGGAACAGTCGTGACTACTCGTTAGATTCTTGGACAAACTTGGACATCGTGCCAGGAATCTCGGGATTTTTATCCGTTCGTGCAGTTTCACGCCATGAGCACGTTCATCATCGGCGGGTGCATCGCCATCGGTGCCGTGGCATCGATGCTGGGCGTGAGCACGAGAACGCTGCGACGGTGGGATGCGGCGGGGAGCTTGAGGCCAGCATTTCGCACGGCGGGGAACCATCGCCGGTACGATCGCCACGCCGTGATACGT
>JAUQYZ010000166.1 GCA_030587475.1 Candidatus Sigynarchaeum calidifontis
GGACTGAGAATTGATTTCCACATTTCTTGCATTCCCAGTACACCCATTCGTGTCGTTGGATTCGCTTGATGGTTGGCGTCCCGAGATCTTGTCGATCAACGAGTTGATGCGTTCGGCATATCAGATCTTCGCAACCGCATTTGGTACAAACGGACGGCTTGGAATCTTTATCGGAGACAGTGCTGTACTCCACTTTTACTTCTGGATTCTCTGCGATGACCATGATATCATACCCGTCTTTGAAGAATTTGAATCTATCGGTCGTTCACGGGCTGAACGTGGAATGCCCGGCCGAGAAAGGCAGAGTTTCGTCGGAGAGACAAAAATAAATGGTAAGCGACCTAAATTAACTCCCGTATTGTCGATATAAAAAGGAATTCCTCATTCCTTGGCCTCTTTGGTCGTTACGACTTGATCGGGGGGCGTTTCTTCGGCGAGGGACTTGAGGCCGAGCATCTGCCGGGTCTCCTCCGGGGTCGCGGCCTTCAACCCGCAGTGTTCAGCGAGCTGCCGTACCCATGCCACCTGCTCGTGACTGCCCTTTGCCAGCTCCCCGTTCGGCATCCTGATGCTATCCTCGAGGCCAACTCGGATGTGTCCGCCTTGCAAAATCGCGCAAACAGCGGCTTGCATCTGGTTCTTGGCAACCCCGCATACCGACCACGTCGCCGTCGGAGGTTTCAATTCCAGGAGGTGGGCGAGATTGTGCACGCTGAATGGAATGCCACCCAAGACCCCGAACACGAACTGGAAGTGGAGGGGCTCGACCAGCACGCCCGATTTCTGGAGGAATAGAATGTTATACAAGCCACCGAAGTCATATACCTCGATCTCCGGCTTCGTCCCGGCCTCTTTCATCTTCTTGGCAAAGCTGTTGATCGTCTTGAACTGGTTCTCGAAGACGATCTCGTTTATCACCCTTCCCGTCGCCCAATCACCGACGCCGAAGTTCATGCTGTTGGTGTTCAATGATGCAATCGGCGGTTTGAACTTGACAACAGGCGTGATGCGTTCCTTGTCAGTAACTACCGGTGCGATGGCCGTGCTGAGATTGATGATGATGTCTGGTGTCTTCTTCTTCACCGCAACGAGAACGTTCTTGATTATCTCGAGATCCGGTGTTGGAGCGCCGTTGTCGGGGCGGCGGGCGTGGATGTGGACGATCGCGGCGCCTTCCTGGCGACATTTGGCAACCGTGTCTGCGAATTCATCCGGAGTGTATGGAACGTTGGGGTTTTGATCCTTGGAAGTCACGGCTCCGGTGAGCGCAGCTGTGATGATTACTTTACCTTCGACCATGTTTTTCTACCTCTAATAAAGAACGACATGACTATTTGGGCAAAGAGATATTTAAAGGTTAAAAAGTTTAGAACCGAGCACGTGCACCCATTTCAGGGCCTGGCGTTACTCGCGCCAGTCGCGTGGCTTCCATTATCGATGATCTCTTTCGTTACGAGTCGTCCAGTTTCCACAAGTACTCGTGCTCGAGGGCAAGCCCGCCGAGCAATTGATCGCCCCTGGGTTGCTCCAGCAATATCTTTAGAAACCTCAAGGTCGTGGGAGGTTTCAACGCCAGTGCCTTGGCGAATTTCATCACCGCATCACCGAGTTCCTCGGCCTTGAACACGCCAAGAACGATTCCCATCTCCTTGGCCTTGGACGCGTCGATGCGCTCGCCCGTGAACGTGAGATACTTGGCCGCAGGAATGCCAAGAAGGTGCACGGGATTTTGGCTGCCACCCCATGCAGGGATTATTCGCAAGTCGACCTCGGGAAACGCGAACACGGCATTCTCGCTGGCGAACCGGAAATCGCAAGCGCACGCGATCTCGAAGCCACCCCCCATGGCGTAACCATTGACCTGGGCGATGACGGGCTTCCATTTCTCCCCGATCTCGAACTTGACGCCCATCCCGGCCCTGAGCTTGTCGAAGAATTCCTTGGGATCCACGTTGTAATCGTTGCCCGTGATGATCTCGAGGATCATCAACCGGCCGAAGTCCGTGAGCCATTTCAGCCGGTCTCGCGGCGTGTTGTTCAACGCCTTGAGATCCTGGCCGGCAGAGAACGAGTTTCCCGTGCCCGTGATGATGATGACCCGGACCGCTTTATCTTCCCGTAGTTCCTTGAGGGCCCCCCGGAACTCCACCCGCGTCGTCTCGTCGAAGGAATTTTTCACCTCGGGACGATTGATCGTGAGGACTCCCACGCGGCCCTTTTTTTCAAGGATTATATGGTTGTACAAGCCATTCACCGCTCGTGCGAAACGGTTGAAAGTACAAGGATGATGATCTTTCCTCATGCTTGTTCTTAATAATCTTTGTCTCGCAGCGGGACCCGGCAGCGTGCTCCAGGTCGTGGTCGGATACGCTTTAATACCGATTCCGTGCAGCTATGACGGGATCAACGAAGAAACGAGGTGAAAACATTGATTGGCCAATGGGAAACCCTTGATCTGAACAGCCAGCTCAATCTCATCTACCAGGCCCTCATCGCTCTCATCATGATCGTCATGATGACCTATTTTTTTCTTAACAAAGGCACCTGACGGCGACAAAAAGGGCGAAACATTCAAATTTCCTCGTGCGGATATGGGTACATGTCTCGCGCGGTGCAGAAATTCCAAAGACGGTTTCATGGAAAGCGGATCGAGCTCGATTTTAATCCCACGCCGACGTGCGAGTTGTGCGGGCGAAAAATGAAGGTGCAAGCCAGGTCGAAACCGCACCACGTCGTTGGGAAGGGGGAAAATTACATCGTCGTGACGGTTTATAGGC
>JAUQYZ010000221.1 GCA_030587475.1 Candidatus Sigynarchaeum calidifontis
GAGCACGTGTACCACGTTAACAAGTCCGGCGCGTATACGATGCTGTCGGATCACCTCGTCGGCTTGTTTCTCATGGACGGTTCGGCAGCACTCGCACATCTGCTGTCGTATCAAGACGAGATCCTCATGCTCAAGAGCCCATTCCGCCCGAGGCGCCGAAAACCCCGGGCGCGGCTGACGCCGACCCGCCGCCTCAACCATTACCTATATCGGAAAAAGCGGAGATGATTGAAATGCTAACTTAATGACTTTGGGCTTGCACCCCTCCGTTGTTATTATCAACGAATGTGTTATTGGAGATAATGTTACCAGTGGCGCCGTTCTGGATGATGACAGCATACCGGCTATTATTTATAAACGAGTTTATCGATACGGTATTCATCGTGGTGGCACCATCTATGATCACACTCGTTTCCATATCGGTAAACGTGTTATTTTGGATCACGTCGAACGTGCTATCGAGGAGTTGGATTCCGATAGTTCCTCCTTGGAATGTATTGTTGGTAAAGGTATTATGGCTGCCAGGATCAATTATGCTATACACGCAGCCAATGAAGGCGTTTCCTAAGATTAAGTTAAAATTGCTGTTCTCTTTCATGATTCCAACGTAACAGTTTAAGAAGAGATTCCCAGTTACGATGGAAAAGTCCGAATGACTGAGTGTAATGCCGTAGGAACAAGATGCAAAAGTATTGTCCTTGATATTAATTGAGCCGATACCAAACGTACTAGAATCAACGAATATGACTCCGGCCTTAAATATGCACAGTTCAACCACTATTCTAGGTGATGAACGGGCGATAATAGCCATGCCGCTATTAGACGTGAAAAGGCAGCCCGTTATTCTGATATCTGACGCCGTGGTGATTTGCAAAGACGAGCTAACCATAGCATTAATGATTTGGAGACTACGTAGGAACCCATTTCCTGAGATAGTTATTGAAGTCACGATAAGGTCCTTCAATACATAAGGACTAGATAGTGCTCCGGTTCCAGTGCAGTACCAAGAGTATGTATCAGGATTTGTCGTCAAACTTATTGCATTGATAGTACCACGAACGAGGGGATAAAGATCGGATATGCCGTCTAGGATAGTATAGGGTTGGTTCCATTTTACGCCATCGTTGATTGCGCCTGGATATCGGGTGGCATAATCACTCCAGTAATTTCCAATTCCTTCATAGTAAAAGGTGGCATCTATAAAAGGCAGTATTTGCACTTGAAGTGAATTTTGGATTAATACGTTATTCCAAACAAAACCTTTAAACTGCAAATCGAAATTCATTCCTATTTGATTACAAAGTATGTAATTTGCAGTTATCATGGTATTCGATGTTGGAATGCCTACGACATCGATCGCCGTGCCTTGATTCCTTGATATGACATTTTGTTCAATAATTGCATCGTAGACACCATTGAGAAAGAGACCGTCGATACCAGACACGATATAATTGCGCGTGATCTCATTCGGACCGATGAAATGATCCATAGTGTTCCAATTAATGGCAATTGCATTGTCCATAAACATGTTCTGATCGATCACGACTCGGTAAGCATCCATCAAGAGAATTCCAATCTGAGTCGATTCTATTACATTATTAACAATGGAGATGTCATGCTCCCCAGACTGAATCAAGATTGCACATTGATTGGACGTATCGAATGTATTGCTTAATATGGTGATACTTGAGGAATCACTCTTGATTGAAATCCCAGTCAAGTCCATATTCTGAATTATATTTCTTAAGTTTACAAGATAGCACTGTTAATTGAACCTTCTCCTTGTTAAAAGGCATTATATGCACACCATGGCGCCTCGAGTAAAAATAAGTGGTAGGGACAGATTGGTTCTATCAAACAGAGACAAGACGTTTCAAGCCCAACAACCTGCAAAGACGCGTTGCGAAGCCGCACGTGCGGTTGAGCTTCAGCAGAGTCGCGTTCTTGGGGGATGTGAAAATCTTAGTGACCTGGACGTCGCGTAGAGAATCGAGGATCTTGCGATAACTCGCCGGGCACTTTTCACGTGCGAGCGTGAGGCGCAGCAGAGACAACAAGAGGTGGCCTAGCACGCAGGTAAACACGTGGCCACGAATGCACGGGTCGGAGTGATGGTACATCGGACGGATGGCGATCGAGTCGTGGCACTTCATGCGCCGAAAGGCGTGCTCGACCACGTATTGCTCCCGGTATCCCCAGATCACCGCCTCGGGAGACCAATCTGCACGGTTAGTGAAGATCACCGCACGTCCCAATGTCTCCTCGTGGCTAGATCGCGCTTTCGCGTCCACGGTCACGTCAATCTTGAACTGTCCCCCCTTGTCAACGGGAATGGTGTCGGGCCCCTCAACCCTTGCCATGATCACGTCCTTGTAAGGGCGCGAGCCAATCAGGGACTTCATTTTTCGTTCAACCTCGGTGCGCTCGCGCCACTTGTCCCCTTGTCCTTTTCTTTTCTCTCCCGGCGTGAAATTCACCCGGTCCTTGAAATACTCATTGATCTCGCTGATTTTCGCGTCAAGATGGGCACCAAACTTCGCGACATCTTTATCATGCTTGGCTTGATCGAACGTCACGTACACCGTCCATTCCATGTCGTAGATGGTTCGAGTTGTCCGGAGATATTTGATTTTCTTTCCAGTGACTGGCAGCACCGTCTCGGTGAATTTCACGAGCGGGAGATTGAGCAGGTCCTTGTGCGTCGATGGCCGTCGCGAGGCGATGAATCCCAGTTTTGCTACCTCGACGGCACGTATTCCTTCGGGTGACAGGTTCCCGTTGTCGAACACCATTGTAACGCGTCTTGGATCACATCCCAATGCTTGGAGACGTTGGGCTACCAGCATGGGCACGCTGGACTGTTTCCCATCGTCTTGTTTCTCGTCTCCCGATTCCTCGGTTCGTGTTTCATCCCCTTCCTCGTCATCATCTTCATCATCATCCGAGCCTTTGAACACCCCCGCGTCCTGCCGGTTTCCAGGGTACGTTTCGTGCATGAGCGGCACGCCCGAGTCCCGGTCACACAGCAACCAAAAGGCCACGAGACGATTACCGTTCCGATTTTCCTTGGAATTCCCAAACATTAACAACTCCGACCCGTTTCCATCCTGCCATCCTCGCCCACCCCTGGAAAACGTGAAAAAGTTTGTCGGGTCATACAATACAGCGTCAACGCCCAAATTGTACTTGGCAACAACCTTCTGGAGGATCGCGCGTTCGATTTCACGGATTTTCTCCCCGTCCAGGTATTGGAAGTGGTTCCAGTAAGTTTGAGCGTTGAGCACCTTCGGGGTCGTAGTGTATTGCGTTGCAATCCAATCCCGCTCGAACCATTTTCCAAGGTTCGATTTTGAACTCGGTTTCACGCACCGGTTGATAGCGGCAATCGTGAGATACTCGCCCAGCGTGAGACCTTGATGGCGGGATTTCCCCGCGATCCCGTCGATTATCTTGGCGAGGTCGATCTCCTTGGCTATTTGCCAGAGCGCGGCCGAAATCCCGAATTCGATGGTCTCGCACTCGACGTCTTTCGAATGATTTTTGAGGATTGCCGAGAATTCGAGGTTTTTGATGCTACTTTCTGGCCCCAGATATTTTTGGAAGAGATGGACCTTTTTCCCGTTAATTCGGGCGTCTTTTACGAGGTACAAATAGGGAATCCCCTTCTTCATGACACGATTAATGTATGTCATGAATAATAATAGGTAGGGACAGACATATATATTTTTCGGTAGCGTGAATTTAGAATGCAGTATCAACTAAATGATGATGGTAGGGACATTAATCTGATGATGTGTAATTCAATATCGTGGAAATGATCACTTTTCTCTCGTGCATTTCTGACGATCGCGACCAATGACCATGAATTATAGAGTAAAAAATAGTGTCGGAATTGCATGCGTCCGTCTTGGGCGAAAAAAATTAAAATTGAGTGATAATTGTAATTATCTTGTAAACTTAAGAATTACTTGATTAAAATTCCGATATATAAACGTTACTGAAAAGTCGTTTTCATAACAAGTGGTGGGGAAAAGTCGTATCCGTAAAGATCAAAATTCCAGGGTAGGAATAAAAAGTCGTCTGCATCTTCACCCACAAACGACATTGAGGGTGATTCGAGGTATCGAAAAACAAGTTTTAACACCAAGGAAGGATTGTTGAAGCCGGAATACAACCAGTCGCTTGACCAGTGGCTGGAAAAGATGAAAAATGAAACGCCGGAATGATACCGCGTGTCTTCATTTCGTCTTGATCCATTCCTCGTCGAAATGCCAGTGCTTGATCTGCCGGCGACCGACCGTGTGCACCAAGTGGATGGTACTATCTTTAGCCTCGATTGAATAAGGATAAGAGAATTCCCCACTCTTTCTCGAGGCGGTTCCCGACAAGCTTAAGGCGTAATTGCTATCCGTTTCCAATGATTTCACGTAAGGCCACGTCTTTCCTTCGTCTTCCGAGAGGGCGACGTTAAGCGGGCAGCGTTCCGTCTCGCTCTCGTTCCACGAGACCATTAAATTCCCGCTCTTTAATGCAAGCAACGAGATGCCCGCGTTTGGATTCTTGAAACGTGTTGGTTCGATCTTGGACCAGTGGCGGCCATTATCGGTTGATCGAGATTGGTATATCCGTTTTAACGTGTCCGTTCTGCAGTACATGAGCAAGGATTCATCCCGTAACTGCACGACGTTTGGTTGCAAGCAATGGGGACCAACCCGGCCATGTTTTTTCCATGTTTGCCCACCATCCGATGATATATTCACGAAGGATCGATAACCAGCCACTTCCGAGTACGTGGGGATGAGATATTCGCCATTTTTCAAGATGATAGGGCGATCTCGGATGAGCCACCCGTAGATTTTCCTGAACCAGCGGGGTTCCGACCACGTGTCGCCATTATCGGAGGAGATCTTGTACCGGATCCAGTTCAAGGTCCAGCCTTTGGTCGCCGTGTTAAAAAACGCCCAGAGTTTCCCTGTCTTGTCAACGAGATAGCACGAGTTTCCCTCGAACCTTCCGGGTGTCTTGTGGAGCACCTTGACTTCCCCCCACCCCTTCGCGCCGGGGGCTTTCTTACGGTACACTACGGCACAATCGAGTTCCTTTTCCCACGTGCCGCAAAACCAGGAGGCAACGAGGCTCCCATCTGCCGTTTCGACAATCGCAGCGGCATGGCTAGATTGGAGGGCGTTTTTCAAGATCTCCATCGCGTTGATCTTGTAGGGCGTCGTCGTGGATTCCATGAGGATCTCGTTTTCCATAAACATGCGAGTTCACATCCCAATCCAACTATAATGCGTGATGCGAGACGCGGGCTAATAAAGATACACGAAAAAACGAGAATATGTTACCGATTCACTCGTACTCGATGGTGCCAGGGGGCTTGTTCGTGATGTCGTATACAACTCTATTGATACCGCGAACTTCATTGATGATGCGGGTACTGATGCGGTCGAGTAGCTCCCAATCGAGCCGCGAGAAGTTTGCAGTCATGGCATCGACGGATTCCACGATCCGGATGGAGCACAAGAACTGGTAGGTGCGGAAATCGCCCATCACTCCGACCGTCTTGACCGGCAGGAAGACCACGAACGCCTGCCAGAGCTTGTCGTAGAGGCCCGCGATCTTGATCTCGTGGGTCAAGATCGAGTCCGCTTCCCGCAACATGTCAATGTATTCCTTCCGCACCTCCCCCACGCAGCGGACGGCGAGGCCGGGGCCGGGAAACGGGTGGCGCTTGATGATCGCATCGGGGATGCCGAGCATCGCGCCCACCTTGCGCACCTCGTCCTTATAGAGGTCCTTGAGAGGCTCGATGATCGACATGCTCATCTTCTCGGGCAGCGTGAGGTTGTGGTGGGACTTGATCTTGGCCGATGCTTTCGATGTGGCCGCGGTCTCCACTCGGTCAGGGTATATGGTGCCCTGGGCGAGCAGCTCGAATTTCCCGTGCTTTGCCTCGAGATGCTTGGCGAATTCCTCGAATACCTCGATGAACGTGAAGCCGATGACCCGGCGCTTCTGTTCGGGGTCGGTCACCCCGGCGAGATTGGTGAGGAACTTGTCTTGCGCGTCGACACGGTGGAACTGCCGGTAGCCGAGGACGCTCGTGAAGTACTCCTCGACGTCTTTTCCCTCGTTCTTGCGCATCACCCCGTTGTCGACGAATACACAGTGTAATTGATTCCCGATGGCCTTTTGCATGAGCACGGAGACGACGGTCGAATCCACGCCGCCGCTGAGTGCGAGTAATACTTGCCGGGTGCCGACCTCCTTCTTGATGGCCGTGATCGCGTCCTTGATCCACGTATCCATCGACCAGTCCTTCTTGCAGCCGCATATCAAGAAGAGGAAATTCTCCAGCATGGCTTGCCCCCTCGGCGTGTGGTTGACCTCGGGGTGGAACTGCAAACCAGTCACGAGGTCATCCACAGAGCGGAAAGCGGCGATGGGGCAATCCTTGGTGCTAGCCAGGACCTCGAACCCGGCCGGGAGCAGCTTGACCTGGTCGCCGTGCGACATCCACACCGTCTCCTCGCTGGCCATACTGCCCAGCATACCGGCCGCTTTTATAACCGAGAGCCGCGTGCGGCCGTATTCCTTGATTGCGTTGGCCTCGATCTTGCCGCCCAAGAGCTGGCCGAGGAGTTGGTGCCCGTAGCACAGGCCGAGGACGGGAACCTTGTTCGCCTTGCACCAGGCGAGCAATCCCTTATCGAGGGTCGGGGCGTCCTTTTCATACACCGAGCTCGGCCCGCCGCTCAAGATGATCCCCTTGACCTGCAATTTTGCAAGTGCATCTGGATTGATGTCGAACGGGCGTATCTCAGCGTACACGCCGGCATCGCGCACGCGGCGACTTATGAGATGGCAGTATTGGCCGCCGAAATCGAGGACGATGATTTGTGTTTGCGTATGGGCCACCACGATGCTTTATTAAAAGCGTCGCCGATAGCTAAAATAGGTTCACATGAATTTCTAAGCACATATCAACCGAGTAACAAGCATTTTTTTTTCACGAACCCATCACAGATCCACACCAGAGGTGCAATCCCGTTGATCGAGCGGAAGGAAATTCAAGATATCGCCAAAAATTACGATTGCAACAACATCCACGTTGGAATCTTTGGATCACACTCGGCCGAGGAGGCGGGCATGGCCGCCAAGTCCATGGGCATACCCACGTTCATCGTCTGCCAGGCGGGGCGCGAGAAACTCTATTTAGATTATAACAAGCACTTGTACGACCACGCACTCGTGGTGAACAAGTTCTCCGACCTCATGCTCCCTGAAAATTATAGCAAGCTCGTAGAAAAGAACGTCATTTTCATCCCCAATCGCTCTTTTTCTGTCTATTGTGGATATGACAAGATCGAGAACGATTTTAAAGTCCCCATCTACGGGAATCGCGCGTTACTGCGCGCCGAGGAGCGGACGGCGCCGCGGAACCAGTACTGGCTGCTCGAGAAGGCGGGAATTCGCATGCCCAGGCAATTCAGCATGCCTGCATCCATCGATCGCCTCGCGATCGTGAAGGTCCAGCAAAAAGGCAACCCCCTGGAACGCGCGTTTTTCTATCCCTCGAGTTACGAGGATTACAAGGCACAATCGGAACAGATGCTGAAGCAAGGCATCATCGACGAGGACGGGCTTAAGAAGGCGGTCATCGAGGAATTCGCCCTCGGCCCGCGGTTCAACGCAAACTTCCATGCCTACGGCATGGATGACGTGTTCGGCAGGTTCGACTTCGTGGGTCTCGACGACCGGATACAGACCGACATCGGGGGCATCTTGAACTTGCCAGCCAAGGAGCAGCTCAAGATCAACGTGACCTTGAGGAACGAGGAGATCGGCCACAAGGGCATCACGATCCGCGAGTCGAAGAAGCAGATGCTCTACGAGGCTGCCGAGAAGTTCCTCGACGTGGTGCAGCAGGAATACCCTCCCAAGCTGATCGGCCTGTTTGCCTTGCAAGGAGCCATCCCGTACAACCCGGACACGAAGGAGCCGGACTTCGTCGTGTTCGACGTCTCGCCACGCATCCCCGGGTGCCCGTGTGTTGGCCCGACATCGCCAGAGATGCGGCGCTTGTCGTTGAAGTACAACTGCGAGATCCACGCCCCGCTGGACTTGTCGATCCTCGAGATCATCAAGGCGGCACAAGAAAAGAGGCTGGAAGACATCGTGACGTGATCGGATCCAGCACTTATCTCCCGTTTTTCATGTCTATTTCTGGAGCTCGTTGCATTTCTGGAGCATCGCGTGCATGTTGCCCAGGCACACGTACGACTGCGCCCGGCGGTTCTTGTGGATGTGCGTCTCTAGCGAGTAATAATTCCCGAAACCCTTGCGCGTCCAGTACTCGAAATAGCCGGGGTAATCGAGCTTGCCCTTGCCGACGACAGTGTAGTGCCTCCAGAACAGCGCGCCACTGCCGTCTTTGATATGGTGGTGGCCAACCCGGGGGACGACCGCGTCGTAGTAGTCGACCGGGTGGATCTCGCCGGCCATGAAATAGTTGCCGGGGTCGAGCAAGAGCTTGAAGTAGGGATCCTTGATGTCCTCGAGGATGCGGAGGGTGTTTTTCCACGTGCTCACGGGCGAGAAGGCCTCGTTTTCGATGACGATCTCGATCTTCTCTTGCTTTGCCATGTCGACAAACCGCGTGATATCGTCGACGAGAATCCGCCAATGCTCGTCAGAAACCTTTGGCAGGCCAAGATAACCAAACACGCGCGTCCGGCTCGCCCCGAAGAACTTGACGATCTCGATGGCACGCGGCAAGGCTTTCCGGGACATTTCGACGTCCGTGCTGAATCTTCCACTGCCGGCCTTGTGCAAAGGAAGCCAGGGGGCATAATTCTTGAAGAGCGGCCCCGCGATGTTCGAAACCCGCATCCCGTGCTGGTCGAGCAAGGCTTTCAACTTGGCAATCTCGTCGTCGGTGAAGCTGATGATGTTCTTGCCCCAGACATTGCGAAACTCTACGGCTTGTATCTCGTATTTCTTCAAGGTGGGAAGGATGTTCTCGATGTCTTGACCGATCTCGTCGGTTATAACCGAAAGCTGCTTGGTAGGTTTCATTATCCATCGCTGTTCCTTATAAATTCCGGCCTAGAAGCATATCTCGTCGAGCCGGTCGACGTCGATGGCGTCTTTTATTTCCCGGGCGATGCGGCGACCCATCGACATAGGTTCTCCCCACATGACATAGCTATACGGGCTATAGGGAACGAAGAAATTGGTCCCGGCAACGATGCGGCCTGAAAACTCGAACGTGTATACTTTAAGATCGCGGTCGACGACCATCTCGAGGCAGAACGCGCCGTTCAAGCCTGGAGGCACGAGCCGCTTGGTGGCCTCGATGAAATTCTCGCCGTCTTTCTGGACTTGCACGGCAAGCGATTCCCTCAAGACGAGTGGGTAATTACCCACGATCGTGAAGGTCGGGCTGTGCTCGTCGAAGAACATCTCGAGCGACGAGTCGACGTCGCTCTCGTAACGCCGGTCAACGCAAAACAGTTCCGTGCGGTTCCGGATGGTGCTATGGAAGAATGACGGGTAGATGTTCGTCCCGCGGATGAGTTCCTGGATGAGCTTGGGCTTGTCTGCCTCCCCGGGGAGCTTCCTGATCCGCTGCTTGAGCTCTGCTGGTGTCCTAGCGATGTAGAATCCCTGGCCCCCATGGGCACCATGGTGCTTGACGATGACCGGGCGGTCGACCTCTTCAACTTTGTCGAATTCCTTAGGCAGCCGCAATCCCGCTGCTTTCATCAATTCGGACTTCTTCTGCCGGTCGCTCTCCCATTCCAGCATCTTCTTGTTGCCGAAGATGGGTGTACGAAACTCCTTCATGAGCCGATCGAGCTCGTAGTAAGCAACGAAGCTGCCGTGTGGAACGACGATGCAGTCTTCGATCTGCTTCTGCATATCGAAAATGTCGGTATAATTATTGATCTCGATGGTTTCATTGCAGATGCCGAACGACTCGTAAAACCGCGCCGTTCCCTTCTTGCAGATGAGGAGTGTCGAGAAGCCCTCATCCATGGCGCCACGTAGGATATTGAGCGCGCTGTGGGAACCGATCGTGCAGATCCTTGGCTTTTTCACGAAAAATACCTTCTTGGTTGATATCGATGGACGTTGAAACCGCTATGTATTTGACAAGAGATTCCCTCGGCCTATTTGAACCTTGTTAATAACGCGTGGTGGTGGGCCGAACACCGGAGGCCGATCTGGCTCCCGGCACGGCCATCTTTAGAAATTCGCTGCACGCTCCTGGCTTATCATCTGCGAGGCCGATCAGCTTGCCGAGAACCATGCTCGATGAACAAGCGATCGTCAAGATTGCACGGGTCTGCCCGGCGAGGGAGGCCGCCTCGGACCAGGTCAAGTCATACCTGGCGAACCGCGGATGGCTGATCGCCGAGAGGGAGGAGTTCGACATCGTGGCGATCCATCCGAGCGGTTCCCGCGCCATCATCAAGTTCTGGATACGGGCCGACAAGAAGCCCGTCCCGAAGTTTTATGTCAAGAAATTCGACAAGGCAGTGCAAGGTTTCATCAAGGAAAACGATATAAAAGATAATGTGGTAGTACTGCTGGTCACCAACATGGTGCTGGACGACGAGGCCTACGCGTACTACCGCCAGGTCGGGCGCTTCACCATGAAGCTGTGCTGCATTGCGACGGATATCAAGGAGCAAGTAGCCACGATCCACCAGGATGCCGCTCCTGTCCAGCGAAAGAACGTCCAGACCTCGCTTCAGCGCTACGTGTCGGTGTGACGACCTGGCTCTTCTTTTTTCGCAGATCTCACGAAATCGAGCAAGGCCTGGAGCACCATGTTCATGTGCTCGCCGTTGACCCCGCTCATCGTGTCATGCCGTGTATTGGCGCTCGTGCAGGCGTGAGAAATCCACGTGGACGGGATGCCGATCACCGCGAACGGGGCGTGGTCCGATGCGGGATAGGGCATCCACGTGCTGATCCCTTTCTTGGCCCGCCGAACCAGATCGTCGACGAGTAGATCCAAGTCCGGATCCCTGGGCGGTCTGGTGATCCTCGGGAACCCGAACGACGCACTGATGACGAGCGGCCCCGAACCACCCGGCTCGTCAAGAGAGATGACGCACGCCTGCCCGGTCCCGGCTCGTACGAACCCGCCCTCGTGCCTCGCCGCGTGGAAAGCGGATCCCCACAAGCCCTCCTCCTCGGCGTCGAAAAACACGAACCGGATCTCCGAGAACCGCGACGCTGCTCCCAAGTTCTTGCATTCGCCCGCCAGCTCGAGCAAGACGGCGCAGCCAGTGGCGTTGTCGACTGCCCCATCGGATTGGTTCGTCCTCTTGGTGCCGAGCCTTGCCACGAGCGTGCAGCACGTGAGTAAGCAGAGGAGGGCGATGACGAGGCGAAACCACGGGCTCATCACGCCGCTGGCCGTTGCCACGATGCCCTCGATCACGGCAAGTACTCCCACGATCAAGATGCCGGCCGTGTTGCCGAGAAAAATGAAGAGGTTAAGCCCGGGCGGAAAAACCAGCGATATCGAGTCGTAATGCGCCCCGACGATGAGCCGGGTAGGCTCGCGATCGCCCGTGACGGGATTGTCGAGCCTCGCGACGATGTTGATGCCCCGCTTGGCGTTGCGCGGTGGCTCGCCCGTTCCCTCGACCGTGGCGTTCATCCGCCACTCGAGTGGCATCGAATACTGGAAGAATAGCACGGAAAGCAAAATCGTCCCCAGGAGCGTCGTCAACCACGCCGGGCTCCCGAGTTGAAACCAGAGGGCTGCGAAGATGCAATAATCCGTGATGGCTAAGGAAACAAGGATCGACGCGTTTATCACGTGCATCCGACGCGGCTTGTACCAGAACATCTCTTCGGTGGCGGCATAGCCGCGTGCTTTCAATTCTGCGGCGATGATCTCCCTGGCCCGGTCATTCCCGCTCGAGCCCGTCCGCCGCGGGAAGGCGAGGCGCTCCGTGAGCGCCATCAATTCCCCGGCTGCTTGCTCGCCGCTCATGGCCCCCTCCTGTAGAGCGAGAAATCCCGCCCCGTCACGATCTTGTGGATGCCCTTGAACGTCATCACGAAGATGTCACGGTCGAGCATGAATAGCATGGCAAAGATGAAAAGGAACAAGAAGATCTCGGCATAAGGAAACAAGGGAGTCACGAGGATGTGAGTAAAGTATACGACGATGCCGGCGATCAACAAGGCGGAAAAGGCGGTCACGTTGATCCAGAAGAACACGTGCCGACGGCCGAACGGGTTACGGATCTTGGCGGCGAAGAGCCAGAGGAAAGCGCGGGCGACCCGTGGTTTGTTCCTATACTTGTCCATAATCGCTTGCACGTGTGCTTTTTCGCCCGTGACGTCGTAATCGCGCGGGTATCCGAAGAGCAGGACCGCGAGGATGCATATAAGCACGGCAGCGACGATGACGCCGGCCACGAGCAGCGGGAAATATTCGGCCGGCACGATGCCAAGGCATGCGAGGATCTCGTCGCGCCCCTCCTCGTCGATGATCAGCGCATCCTCCATAGTCGCGATGATGTTCTGGCCGAGCATGACCGTATTATCATCCATGTAGATGCCGTATACGTGCACGGAGGCCCAATGATTGAGAAACACGTAAGGCGTCGTGTCGTTGACTTTCACGGCCGTGAACCAATGTCGTGCACCGCACGCGACGAAAGCTTGACCCGTGAGGTTCCCCTGGTTTATCAACCGGCGGAGGAAGCTGACCGTGACCACGGCGATGCCGTCGCAATCGTCCCGTGCTTGCAGGCTTGTCGTCGTGGGACTTGCTCGCCATTCCGGCGAGAAATGCCAACGCGACAATGCTTCGTCCGGCACGGGCACGTGGTCCGAAACCTTCCACGTCCAAGAATCCTCCGTCCAGTGCATTACCATGTTCTGGACGAAATAATCGACGATGAGCAGCTTTTGGAACTGCGTGTAATAGTTAGGAGACGCGAAGTTGGCAAGACTCAACCCGGACGCGTATATTGGCCTCGAATAAGCATGGTAATAGACATCTTCCATAGGCTTGCTCGTGTCGGTCAAGTTATCGGCATAATAAGTCAGGCCGTTGGAGAAATCGGTATTGTAATTGTCCAACCACCACTTGAAAGCATCGTCTAGCTCTTGGATCTTCGCGCTGCCGGGCTGGATCACGCTGCTCTTGAACGCGTGCCGGTAGATTTGCGATGGCCAGAGGGCTGGATTCTCGACGAGTGCGCCGATCGTGAGGAACGTGGCGGCAAAGGCAATGAACGATGCTCTCGTGAACCGGATCCCGAAGTTCTTCTTGCGGACAGTCGAGGCAAAGATGATAATGGCCGTTATAGTCATGATCATGCCATTCACGACTTGATACGCGTTGATCATGACAATCACTCCGACGAAGAGCGGTAATCCAACGATCAAGAACAGCCACGACTGCCGGGAGAGCCTCTTCCTCGGGGATGCGGGGGGAGTAGGTTGGGACATGCTCGATGCACTGATCTTGTTTTCTTGATCCCAGAACTCGCGGGCAACAGATAAATATCCCGTTCTGGAAGGAGAAGCGATCAACTTTGCAATGGGATTCACATCAAACAGCGAGGGCATTGCATCAACTCGCTTGACAAGTCCAAATTCCATTCATTCTGATTTCACTGAAGATCCTTTGCGTTTTTATCACATCAACTCCAAACCTTATTTAAAAACATCCTGGAAAAGGCTCAGCCCGTCTTATCGCCCGGCAGATACGCCGGGGCGTAGATTATGCCTGGAGTTAATTAATTTTTGACTGATAAAGTCTTGTGATCCAAGAATGTTATTAGTTTCCGGGTACCATTCGCGCCTGACAAAAGAGCCGCCCGCGGTGAACATGACCCGCCACGCATCAAGCAGGGACGCTGGTTTGAAGAATTAGCTTCTATCGTCATAAGGCGACCGACAAGATCGTGCCAGCAATATCTTTGGATTGATTTACCTCGTATTTACTTTTTGTATTAGATAAGATGGTCGAATTTCGGTGTGGCCTTCAGATGCCGATTTACGCCTTCTGGAAATCACTATCAAGTCTTAAAATTAGTAGGGTCAGGCTTCAATGAGTGAAAGATGTAAAAGGAAATAGCATGGGCAATGAAGACCCTTCGTTATTTCGATAATGCGGGAGGCCGGCTCGCCCTTGCCACGGTAACATGTGCATATGCTATTGGTCGTGCTGCCGGGGTTGTTTTCAATAGGTTTAAATAAGCTGAGGAACCAAAAAACATCGATCATGTGTGTCCCGCCGGAGCCAATCTTGACCTTATATGACCGAGACACGCCCCTATATCAGATGAGCCACGGTAGCCATGGGTGAAGAGCCAGAGAAGAAGCGTCGTCCGCGCGCCAAGCCGGCTGCGGACCAGCCTCCTGCCGAAAAGAAAAAGCGGGAGCGGGCCAAACCAGCAAGGGACGATGATAATCCGGTGGAGAAAAAGAGAAAAGATCGCGCTGAACCGACCGCCGAGCAAGAAGGGGAATCGAAGGACGCGTCCGTGATAAAGCAAGGCTCGATTGCGTCGTTCATGAGGAAGCGAACCCAGCTTGTTGGATTCGACACGGGACATTTCAAGCATGTTCAATACGCTGTGGAATTCATCGATAATAGCCTAGACGCTATTGAATCCTTCCAGTGGAAGAATACCGACCCGGAGATCGCCTACCAGCTCGAGTCCGGGCTTGAAAGTGGCCTTGAGAAGCTCGTGAACTTGGAAACCGAACTGATGGATGCCACGACAACGGTCGCGCACGGCTTGTCCCCCGACCTGGCGAACGTGTTCACGAGCATGGGCGAGTCCAACGGGGAATCTGCTTCCATGACGGGGCCATCGAGCGCGGGCGCACAAGAAGGCATGGACGAAGAGTCCGAGGCAGAGGACACGCGAAAAGTGGAAGTGAGGACCAAGCTCGTCCAGCAGACCGATGTGGATCAGCGTATCATCGCCATCACGGAAGCCATGGAGGCGCTCATCAACGAGTATATCGATCGCGTGCTCGCCGAGCCGATCATCATCCTCAAGCTCAGCGAGGTGGAGGACCCGTCCCTCACGTTCCTCGATGAAAAATCGGGAAGGCTGTACTGCTTCGAGATATTCGATTCTGGGACGGGTATCGGGGCGGCCGACCTCGAGCGCTTTGGCACGTACTTGGCATCGAGCAAGAGCGAGAAGCTCAAACAAACGCGGGGTTCACAAGGCTTTGGCAGCCCGTCCGCATTCAGCGACGCGCAGAACACGACTGGAAAACCCATCCAAGTAATATCAAAGCATTACAAGGCAGAAAGGGGGTATATCACCGAATTTTTTACCACAGGCGAGAATAAGAAAAGTTACACCATCGAAACGCAGCAGATCGAAACCCCCTTCCAGCACGGCACGTATGTCCGCTTGTATTACACGAACGTGAAGTACAAGAGCGGGTTCGTCGACAACTACATCAAGCAAACCGCCCTCATGAACTCGCACGTTAACATTATCTTCAAGGATCCATACGGCGACACGCACGAGTACCCGCGACTGGTCAACGAATTCCCCGAGGAGCCGAAGTATGCAAAGCCGCATCCTTCATCCATAAATATCGGCGAGTTTCAAGACATGCTCAGGACCACGAACTACGCGACGATCAAGCAGTTCCTCACCCATAGCTTCGTGCGTATCAGCGACAAGAACGCGCAGAACATCATTTTCGGAGCGGAGGCTGAGCTCCAGGACAAGGTCGGCCTGCTAGAACTCTCTGGCACGGATTACATAACGATACCGGAGAAAGCAGATGATTTCATCTACTTGCTCAGCGAGGAGCAACGCGTTTTCGGAAAGTCGACGAAAGCCCGGAAGAAGATGGTCATTTATTTGCTGAATGTCGGAAAAACGGACGCCGTGGAAGCTTACAGGGACGTGTACAAGAAGTACAAGGCAATTAGCCGGGAAATCACCAAGCTCGACAACGATCTGAAGAAAGCCAACGCGGAAAGGGACTCTGCCGAGAAGAAAAAGGATAAATCAGAGATCACCAAGCGCATCAAGGAACTCGAAAAATCGAAGAAGGATACCGAGAAGAACAAGGACGACATTAAAAAGGAATTCAGCGAGTTCGTCAAGGCTTTCAAGGGCGCGTTCGAAGAAATCACGGACGAGAAAGTCGAAAGCGTCATGATGGAAAAATATAACACGATCTCGGTTTCCGGCACATCACCGAAAGACATCATGGAGCTGCAAGTCAACATCCTCTACAAATATTTCACTGCAGAGAAATATCTCTCTCCACCGACCGACACGGCCATACCCGTTGGTTCGGACGTGCTCGAGTCCGTGCTTATTACTGAATTTGGCCTGCAAATCTCCAAGTTCAATTCATACTTCGCGGATGACGAGGGCGCCACGATCGAAAACGATGTCTTCTCGCTTCCCAAGATGCAAAAAGAACTCAAGGAGGAAGCGGAGGAGAACGATGAGGAGGATCCAAAGTACCAAGCCTTGCTCAATCTCAGCGAACAGGACTTCGTCAGGAAGATGGCGGCGATCCCGCTCATCAAGATCACCGAACTCACCAATGGCGTCAAGAAAGAATTTTACAAGGACCTGGTTGACTTTCCAGCCGACGCTTATAAGCAGCCGGAGCAATACAGCGAGGAGATCGTGGAGGAGGATCTCGATTTCGTCTCCGCAGTCACCCGCCCGCCGACCAGCGGGAAGGGCCTCGCCTTCGTCGTCGAGGCCGCCATCGCCTATGGAAACAACGTCAAAGCACCCGCGAAGCCGGCCGACGCCGTTTACAGGTTCGTTAACCGTACGCCCAAGCTCCGGGACAACGCTGACTGCGCCATCTGGAAGACCGTGAGCATGGTCAACTGGAAAAACTACCTGGTCGACACGTTCGACAACGGCATCCCGAAAGCCCCGATCCGCATATTCATCAACGTCTCTGGACCATTCGTCCACCTCATGTTCAAGTCCCAATCCAAGCAGGCTCTTGCTGAGGACGAAAACTTGATCAAGGAGATCAAGCTCGCACTGGAGCAAGTTGGCCGGCGCTTGAAGGCGTACATTTCCAAGAAGCAAAAGCACGCCGATTCGAAGAAGCGCGCCTCCCGGTTCATCATGTTCGCGCCCCACGTCGCCCGCGCCTTGTACAACATCCTGAGCAAAGTGCCCGAGTACCAGGGGAAGATCGCGCCCGTTGACACGATAGAGGAACACATCGTCATGGCCATCGGCGGCGCCCCGGCGCGCGCCGGCGCGGGACCGGCTCTGGCTGGCGAAAAACCGGCTGTCCAGCCCGTCGCAAAGGCGCCCGCCGCGCCCGCTCCCGGCGCGAAACCGGTCACCGCCACGCCGGCTCTAAAGCCAACGGGGATCGCGGCACCTAAACCCGCCGTTGCCGCGAGCAAGCCGCTAGAGGCGAAGCCCGCGCAAAAAGTACCCGCGCAGCAGACGCTCGGCGTGCCACTACCATCTACACGGCCCTCGACAAAGGCAGCACCCGCGCCAGCGAAGCCGGCATCGCAGCCGAAACCAGCGGCTACAACGGCACCCGCGCCGGTACCAATTGCGCCTGTTGTTTCCGGGCAAATCAAGTTGACGGAAGATAACATCCTTAGGTATATGCCAGATGGTAAATACGTCAAGATATCCTACATCATCAAGGCGCTGAACATCACTGACATCACCGAGGCACGGTTCCTGGAAGTCAAGCTCAAGACGCTCATCAATCAAGGTAAAATAGAGCGAGAAATGCAAGATGGCAAGTCCTATTACAAGAAAAAATAATAGCCAGTTTTGATTGATATCGCAGAGAATGGAACATGTGTGCGAAAAAAGCAGCCATTGGCCCGTCGGTCGACCCCGCGGCCAGGAAGGAGAAGGCAATCAAGGTGCTGCGCGATGCCTTCGAGCAGAAGTTGAAGGAAACCGCTCAGCTGTCGTACCAGCTACCTCAAGGAGCGCTGGTGGTGGACGAGATCCCGGCCGATGCAGCATTCAAGAAGACGGTCGAGGTCGCCAAGAGCTTGTACGACCAGATCATGGAATCTGGCCGATTCGCGCTAGATGTCCCGTCACGCAGCTCGACCAACATCATCTACGATGAGAACAATGACTTGCTGCTTCTAGGCGAAAAAATGAACCGGAAATGGTTCCATTCCTTGACTAGCGTCGAGGACATGACCCAACTCATCAAGATCCTCGAGATAGTAAACCAATTGTTGGAAAAAAGGATCCACGCGACGAAGCGTGAAGTGTTCTACAACGACGTGAACCTCTTCAAGGAACAAGTAAACTCGGACAACTGCATCGAGGACTTGTCGACCGTCTTGAACACGATCCGGAACTCGACGAACATCGTCGCGTCGGCGGTTGGCAAGGCAGTCGGCAGGCTGCGGATTAGAGACCAATCAGACATCATCGATCTTGAAGCCATGGGCTCGGGTGGTTGGGCGATCACGCCGTTCCTTGACAACGTGGAGATCATCGAGTCCGACGCCGAGTTCGTCCTCGTGATCGAGAAGGATGCCGCGGCCATGCGATTGAGCGAAGCAAAATGGTGGAAGGAATATCCATGCATCATCATCTCGGGGCGTGGAGCCGCCGACATAGCGACCCGCATGTTCTTGAAGCGTATCAACAAGATCCTGAACATCCCCACGTTCTGCCTCGTCGATTCGGACCCGTACGGGCACTACATCTATTCCATCTACTTGCGCGGCTCGAAAAAGCTGTCCTACGAGTCACCCTTCCTCGCCACGCCGAACATCCATTTACTCGGCGTGTTGACCCGCGACCTCGATTCTTACAACGTCCCGAAGGAATGCCGCATCTCCATGAACAAGACCGATATAAAGCGATGCCAGGAGATGCTTAACGAGAGTTTCGTTCAGAAGAACCCCAGGTGGGTAGCGGACCTCGAGTTAATGATGAAGATCAAGGAGAAGGCGGAAATACAGAGCCTCAGCGCCCATGGATTCGAATACCTTACCTCTGAATATCTTCCTTCCAAAATCGCCACAGCGGACTGGATTTGACCAACCATGAAAGTCTTTCGATTGAGTGATGGCCGCATTGTCCAGATCATCGACAAGGACAAGATTCAGAAGTGGGACCCGGCAACTCCTGCCTTGTTTGTCAATTACATCCTGGATAAGAAGATCGAATCATATGGTTCGAGCAAGGACCAGGCCGAGATCCGTGCTTACTTGAACGAGATACTCGAGGAGATCGCCGTCCCCAAGCTCACGAACGCGCTGAAGTCCCCAGATCCGAACGTGCGGCTCACGATCGCCAAGAACCTCGTCGACATTTCCAAGAAAAAGGCAGATATGGTCAAGGGCGTCTTGAGCTTCTTGCAAGACGCGGAAAGAAACGAAAAAGAAGCGGGAATAAAGGCAAACATCGCGCAAGTCTTGAAGAATTACGACAAGGCGGTGAAGCGGAAGCAATACGAGGCCAAGCGGAAAAAGATGAGGGAACTGGACGAGATGCTCAAGACAGGCAAGATTTCGGCAGACGATTACGTGAAGGAACGGAAGGAGTTCCTGGTCCTGGGCGTGGAAACCGGCGCAGAGGAGGAATGAAGGGGGGAACCAGTTGATATACGGCTTATCGATCATCACGACTACCGGATATCCCTATTACAACAAAGACTTCGCGCTCGAGCCGCGGAATACGATCTTGAAAAATCTATTCTTCAATTACTCTAAGAACGTGGTTCAAACCGCCAACGAGAACGAGTTCGAGCTTGTCGCGGGGCTGGTATCCGCCTTGTTCAATTTCTCCGGTGCCCAGAATCGCCCGATCGAGGAACTCGTCTACACGCGTCCAGAGTACCAGATCGAGAACCTCCTGGATGGCCAGATCAAGAACGAGACCGGGACACTCATGACGATCCGCTGCGAGTATTACAGCATCAAGGCAGCGGTCAAGCGAAAGCTCGACTACATCTACGAGAAGATGATAAAGCCGCTGGAGCCACTGGGGGACAAGTCAAAACTGGCACCTTCAGAGGAGAAGACGATACAAGATATCTTGCTAAACATGCCGTCCAAGCAGATGGTTCGTGCGCACTCGAAGGACCTGGACAACTATCTCAAGACGTTCATCAAGGACAATAATAGTTATGGTATAAAGGCCGTCGCGATCGCGAGTGCCGACTTGACGCTGTTGAAGACGGCGGGGATAATCGACGATGATCTGCAAAAGCTGTTGCGCGTGGTGGAATGCCCGGAGGTCGATCCACTGGCGTGGAAGTTCAGACAGGCATGGACCCCCGATAACCAGCAAGTTACCCTCGTTTTCGTGAACTCGGCCTTCAACGTGGAACACGACACGCTCAAGGAGCCGCTGTATTACATCATTTTATGTGACGCGTATTCGGCTATCGGCGAGTTACCGCGCAAGCTATTCATGGACATCAACGCGATAATCGAAAAGTGATCATCCGGCAACCCTCCCGTTCCGGAAGATCTCGACGATGTTGTTTCCCTTGATCTTAATCCCGCGGGATGCATACTGCTTCAGCACCTCGGGGTGTTCCTGGGTCACGAGGACGATGGTTTTTCCGAACGCCGAGTTTGCCTCCTTGAAAGAATCGAAGAGTTCCATGCGGCCGTCGCTATCGAGGTTTTGCTCGGGCTCGTCTGCGAAGATGAGGTCCCGATCCATGGCCAGTGCCCGCGTAAGCAAGGCGCGTTGCTGCTGCCCGATGCTGCACGTGTTCGGGTGTTTCTCGAGGATCTCCCCGATGTTGAATCGCTTGACGTAGATATCAAGCCGCTTGAGAACCTCGTCGGGATTGTCATCTTCTAGAGGGGAGCCATCAGCCTTTTTACGCTCGTCGTGCAAGTAAAAAGGCAATAGAATGTTCTCGCGGATCGTGAGTTCCGGGAGGAGAACCTGGTATTGCGAAACGAAGCCGAAGTTCATCGCCTGCCATGAGACCGTCCCCTTGAACGGCGCCATTACCCCGCTCATAACTTTAATGAGACTCGTTTTTCCGCTGCCGTTTGGCCCGGATACTGACAAGAACTCGCCCTCGCACACGTCAAGGCTCACGTCGCTCAAGGGCGTGAAAATCCTCTTCCCCGCCAAGAACCTCGAGTTCCGATCAACCTTGTAGGAGATCGTCACGTGGTCTAGTTTAATTAACCATCTTCGCGACATACTTGTCCACCTGGACGAGTTTCAAGAGCAAGGCGCAGAGAATGAAAAGCACGAGTAACAAAGCCACCCAACTTTCCAAGGTGATGAACGAGAAGTAAAACATTTCCTGGAAATCAAACGTCCACTCGACGATCGTGATCTTGAGAATCGAAACAAACAATGGCCCAAGGACGAGGAAACCGAGCAGCGTTCCGATGCCATACCCGATGGAATCCTGCGCGAGCTGCTCAATGTAATAATACTTGGAAATTGAAGGGGCATCCAGCTTGCACACGTGCTTCAAGATGAAGATACGGTCTTCCTCGCGGTACATCTCGCGCTTGACGTTTTGATCGTTGATGGCAATGAAGACCACGATGAACACTACGATGACCATCGCCATTATGGCCAAAAGCGTTTTAATTGCCCCGAGAACCATCTCTTCGTAATCTTTTGGGAGTAATCCGGGTACGACATTTTTCAAATTCGTATTCAAGATGTCTATGACCCAATAATCATAGTCCTTGAATGCACTGTTGTTTAACATGTCATACATTATGATCCGGCAATATACACGGGAGCCGTTCACTTGTGATGGCAAAATGACATCCCAATAACCGTTGCCATTGCTTCCACCCCCCTTATAGTTCATCTTGAAGGTCGCGTTCAACACGAACGTGCTGTTCAGCGAGAACAAGACGCTGACGTTTTTCACCCCGGTCACGTCGAACAAGTTTAGCCATATCTTCACCTTTTCGTTTGATGTGGCATTGACCTTAGGGCCTGGTATTATGGAATACCAACTCGGCCCGATCCAATAGTCTTGTATGGTCGGGCCTTGCATGTCCATGTAAACGTACGCGACGGGCACGTGAAAGTCGTGCCCGTTTTGATCGTAATGCACGACATGGGAGGTGCCGAAGGTGATATTGAAGTTAAAAAGGACGTGCTCAACGTCGACGGGTATGTCAATCACGGCACGTAATATCCCGCGCATTATCCCGCCGATGGTCGTGCCGTTCACGATCGAGAATGATTTCGGCGTCTCATATGGGCCCATGTAGTCGAACAGATACCAGAGGGACCCTCCAGGTGGAGGGATGGTGAGGTTCGTGCTGAAATTCAGGTCCACGTAAAGATTCCCGCCCGGAATGGCGAATGGCTTGAAAGTAAACTTGTGGATGATGTAAGGTTGTTGAAAAATACGCAGGATTGTCGAATTGACAAGCCCTTTCGAATTATTTGCGGTGATGTTGATGTAATTCCAGCCAGCTATTATGCCCACGTCTCCAAGAAGCCCTTGTGAAATGGCGGGAAACATTTGCATCGATCCGCTCTTGTTCAGATTTTCAACAGAAACGTCGCATATCTCGGATAGGGACACGGTGATGCCAATGGTGAGATTCACGAGGGCGCTCTGGTCTTTCGGAGAGATTATTTCGATGTACGGGTGGTCGGATTGTTGGAACGTGAAGTTGATGTTGAACTGCGCCGCGTTTCCATAGTGATCAGATGCGTCGATTCGGATAGAATAATTCCCGAAAGTATTGTTAAAATCGAGATGGAAGGAGTAACGCTGGTTGTATGATGTCAATATCCAAGTCTTGTTGAAGTTTCCAATGATGGAAACGCTGCTTCGGGCATAATCGTTCAATGTGAAGTTGATCCAGCGGAGGTTATTGAATACAACACTGCCGTTGGCCGGTCTCATCGATGCCAGGCTAAGTGGCGTGTCGATCCGGGTGACGAGCATAGTTCTCTTGTAAGTTTTACTCGCTTGTTGGACGAAGAACGTTATGTTATTCAAGCCAATCGGTAGATTAGCGCTGGGAATGGAGACATAATACCGGACGTTCGAGCGTGGTATGGAGGCGTTACCGTTTATCTCTATCCAAGCCGTTGACTCCTTATTTGCCAAGAGGCTCATTGCAGGGCGAGGATCGCGTGTCGTGGTCGTGTTGTATAGCCCGACTCGCACCCATTGAATGGGCAATCCTGGATCCTGCGGGGTTATTCCGGTTCCAGTTCCGGCCTCGACTATACGGATGGCGTAGAACGACTGCCCGTTGTCCTCGTGGGTAAAGTACCCCGCGCTGTTATTTGCCCAGATAAAAAAGAGGTAGGTGCGAGGTTCGGGGGTGATGTCGATCGTGAACTTGTAAAATTGCCCCGAGATGTTCGATTCAAAAAGCACCCCGTCGAGCAAGATAGCTGTATTCATGAAATTAATAGAATAATGCAACCTGACCTTCTCGATGGCATAAAAATCAGACACCCCGCACGTGATGGTAACATTCTGGGGCATCACGGGGGAGATCTCGATTGCGGACGACGGGTAATTAATATCGAACACCCGCGGGCCCTTGATCCCCATGGCTCGGTAAGATGCGGACAAGAACGACGATCCCACGACGAGCATGGCTATGAAGAGGGCAGTGACGCCAGCCGTGAGGATGATGCCCGAAGTATATTTGCGTGTCTCGTGAAGCAGCCGTTTCCGGAATAGCCAAAAGAGCGAACGGTGCTGGATCTCATGCGGGATTTGCCGCTTCATGATGGTGCATCCAACTGGCGAGAGCGGTGCCTATCACCACAATAAAACCACCTTTAGATTAAATATGTTGTTTCTTATCTTGGTTCGTTATAGGTCACGCATTCGCCATCGGGGCGAGCGTTGATCGCTCCGGTGCTTTACCCGGCGGCCGGGCCATGGATCCCGCGGTTGCCGCACGGGCATGCACCTGCGCTAAAGTGTCTCGCCCGGATGTGGCTGATAATGGAATGAGGCGTAATCGAAGGATCATTTGCTGGACGTTGGATGCTGCTTCATCAATTTCCGCCGCGCTTATTATTGGATCACGACAATATTCCAAAGGGTTTTCGGCGCTGTTGCCGCTGCACGATGCACGCTCACGATGCTGAACGAAGATGTGAAGCGTGGGAAATATATCTCGCTCAAGGTGACCTTCGACATCGGCGGCGTCCCCATCGCTCGCATGGTCATGGTAAGAATTGCGGATGAATTTTATTGAGCGCGATTTTTCTCGTTATTTGTTATTTATTTGTTTATTGAATGTGTATAGTACCGTGCAATAAGGGCGTAAACCAACCGTGGTTTTTTTGCGTTTCTCGTTCTCGTCGTATCGCGACGAGCAAGAAAAAAAGGAAGGATTATTGGCGAAAGTACACACGGGTGCTGAATTTCCGGAAGGGGAAGGGCAACTCGCGCCGCGGGAAACCTTCCAGTTCCTTATTAACCATGTCAACGAAGGCATCGAGCGAGATGTTGTTGATCTGCTCGGCAGTCTTGCCTTCGACGATTTTTTCCCCGATGAGACGCTTGCGGATGGAAACAGTCTTGTTCTTGGCCTCTTCCGCCCCGATGACGACCGTGTAAGGGATCCACTCCACCTCGGACTGGCGGATCTTCTTACCGACGGTCTCGTCGCGATCGTCGAGATCAGCGCGGATGAACCGTTGGTTGAGTGTATCGGCGATTTTTTGCGCGTACTCCGCTTGATCCTTCCCCACGGACATCACGCGAACTTGGATGGGCGACAGCCATGTCTTGAACCCGGTCACGTGCGTCTCCTGGTTACGGATGTTCCCCTCGAGCAATGCCCAGATCACGCGTTCCATCCCACCGCTAGGGGAGTTGTGGAGGATGATCGGGTGGCCGGTCTTTCCGTCCTTGGCATGCCACGTGATGTCGTATTTCTGGCGCTTCTTGCCGTATTGCTCGATGTAATCCATGCCGGATTCAACGTCGATTTGGATGGTGGAAAGGCAAGAACTCTGTCCGGCGACCGACAAGGCCGGGCGCTCGTACTTCATAATGAAATAATAATAGCGCTCGGGCCAGAGCTCGAGCAATGCAGGTCGTGCCTCGGACTTGATCACGTCGATGATCCAGCCCTTATTCTCGGCCCAGAACTCCTCGGTCGTGCGGATGATCATGAAAGTTTTAATGCCGAGCTCGCTGAGACACTTGTTGTCCATGATGAACTGGCGCTTGAATTCCTCGACTGCTTGCGGGAGATCCTTGCATAGCGTGTGAAGGTCGGGCATGATGAACGCGCGCAGGCGACGCAGCCCCGAAAGCTCGCCGGCTTGTTCTCTGCGAAACGCGTACTGCTCGTACTCGTACGCGCGCAACGGCAGGGTTTCCTCGCGGATGTTCATCTCCGAGAACATGTTGAACAGCAAGAAATCCGAGGCGAAGCGGAGCAAGTACCTGTTGTTCCCGCTGAGCACCGTGTAGGTTTTCGCGGGGAAGCGGGCCGTTTGGGCCGTGAGCTTCTTGTTCTTGACCGTGTACATGACCGGCGTGTCTACGAGCACTGCCCCGTTCTCGATGACGAGGTGTTCCACGTAGTCGCGGATGAGATTTTTCATTATTATCCCTCGCGTGTACCACCGGAAGTTACCTTGGTCGCTCGCCTCGTCAAAATCCGCGATCTCGAATTTCTTCATGAGAGCAATGTGTGGAGGCTCGCCCTCCTCGGCACGGAGACCGAGCACCTCGGAGTGGATGAAGTCCCGGAAATCCTTCATACCCGCCCCCGAGTATTGCTCGGGAACCTTGGCATGCTTCCGCGATTCCTCGGAGCTATCACAGAGATCGATAATCTTGCCTTTTTCGGTGACGATCTTGAACTGGGACGTGGCACGAACCTCGTCGGCGAGCACGGCGAGCTTGACATCTCGGTAGCTTTCCGCCACCTCGTGGCCGAGGCACTCGATCTTGAAAGCCTTGTACCACCCGAACGGCGAGTAATACGCCTCAATCCCCATCTTCTTGAGCAACTCGGCTATCTTGGGGCAGACTTCCGACGCCGTCGACTCGTTGCTCAAGAAGTTGCTAAGATGCGCCCACGGGTAGACGAGTACCTTGTCAACCTTGTACATTGAAGGGTCGAGGATGAGCTTCTTCAACTCTCGCGGCTTTTCCGTTGGAGGTTTTACCTTGGGATTCTTCGCGGCAGCCTCGGCCTGGCGCTTGAGTTTCTCGTTAGCCTTTGCGATCTCCGCGTTTTCGTCCTGGATCCGCTTCGGGAAGCCCTGGATGAGATCGATGCCGGCGAGGATCTCGTCTGCGCCTTGTTTCGAGATGATGTCCGTGTCGAACGTGTCTTGGTCCTCGACGGAGACGTAACAAACTAGCACGAGGCCATCGAGTTTCAATTCGCTCTTGTCGTATTCCTGGGCGTGTGCCATGGCCGGGGCTTTTTTCTGCATATAGGCTCCAGAACTATGTACCATCAGAAGTTTCATAACCAAAATAAAGGCAAGGATACTCATATAACATACGCACGGGTGTGGTCTGCGCGGGTGACAACGTATGGAATTCAATAATGTGTTTAAAGAAATCATCGGCGATCTGGACGCTTTCGACGAGGTGCGGGAGCAAATCATTGTACTTGGCCGAAAGGGGATCCGGTCGTGCTCCGAGGCTATCAAGAAACTGCACCGGCACGAGAACGGGGTAGACCAGCTCATCGATGATGTACGTAAAGCGTTGAAAGAGATGTTGGAGGTCGCTTCCAGGCATCCGAAACTCCAGTTCGGCTCCTATTTCGACGGCATATACCAGGAGTTCACGGAGGCTTGCTTGCTCAAGAGCATCTTCACCGGAAGCAAGTTCCCGATGCCCTCCGAGCTCGACCCGCCCGTCCCCGCGGTCCAGTACCTCACGGGCTTGTGCGACACGATTGGCGAGCTACGCCGCGCCGTCCTCGATTGCATTAGGGAGGAGAGGTTCGAAGATGCGCTCAAGTATTTCGGCATAATGGAGAAGCTACACGACCACGTGAACGCGCTCGATTACCCGAATGCCGTGATCCCGGATGTGCGGCACAAGGCGGATGGCAATCGAAAGCTCATCAATGCCACGCGCAGCGAGCTCACCATGGCAATGCATATCGACAAGCTCAACACCAACCTCTCGAAGACAAAAAAGGCATAGGATCATGGTCAAGTTCGATACCAATTCGCTGCTTGAGGCCGCCAAGCGCAATTACGAGCGGGCATGGAACGAATCTGCCAAGCTGCTCGAGAAGGATGGAACCAAATTCACGCTCGATCCAGCCCGAGGTTCCGCACACCCGATTTATTCCTTCATCCAAGATGCACGACATGCGCTCATCTCGCTCGGGTTCGAGGAGATCGTCTTGCCGATTTTCGTGGACGAGGATGAGATTTACAAGGAATATGGCCCCGAGGCCGCGCTCATCACAGACCGTATTTTCTACACGGCCGAATTGCCCCGCCCTGATATCGGCATATCGCAAAAGAAAATGGATCATATCAAATTACTAGTCCCGAAATTCGATAAATTTGATGTGCTCCAAAAGCTCTTCAAGGCTTACAAGAAGAACGAGATCGAGGCCGATGATTTTCTCGACGAGATGGTGAAACAACTCGGCGTTTCCCCGTCGGAAGCGGCCGACATCATCGACAAGGTGTTTCCCGAGTTCAAGAACATCCAGCCCGTCCCGTCAAAGCGGACGCTCCGCTCGCACACGACGGCGTTGTGGTTCCCCGTGCTCGGCGCGCTCCAAGGAAAAAAACCGTTACCCATCCAGCTCTTTCACGTCGGACTCAAGTTTCGCAGGGAACAAAAGCTCGATGCCCGCCACCTTTACGAGTCACACACCATGTCACTCGTGATCTGCCACGATAACATCACGCTGCAAGACTGCATGGACATTTCGAGGACGATCTGCAAGAAAATTGGCTTCCAGGACGCGAAATTCGAGATCAAGAAAACAACTGGCAAGTATTACGCGCCAGGCATGGAATTCGAGATATTCGTCAAGCACGAGAACGATGGTGACTGGCTGGAGATCGGCGATGGCGGTTTTTACAGTCCCATCAGTTGCGCAAAATATGGCATCCTTCACCCGACATTCAACATCGGATTCGGCATCGAGCGCATCGCGATGATCAAGACAGGCTGCGTGGATATTCGCCAGCTGGCATATCCCTACTTCTACGCCCCGTCGTCGTTTTCCGACAAGGAAATCATCCCGCTCATCCGCGTCGCCAACAAGCCATCGACTGATGATGGGAAAGCCATCATTGCGGCGGTGGTTGCCACGATCAAGGAGCATGGACAGGATCCATCGCCGTGCACCGCGCTGGTCGGAAATTTCGCTATTGACGGCAAAAAGGTGCAAGTGCAGCTGTGGCAACAAGAGAAAGGGGTGAAACTCGTGAGCAAGGCACTCTACAACGAGATCTACGTGAAGGACGGCGAGATCAACTGCTTTGAAAGCAGCGCTGGTTCGCTACCCGATGGTGCAACGAGCACTGGCATCAAGTTCGTTGATGCGATCGCCAGCGACATCGCTTTCCAAGCCGAGCAGCTTGCCAAGGCTACCGGGAAGGAGATTATCCTCCAATACAAGATGGTCAAGAAAGCCGCTGACGTGAATATTACCATCGATCCCGCGGTCGTGCGGTTCATCACGGACAAGCAACGGAAGATCAAGATCAACGGGCCCGTGTTCGTGAACGCCAGGATCACGAGGGAATAGATGAATGCAGGGGCACGCTACATGACCGAGAAGAAGCGCAAGACCGTCCTGGTCGCGGGGACATTTGACTTGGTCCATCCAGGTCATTTGCACTTGATAGACGCGGCGACAAAGCTCGGGAAGTTGGTGGTCGTCGTGGGCACGGATGCGGTCGTGGAGAAGATCAAGGGGCACAAGCCGGTGATCCCGGAGAAGCAGCGGCTGTTCGTGGTGAGCAGGCTGCAGGGCGTTGACAAGGCCATCCTCGGCCATGAGACGTTGGATTTCACACGGATCATATCCGACGTCATGCCCGATATCATCTTGCTCGGCCCAGATCAAGGGCCTTCAGTCGAGAAGTGGCAAGCCATGCTCGCCGAGAAAGGGCTTTCGCGCATCGAAGTAATGCGACTCCAAGAAAGAATCAACGATTTCCCTCTTACGAGCACCAGTGACATCGTGGGAAAAATCAAGAAATTACCAGGAAACACGTGATTATGTCAATTGATTAGCTATTTTTGATTGCCAGGCAAGTATGTGATTCGAACGACTTCATCATCCACGATGTTTAATTCTTTCCGCAGCTCGAACGGCGAAATGAGCTCGATCACGCTCTTATCATAATGTGTCCTTTCGATCTTGAGGATGTACGCGGGCAATGTCCGGCCGGTCTCGTCACCATCCCGGGAGACCGTCACGCGAAATGCGAACACGTCGCCAAACGACCGCTCTTGCTCAGTGAACCCGCGCATGAGGATCCCGCCGTTCACCTCGATCTGGCTCCGGAACAGCACGTCGCGCTCGTCGAGGAGCTTTACGTTGAGGGTGCCCGCGAACGGGATCATGCCGAGGTTGTTCCGAAAGAAATCGGAATATTTACTCACGTAATACCGGCCCTCCTTGATGCCACTCGTCACCTTTCCCCGTATTATGATTTCACCCGGTTTCGAAAAGAGGCGTTCGAGTTCCCCGTGGAGTTCCTTGAGCTCGATGATGGCCTTGTCCGTGAGGGCAATTTCCTGCACCTTGTTCCCGTTGATGTCGATGCGCTTGATGTACCCCATGTCCTCCATGTGGGCAAGGCGCCGCGACGCGGTCTGCTGGCTGGTCCCGACGAGCTCGCCGACCCGCGTCGTGCTGAGCGGGATCCGACCGGCCAGCGCCCCGGCCTTGGCTATCTCCAGGAGGTACTTCCAATAAGTCGGTTTCAGCTTCTTTGAATCCTTAGACATCCGCCGTCATCTCGCGCGAGGATCGAAATCAGGTCGTGCAGGAAAGCTCCAGGCAAGCCCGCGCGATGCGCACGAACATTTCCTCTACTTGCTCGCCGGTTTTCGCCGATGCCTCGCCGTGGAGGCATGTGAACCGGCTCGCAATTGCCTCCGCATCCATCCGGGAAACAGCACGCTGCTCGGCGAGGTCTGTCTTGTTGCCGACGATGAGGATGGGGATGTTGCCACACACGTCCCGCAGCGACATGATCCACTCGGGCAGCGCCCGGAGCGATTCCAGGGACGTGACGTCGTACACGGCAATGGATCCATTCGAACCCTGAAAATACTTGGCCCGCATCGACACGAACTGGTCTTGCGCTCCGATGTCGAAGATCAAGAGCTGGACCTTGACGCCGTCGATCATGACCGGCTTTATCATGAAGTTCGTGCCGATCGTGCTCTTGAGATCACTTTTAAAGGTATTCTTGACGTAACGTAAAATGAGGGACGTCTTACCTACACTGGCTGCGCCTATTAAACTAATCTTGAATTTGTAATCGAACTTTTCTTCCACAAGCACTGCCTCGGTATACGTCCAAATACAACAATACCCCGTATTTTATTTAAAATTTGAAGCCATAGATTCGAAACGCCAAACTTGCCCGGGGGCAAGTGCCCCCCGAGGCTTCGTCTAGTTTCTCCGCAAGCCCGCCAAGATGGGCGCCGACTACATCTTCAGGATACATGCGACGGAGAAAAGTCTTGTCTAGAATTCCTTTACTAAGGCCGCCCTTTCAGGGGGCGTGTGGCAACCGTGCGGACTTCCATCCAAAAGATGGAGGCTCTGAAGCATGCACGGCAACGTACCGATGCTCGCTTGTTCCCGGGCGGGCTAGGGCTAGCCAAGAAAGACCCATGGAAAACAGTGTGAACCGGTGTTTGAAGCCTCGTGAAAGATGGGCCGCGAAAATGGGAACTGATACGCAGCCGGACTAAACAGGCAATGGCGTTAGGGGCGTGCGGTGGATCCTCGCACGTCTACCTGAACAAATGACGCCCGGGGTAGAGCCGATTCCTAAAGGTCTTGTAATCATTCCAGACAAGAAACTCCGGAAGACCTCCATGTACCGCAGCGATGCGGCATAGGGAGGCGGAGATCGGGACGAAGCAAATGCCTCCGGTAACTCGGAGGATAGGGTATATTGCCTGACCCGAAAGGGTGCCCACCTCCCGTGACACCTACGTGGAAGATAGTTATGTTGATGAGCCTCTAATGGACGGAAGATGCGAGACGAGTTCTGATGAACTCGTGCATACCGAACAGCGTGCGTTAATCGAGTGGAAAGGAGTTGATTGGTCCACCGTGCAGAGTCACGTCGAGAAGATTCAGCAAAACATTTTCCGAGAAACCCGTGCTGGCAATTTCTCACGAGCAAGTAAATTGCAGAAATTGTTGGTTAAATCTCTCCCCGCGAGGCTCCTGGCGGTTAGACGAGTCACTGAACACAATCGTGGCCGGCTCACGCCAGGTATTGATGGGGTCGTCTGCATCAAGGATGCGGACAAGGTTGCCCTCGTGGAGAGTCTGAGGTCCAAGAAATATAATCCCGTGCCATCACGAGTCGTGTGGATACCGAAACCTAATGTCGGTCAACGCCGGTTAGGTATCCTCACGATGCTTGACCGGGCCAAGCAAGCCATTGTCATGTGTGCTATGGATCCGGAATGGGAAGCAAAATTCGAGCCACATAGTTTTGGCTACCGTCCGGGCCGCAGTGCCATCGATGCCGTGCAATATATCGGCAAGGACTTGATGCACTACAAGGGCTATAAACCACATCCTGGATGGGTGCTGGATGCCGATATTTCTAAGTGTTTTGATAATATTGACCACGATGCATTGCTTGCCAAAATCAAGGGAAGCCCGTTCTATAGCTTGATCCAGCGATGGCTCAAGTCTGGTGCCATTAGTGATATTGGGTTTGAAGAAACAGAAAGGGGCACGCCACAAGGTGGCGTGATAAGTCCCTTGCTTGCCAATATTGCATTAACTGGATTGGAGTCACAATTTGGAATCTACTCGGTAAGCGGCCGGTATTTGCCCCCGTCGGAGCGGCGGGGATTGAACAAGGGTATAATGGTATATCGGCTTGCCGACGATTTCATTATTCTTGCGCCATCGAAAGAAGTGATTGAGGAGTATGTTCTTCCCAAGGTCCGGTCGTTTCTAGCCATTGCTGGCCTGAACTTGAATGAGGCTAAGACGCGTATCACGAATGTCTCGGATGGATT